>JAIENA010000036.1 GCA_019751755.1 Burkholderiaceae bacterium | reverse complement strand
AACTGGGGCTATGACCCGTTCCACTACAGCGCACCGGAAGGCAGCTACGCGTCCGACGCGGCGGACGGTGCGCGCCGTATCGTGGAATTCCGCCAGATGGTGATGGCGCTGCACAAGACCGGCCTGCGGGTCGGCATGGACGTGGTGTACAACCACACCTACCGCGCCGGCCAGGACAAGCAATCGGTACTGGACCGCATCGTGCCCGGCTATTACCACCGTCTCAGTGACAAGGGCGCGATTGAAGCATCGACCTGCTGCTTCAACACGGCGACGGAGCACCGCATGATGGGCAAGCTGATGATCGATTCGACGGCACTGTGGACGCGCCATTACAAGATCGATTCGTTCCGCTTCGACCTGATGGGCCACCAGCCGCGCGCCGCGATGGAAGCGCTGCAGGCGCGCGTCAACCAGGCGGCCGGCCGCCACGTGCACCTGATCGGCGAAGGCTGGAATTTTGGCGAAGTGGAAAACGGCAAGCGCTTCGTGCAGGCGTCGCAGCTGTCGCTGAACGGCAGCGCCATCGGCACCTTCAGCGACCGTGGCCGCGACGCGGTGCGCGGCGGCGGTGCGGGTGACGGCGGCCAGGACATGTTTGCGCGCCAGGGCTATATCAACGGCCTGGTGTATGACCCGAATGCACAGGCGCCGCAGCGCCCCAAAGAGGATTTATTGCGCGCCGCCGATATGGTGCGGATCGGCCTGACGGGCACGCTGCGCAGCTATCCGCTGCCAACTTACCAGGACCGCGTGGTGCAAGCGCAAGCCATCGATTACGCGGGCCAGCCGGCCGGCTATGCCAGCGAACCGTCGGAAGTGGTCAACTACGTGGAAAACCACGACAACCAGACGCTGTACGACGCCAACGCCTTCAAGCTGCCGGCCACCACCAGCAGCGCGGAGCGTGCCCGTGTGCAAGTGCTGGGCGCCGCCATCAACGCCTTCAGCCAGGGCGTGGCGTACTTCCACGCCGGCCAGGATATCCTGCGTTCAAAGTCACTGGACCGTAACAGTTTTGAGTCGGGCGACTGGTTCAACCGTCTCGACTGGACCTATCAGGACAATTACTTTGGCACCGGCCTGCCGCCGCAGGAAGACAATGGCAAGGACTACGCGCTGTTAAAACCCGTGCTGACCAACCCGGCCATCAAGCCGTCGCCGGCCGATATCGCGTTTGCGCGCGATGCCTTCCGCGATATGCTGAAAATCCGCGCCGGCTCAACGCTGTTCCGCATGCGCACCGCGCAAGACATCCGGCAGCGCCTGCACTTCTTCAATACGGGATCACAACAAGTGCCGACCGTGATTGCCGCGCGCCTCGATGGCGCCGGTTATGCGGGCGCGGGCTTCAAGACCATCACGTACCTGATCAACGTCGACAAGGTGGAACAGTCGGTGACGGCGGACTCCGAGAAGGGCAAACGTTATCAGCTGCACCCGGTGCAGGCGGCGCCTGGCGCGGCCGACGCCCGCGCCAAGGCGGCACGCTATGACGCGGCCAGCGGCACCTTCACGGTACCGGCGCGCACCGCCGTGGTGTTCGTCGAGTAAGCGTCAGCGCAACTTACAGGCGTGGCAGCCACATCCACATCGCCGCCACGCCGATACCGACCGCCATCGCTGCGGTCAGCACCAGCAACAAGGTAGCCACCGCCAACCGGGCCGCCGCGCCACCGTGCTCACGCACCCGCATGATCAGTTCCAGCATCGCCAGCGGCACCAGGTATTGCGCAAACGACAGGAAGTTCAGGAAAGGCCCGGTAAAGGTCTTCGGATCGAAACCCACCGGTCCCTGGTTCACGGCAATCCAGAACATCAGCCCGACGCGGAAGAACCAGACTGCGCCCACCACCAGGAACAGCCGCAGCGCCCAGCGCCGGTGTTGCGTGAAATGTCGCTGGCGCGCGTAATGCACCGCCAGCGCGGCGCACAGCAAGATCAACAGCGCCGCGATACTGATGCCGATATGCTGCACCAGACGCCGGCTGTCACCCCGAAACCACGTCATGTACAAACCGGTCAGGCTGGCCAGTACGGCCAGGGTGACATAGATCCGCCCTGTCCAGCGGTGCAGCCGGGGCGCGGCACGGCGCAGCCACGGCAGCAATTGCAGCCCACCACACACCATGATGACGGCGGCAAACAGCATGTGCGTCCCCAGCGCGGCATTGCTGACCGTGTCGCCTGCGACGTAGCCGTTCGGCAGCACCTTGTTCCAGTGTTCGGGCGTGCCCCGCCATAGCGCGCCACCATAGAACAGCGCCACATAGGCGGCAAACAGCAACTGGCCCAGAATGGCGGCGCCGCACCACAGTGCAATGGCGCCCTGCAGGGCGCGGTTGGCCAATGGCAGCGGCGCATACGCGACGGCGGACTGGCCGGATGAGAGGACGCTGGACATGCTGGGTCTCCGGGAGTGAATGTACGGCCATCTTAGGCAGGACGTCCGCGCTGGCGGGCGACGCTGGCGATACCATGCGACGAACGGCGGTTATGGAGGCTTGAACGACGGTGCCCTCACGGTTATGCTGGCCGGATGCGACACCCCTACCTTCCCACCTGGCGGCAACTTGCCGCTGTCGAGCTATACACGGTCCTGCTGGTGTGGGGCCTGACGACGCTGACCCGCCAGCCGTTCCTGGAAGCCTTGCTCCACGTGGCCCCCGTCAGCCTGGTCCAGCTTGCCACGTATTGCGCGGTGGGCCACTGGCGTCCGCGCTGGATACCGTTGTCGCTGGCGCGCATGGCGGCGGTTGGGCTGAGCGCCCCGGTCGCTGCCATCGCCGTGATGGTCATGCCGGATGAACGTCACCCTCCGGGTTACCTGGCCACCACCAAAGGCGCTGCGAGTCTGGTCGCGCTGACCTTGATCACGGTGGTGTTCGGCCTGCTGTTCACCGGCGTGGCGCTGTATTTACAGCGCAAGGAACGCGAACGGCAAGCCGAGCGCGAACGGCTGGCGCTCGAGCGCGATTTGCTGGACGCGCGCCTGCGCCTGCTGCAGGCGCAGATCGAGCCGCACTTCCTGTTCAACACGCTGGCCAATGTGCTGGCGCTGGTGGAATCCGGTTCGGCCCAGGCCGCGCCGGTGCTGCGCCACCTGATCGCTTATCTGCGCGCCGCCATGCCGCGCCTGACCGATGCCGACGCCACGCTGGACACGGAATTGCAGCTGGTGCGGGCTTACCTGGAACTGATGCGCATGCGCATGCCGGACCGGCTGCAATTCACGCTGGCGGTGGCGCCGGCATTGCACCGCCTGCGCTTCCCGGCCATGACCCTGCTGACATTGGTGGAAAACGCCGTCAAGCATGGCATCGATCCGTCCATGACCGGCGGACAGATAGCAGTGGGCGGCCGGCGCGAACAGGACAGCGTGGTGTTATGGGTCGAGGATAATGGTGTCGGCCTGTCCGAATCGGCCGGTCCCGGCACCGGCCTGGCCAACGTCAAGGCGCGGCTGCAAGGCTGCTACGGCAGCAGCGCGCGGCTTGAAATGCATGAGGCAGCGCCGCATGGCTTGCGGGTCGAGCTGCATTTTCACTGTGAGGAACCGCTATGCACACCCACCCCGTCACCGCCCTGATCGCCGACGATGAACCACTGCTGCGCGAACACTTGCGCAGCCAGTTGGCGCGCCTGTGGCCCGAACTGGCGCTGACACCGGATGCGCGCAACGGCATGGAGGTGCTGGAATTGTTCGAGGTGCACCAGCCGCATATCGTGTTCCTGGACGTGCGCATGCCGGGCATGGACGGTATCGCGGCCGCCCGCGCACTGGCGCGGCGCGCGCACATCGTGTTCATCACGGCCTATGAACAATACGCGGTGCAGGC
>JAIENA010000141.1 GCA_019751755.1 Burkholderiaceae bacterium | reverse complement strand
TGCGTGAAGGCGGGCGGCAATTGCGGCTCGTGCGTGCCGGAACTGAAGAAAATCCTGATGGAAACGCGGGCCGCGATCAGCGCGGAAATGCCGGCCTAAGCCACATATAAGCGGTGGCGGCGCGTGCAGTGGGCAGTTGCGCTGCTGCAACTAGTCTTTTTGTCACCGGATCCCTGCTGAAAATGTGATAAATTGCCTTATCGCTCAACAGAGGCCTCTGCCCAGAGACTGACGCCATGCGCCGCACCATCGCACCAAGCCCCGCCTGCCCCGCGTACCAGGAACACGTCCCTTAGGTACGCCGCTTTCCGTCTGTACACACGCAGTGCGCGGCCTTGAATTTCCCCACTTTTTGGCCGCGTCCGATCAAGACATCAAGCGAGGCTGATATGGCTATCCGGGAAAATTTTACGTACACCGAGATGGATCTGTGGCTCAACGAAAACCGGGTCACGGAAATCGAGTGCCTGGTGCCCGACCTGACCGGTGTTGCGCGCGGCAAGATCTTGCCGCGCGTGAAATTCACGCAAGAGCGCGGCATGCGCATTCCCGAGGCCGTGCTGGGCATGACGGTGACGGGCAATTATCCGACCGACGACGTGGCGTATGACCGCGCGATTTCGAATACCGACCGCGACATGATTTTGCGCGCCGACCCGACCACCATCACCATGGTGCCGTGGGCGGTCGATCCCACCGCGCAAGTGATCCACGATTGCTATTTTGCCGATGGCGCGCTGGTCGACTTCGCGCCGCGCACCGTGCTGCGGCGGGTGCTGAAACTGTATGCGGATAAAGGCTGGCAACCGGTGGTGGCGCCGGAGCTGGAGTTTTATTTGACGGCGAAAAACGCCGACCCCGATTTGCCGTTGAAGGCGCCGATCGGCCGCAGCGGCCGGGCCGAAACCAGCCGCCAGGTGTACAGCATCGACGCGGTGAATGAATTCGATCCGCTGTTCGAAGATATCTACGATTACTGCGAGTTGATGGGGCTCGATGTCGATACGCTGATCCACGAGATCGGCGCCGGCCAGATGGAAATCAACTTCCTGCACGGCGAACCATTGAGCCTGGCGGACAAGGTGTTCTTCTTCAAGCGCACCCTGCGTGAAGCGGCATTAAAGCACGACATGTATGCGACCTTCATGGCCAAGCCGATGGCGGGCGAGCCGGGATCGGCCATGCACGTGCACCAGAGTGTCACGGACAGCAAGACCGGCAAGAACATCTTCAGCAAAGAAGACGGCTCGCCGTCACCACTGTTCAAGCATTACATTGGCGGCTTGCAGCGCTATATGCCGGCGGCGCTGGCCATCGTCGCACCCTATGTGAATTCGTACCGCCGTCTGGTGCGCCACACGGCGGCGCCGATCAATATCCAGTGGGGCGTGGATAACCGCACCGTGGGTTTCCGTGTGCCGGAGTCCGGCGTGCAGGACCGGCGCGTGGAAAACCGCATTATCGGCGCCGACGCCAACCCTTACCTGGCGCTGGCGGTGACGCTGGCCTGCGGTTATCTCGGCATGACGGAACAGATCGAGCCGAACGCCGCCACCACCGGCAGCGCCTATGAACTACGCTATGAATTGCCGCAAAGCCTGTCCGAAGCATTGTCCGCCCTGCGCCGTGAAGACAAGTTGCGGCATGTGCTGGGCGACCGCTTCATTGACGTCTACGCGGCGATCAAGGACCTGGAGTACCAGGAATTCATGACGGTGATCAGTCCATGGGAGCGGGAGCACTTGCTGTTGCATGTGTGAGGGGCGGGCGGCCTGGCGTGATTGGCGTCATTGTCGTACTTAGCGTCATGCGCGTCGCAGCGCGTTGCGGATCAGCGTCGCCAGCCGCTGACCGTCATGCGCGATCTTTTCCTCCGTGACGTAGGCATAGCCGACCAGCAGTCCTTTACGGATCGGCGGCGCCAGGTAATAGGTCGACAGCGCATTGACCGACAATCCCGCCGCGTGCGCCTGGCCATGCAGCGCCACGTCATCGGCCCAATCGGGCAGTTCCACCACCAGGTGCAGTCCTGATTCCTGGCGGCTGATGGTGGCCAGTTGGCCGGCATCGCTTCCCAGGTGGTGCGACAAGGTACGCCGCAGCAGTTCGCGCCGCGCGCCATAGGTGTGCCGCAGCTTGCGCACATGGGTGGTGAAGTGGCCTAGCGCGATAAAGTCCGCCAGCGTCGCCTGCACCATCATCTGGCCGGGCCGTTGCAAGTCGTACAGCGCGCTTTGAAACGGCGCCACCAGCGCCGGTGGCGCGACCAGGTAGCCGACCTTGATGCCCGGGTACAGCACCTTGGAAAAGGTGCCCATATAGACCACCCGGTGGCCGCCGTCCAGACCTTGCAGCGAGGCGAGGGGACGGCCGCTGTAGCGAAATTCACTGTCGTAATCGTCTTCCAGGATCCACGCGTTCTTGCGCGCCGCCGCATCCAGCAAGGCGCGGCGCCGGGCCAGGCTCATCACGGCCCCGGTCGGATACTGGTGCGATGGCGTGACATATATCAGCCGTGGCGAAGTCGCCAGGTCGTCGGCATCGAGCGCCATGCCGTCGGCATCGACGGTGACCGGGTGCAGTTGCAGGTCACGGGCCTGGAACACCCGGCGCGCGCCCCAGTAGCACGGGTCTTCGACCCAGGCGGTATCGCCCGCATCGGCCAGCAATTGCGCGCACAGGTCCAATGATTGCTGGGTGCCGGACGTGATCAGGACCTGCTCGACCGAGACGCTGACGGAGCGCGACAGGCGCAGGTAGTCGGTAATGGCGCGGCGCAGCGGCAGGTAGCCGCCAGACTGGCCATAGTCGAGCAAGTCGGCCCGGCCATCGCGCCACACGCGGTTTTGCAGGCGCTGCCACTGCTTGACGGGGAACGATGAAAAATCCGGTTCGCCCGGTGCGAAGGGCTGGATTTCATAGCGGGCGCCGGCGGCAAACTGTGTCAGTTCGCGGCCGCGCCGCGACAGCGTGGCGGCAGCGGGCAAGGCTGCCGTGTTGTCGGCGTTGTCCGCGTTGTCCATTCTATCCGCGTTATCCGTGTCGGCATCGGCACCGGGCGCTGCTGGCACTGGCCGGGCGGCGCGCATCTGGCGTTCGCCCCGCTGCGCCCGTGCCATGGCCTGCAAATCGGCGACATAGGTGCCGCTGCCTGCGACACTGACGACATAGCCTTCCGCCGCCAACTGCTCGAACGCGGCCATCACGGTATTGCGGGCGATCCCCAGATCGGCGGCGAGGTCGCGGCTCGACGGCAGTTTGCTGCCAGCCGCCAGCCGCTGCTGGTAGATCGCCGCCTTGGCCGCTTCATACAGGCGGCGCTGGCGCGGCAGGCGGGGCTGGAAGTCGGTTTGCGCCAGCGTGGCGGCCAGCATGTCCGAGACGGGCGTCATAAAGTGGTTCTATCGATTTGCTAAAAGTGGCGCTCGTCATCATACCAAAACAGGCATATGATGGATCCAGCTTAACAAATATGCCATGTCATGCGCCACCCCGTTGTCCTCGTTCCATCGTGCAGCCACCAGATCGGTGCGCACCCTTATTACGCCGCGCAACACAAGTATGTGGATGCCGTCGTCAAGGGCGCGGCTTGCATGCCGGTGATCGTGCCGGCGCTGGGCCCGGAGATCGATATCGCCGCGCTGCTCGACATTGCCGATGGCGTGATGCTGACCGGCGCGCCATCGAATGTGCATGCCGGCCTGTATGGGCAGGCGGTGCGCGACCCATCGCTGCCGCAAGACCATGCCCGCGACGCCACCACCTTACCCCTGATCCGCGCGGCGCTGGAGCGCGGCTTGCCGCT
>JAIENA010000230.1 GCA_019751755.1 Burkholderiaceae bacterium | reverse complement strand
TGCCGAAGCGCTTGAGGGCAATAAGGTAGGCGGAGCGCCTATCTTTCTTCAGGGAGACGAGTTTCCTGATGAAGGTGCATGGCGACTTCTACTTCAGCTTGACTCAGTGAATGTTCCGTTCTCTGTGAACTTCGGTGACGCTGGAATTGCATATGCGTTTATTGATCCGGCGGGCCAAACAGGCAAGTTGCTGTGGCAGTGTTTGTAACTGCTACCGGCCAATAGCGGACTGTAAGTACAATGAAACCCATTCAAATACAACAAGAATGCTCATGCAATTGTGGCAAAGTACGCTTCTATGTGCATGGAGCGCCAATTTCTCGATTTCTCTGTCACTGCACCATATGCCAATCAATTTACCAGCAACCCTACGCTGACGTTATAGCCATCAGGGCCCAAGCGATTACGCTGCCAAAAGTCATCGACATTGAATTTCGTCACTTTCAGCCCGCTCCCTCAGTGGCTCGGGGTATATGCTCCACATGCAATGGACCTGCAATTGGCTTCATGTCTTTGGGGCCGCTAGCCAGAGTGGCGTTCATTCATTCACAGAACTTTTCTAATCCAGGGGAGCTTCTCGATCCGAGTGAGCACATCTTTTACCACCGAAGAGTGAGTGACATACAAGACTCCATTCCAAAGGTCAGCGGGCATTGGCGAAGTAAAATTTCAGCTGCAAAACCTCTTCTAAAAAGCATTTTCCGGTGAGGATGATATCCCACATCGGTAATAATGATGCTTGAGGAAGCCCTTGATAAAATTTAATGATCGGTCCGTGCGCCCTTCAATTTGACGTTTAATGGTGGCTTCCGGGAAGGTTGAAGGTCGCGTTAGGGGCGATAGCTGCCACAGAAGAATAATCCTATTTTTTTTGAATAACACATGATTTATTACGACTTCTTAATACATGCATTCTATCTTTCAACTGCGATGGCCGTCGTTTGTTCCGGTATCGCAAACGCAAATGTGCATCCAGCGGAAAAGGACCCGTTTCGTGTGTTCTTCTGGCGCGAGAAGAGTGATTTCTCAGAAAAAGGATGGAAATTCAGGCAGGCGTCGGCATGTTTTTTGTATATTGGGTTCGCACTGATTCCCTTGTCAAAAATGGTTCAATTCTTCGAAGGCCATTGAGTGATGATGAGCCGCTGTTTTAGTCAGCGAAAGCGGAGGTGCCGCAAGGGCAGCTTCGGGGCGGCAGCAGCCAGTCACCTAAAATTTCAGCAATCATATGACGGCTTTACCAACAGCGCGCAATGGCGGGGCGGAGTAATTCAATGATTCTTAAGCCATGTCCATGATGCCCCGTCCGGGTAACTGCCCGGATGGGGGCATCGTGAATCTTAGAAACGCGCGCGCAGTTCTAAGAAAGCATTCTGTTCATTGAGCTTGCCTTCATGGTGCTCGTCTTTTGTCCCGCTTCTGTTGATAAAGTTGTTGATGCCGGTTTGAGTCTCGCCCAAGCCGACGTAACGATAACCCAATCCCACCGTGAATACTTGGTTCAGGCGATAACCCATGCCAACTGTCAGGCCGTAAGCAAAGTTGTTCTGCGTATGCTTATCAAAGCTGCGCAGCGTCGTGCCTTGATAGCCAGCGGCGCTGATATTGGACATACCGACGCCGGCACCCGCGTATAAAGACAGTGCTTCGGCGAGGACGAGGTTCTGCTTCCGGCCACAAGCGGTCCTCTTCAGTTGTTGAGAAGCGATCTAGGATCCAGCAATCGATTCGTTTCCGGCGCTAACCTTCGCACTATGCCGATGCTGTCGCCGCGAAGCGGATGGAAATTTCCCTCTTCAACGTTCCGGCGCTGCCGCCAAACGCATTCCCCGGTCAGGTTGATGTGCTCCCAGCCCAGTGGCGACAGGTATTGCCGCATGCCATCGTCGGGCAGCTTGCCCGCTTCGCGCAAGCCCTGCGTCGCCCGCTCAAGGTAAGCCGTATTTAGAGCAGCGCTCTCGCCTGCCGTCATGCGTTTTCTCCTGCGATCGTGGGAGGCCGGTTGCAGATGGTCTGATGCGGGACCGGCATCTCAGCCACGATCCAATCCGTCACTGAACAGTGCTGGGGACACCATCCAACCGAGATCGCACCGCGCCAAAATGGACGTACTCTTTGCGGCTGCCCGCGTAGTGGCCAAGCCATAGCCGAATTCGCCCTATCTGGAAGATATCTTCTTAATTTCTTCGGCACTGCCAGCGCAGACGTCGATTATGTACTATCATTAGTTACATGAGAAGAGACAGCAAGCTTTCATCAATCCTGCACGTGCTGCTGCACATGGCGCACAGCGAGCGCCCATTGACCTCCGAGGAACTGGCGGGCTACCTGGGCACCAACCCGGTGCTGGTGCGACGCGTACTAGCCGGCCTGCGCGAGCGCGGCTACGTCGGCTCCGGCAAGGGTCACGGTGGCGGCTGGAACATCACCTGTGACCTGCGGAAAGTGACTTTGCGCGACATTTACGAAGCGCTCGGATCGCCCACCGTGTTCGCGATGGGGAACCGGGTCGACCATCCAGAATGCTTGGTCGAGAAGGTCGTCAACCAGTCGCTGGCGAGTGCCTTTGATGAAGCCGAAGCGTTGTTGATCGAGCGCTTCAAGGATGTCACGCTGGCCGATCTGTCGGAGCGCTTCAACCGTCAATATGCGAGACACCAAGGAGGAAACCATGCACACCCATCACCCAAAAAATGAGTTCGACGCTATCGTCGTCGGCGGCAGCTATGCGGGGCTGTCCGCAGCGATGCAACTGGCGCGGGCGCGCCGCCGCGTGCTGGTGATAGACGCCGGTCAGCGCCGTAACCGCTACACTCGTCATTCGCACGGATTTCTGACGCAGGACGGACGTGAGGCGTCGGCCATTGCAGCCGATGGGCGAACGCAGCTGCTGGCCTATCCCAATGTCACATGGCAGGAGGGTACAGCAACGATGGCGGTCGCTAACGATGATCGTTTTAGCGTCACGCTTCATGATGGCTGCGTGTTCCAGGCGCGCCGGCTGGTGTTGGCGACCGGCGTGGTTGACCAACTGCCTTCGTTGGAGGGACTGGCCGAACGTTGGGGCAGCAGCGTGTTTCCATGTCCTTACTGCGACGGCTATGAGCTGGAGCAAGGCAGTATCGGTGTGCTGGCAACCGGACCGTTGTCGATGCACCATGCCATGATGCTACCCGACTGGGGGCAGGTGACGTTGTTCCTCAACGGCGCGTTCGACCCGGACGAGACACAGATGGCTGCGCTGGCGCAGCGCGGCGTAGTGGTGGAGCGCACACCGGTGATGCGTATTTCTGGCAAAGCAGACGTCGTGCTGGGCGATGGCCGCAGCCAGGCGATGGCCGGCCTGTTCGTGATGAGTCGCACCTTCAGCGGCAGTCCGCTTGCCGAACAACTTGGCTGCGCGCTGGAGCAAGGGCCAACGGGCAAGTACGTGCGCACCGACGCGCAGAAAGCCACCACCGTGACAGGCGTTTATTGCTGCGGTGACGCTGCACGCATCGCGCCGAGTGTGGCGTTCGCGGTCGCCGACGGCGCTATGGCCGGCATGGCGGCACACCAGTCGCTGATCTTTGGCGCGGTCGCGGCTGCGGCCTAGAAAATCGAACGTTTTCTTTGGGCGTTGGAATATCGCAAAACAACTGTTTTCCGACGGGCCGCTTTCGGCGTTAGCAGCCAGTCACCTAAAATTTCGGCAATCATATGACGGCTTTGCTAACAGCGTTCACTGGCACATTGGAAATCTCCGGGATGAGGGCATCGTGAATCTTAGAAACGCGCGCGCAGTTCTAAGAAAGCATTCTGTTC
>JAIENA010000403.1 GCA_019751755.1 Burkholderiaceae bacterium | reverse complement strand
CCACATATTGCCCTTGTCGCCATTGAAGTCCGTGGTCATCCGCAAGCCGTTCAGCAGCACCAGGATTTGCGGGTTGCTGGGAGCACCGCCACCGATCCCGCGAATGATGTAGTTCGGCGCATTGGTGGTGGTGGCGCGCGTCACGTGAAGACCGGGGACGGTTTCCAGCACCTGATCCAGGTCGGTCGCGCCCATGGCGGCGATATCGTCCGCAGTAATCACGCTGGCCACGGCCGGGGCGCGGCGCAGCAATTGCTGGGAGCCGGTCGCCAGGCTGATGGTCGACTTGCTCATGCTGTACAACGCCATGTCCTCCTCGTCAGTCGACGAGGTGGCGTGCGCCGCCATATGCGTTACAGCCAACAGCAAAGTGCTGATGGCGGCGCATAGGGCCGACGACGGCCTGGAAAACACGATTGTCATTTTGAAACAGCAACATACTCAGCGTTAAGACCTGACCACCTTACCCGTTGCAAGCAACAATGGCAATTTATATGTTGTCATTTTGCATCGAGATTGAATTTCCCCTTTGTCCGGAATGCCATTTCCGCCACCACTGCTTCCAGCACCCGTTGCCCCGTCGCGCATCCAGGCACGCTGATCAATGGCCTGAGTGTTTTTACTGTTGCGGATTTCTTTAGAACGAAAGCGCATATCATCCTCGTACCCAGAGGGGGCGCGCGCCGATTTCCAATAAAGAGAACCAGAGGAAACAGTCAATGAAGACACGGCATCACCCTGGCCGCCTTGCGGCCGGCCGCTTCACGCCCATTAACATCACGTCCATTAACTTTGGCAAGACCGCGATTACCCCGATTGCCCTGGCCGTGCTGGCGCTGACCAGTGCGGCCCCGGCCTCGGCCCAGCAAGCCGCCAGCGGCAATGACAATATCGAATCGGTCGTGGTGACCGGCTTCCGCGCCAGTTTGAACAGCGCCCTCAACACCAAGAAAAACAGCGACGGCATCCTGGACGTCATCAAGGCCGAGGACATCGCGAAATTCCCCGATGCCAACCTGGCCGAATCGCTGCAGCGCGTCCCTGGCGTCTCGCTGTCGCGCGGCGATGGCGGCGAAGGTAAACAAATCACGGTGCGAGGCCTGAACGCCGGTTTTACGCGGGTGCGCATCAATGGCATCGAAGGCGTGGCCGCCACCGGCGCGTCCGACATCAACGGCAGCACCAACCGGGGCCGGGGCTTCGACTTTTCGGTGTTCGCCTCGGAATTGTTCAACAGCCTGGAAGTGCGTAAAACCTCGGAAGCCGGGGTGGAAGAAGGATCGCTCGGCGCCACCGTCGACTTGCGCACCGCGCGCCCGTTCGACTTCAAAGGCGAAACCTTCAGCCTGGGCGGCCAAACCAGCTACAACTCGCTGGTGCGCAAGGCCGAACCGCGCGTGACGGCGCTGTACTCGAACCGCTGGGACACCGGCATCGGCAAATTCGGCGCCTTGATCTCGCTGGCGCATTCGCGCCGCACCGTCCAGGAAGAAGGCTACGAGGCGGTGGAACTGCTGTCGGCCAGCGCCGACGGCGGCTTTTGTTCGCCGGCCGGCTATGCGCCGCAAAGCCCGGCCAACAGCGCCGTGAAAGGCATCGATGCAGCCAACTGCGGTGTCGGCGTGCCGCGCACCTCTAATCTGGGCGCCTACACCGACGTGATGGGCCGCACCGATAACTATGGCGGCACCGTGGCCAATCCGGCCGCCGGCTCCGGCGCGTTCGCGCCGCGCATCCCGCGCTACCGCCGCTCCCTGACCGATTACCAGCGCAGCGGCGCCACCGGTTCGCTGCAATGGCGCCCGGACAGCAAGACCGAGTTGAACCTCGATCTGCTGGGCGGCAAGTTCGACAACAAACGCTACGACAATTACATCTCCGCGATTTCGTTTGGCCGCAGCCTGGCGCAATCGAACGGCAAGCCGCAATCGTCGATCCTGGAATCGCATTTCGACAGCAACGGCAGCTGGGACTATGCGAAATTCAACGCGGTCGACATCCGCACCGAAGGCTTGCTGGATGTGTACACCACGCTGTTCCGCCAGCACGTGATTTCAGGCCGCCACGATTTTTCGGATCGTTTCAAGGTGGACTTCCTGACCGGCGTCTCGAATTCCGATCTCGATGAACCGATGCGCGCCACGGTGCAATTCGATGCGCCCAACATCAACGGTTTCTCATGGGACTTCCGCCAGAACCGCAATGTACCGACGCTCAATTTCGGCATCAACGTGGCCGACCCGAGCAAATTCACGTTTGCGCCGCAGGAAGCGGACGGCACCTTCCACGGCCAGTTCGTGGGACGCTACCTGCACACCAAGAACAAGCTGAAAACCAACGCGCTCAACGCCAGCTTTGAAGTCAGCGACAACCTCACCTTGCGCGGAGGCCTGTCGGCCCGCAAGAACACCTGGACCAACGTGGAAATCGCGTCCGGCGGCAATGGCCTGGCGTTACCGGCCGGCGTCAGCATGGCCAGCATCACGCGCCAGATCGATGGTTTCGGTCGTGGCCTGGGCGGCAGCGGCGTGCCAACCTCGTGGGTCGCGGTGGACCTCGACAAATTCCGCCAGGTGTATGACATCGAGTGCCATTGCTCGAAAGTGCCGGGCTCCGAATACAACTTGCTGGGCCAGGCCAACCGCGGGGTGGAGGAATCCATCAACGCGCTGTATGCGATGGCCGACTTCCGCTACGACGTGGGTCCGATTCCGGTACGCGGCAATGTCGGCGTGCGCGGCGCGGAAACCAAGGCGACATCGTACGCGCTGGTCAACGCCAACGGCACGCTGACGCCGGCCACGTACACGCACAAGTACCGCGACTGGCTGCCGGCCTTGAACGTGACGGCGCAAATGCCGGCCGATGTGCTGTTGCGCTTCTCGGCCGGCAAGACCCTGTCGCGGCCCGAGTACACCGACCTGGCGCCATCGACCACGCTGTCATCGCAAAGCCAGACCGTCACCATCGGCAACCCGAACCTGGACCCGATCCGCGCCAAGACCTATGACTTGCAAGCGGAGTGGTATTACGCCAAGAACGCCATGCTGTCGCTGGGCGCCTTCCGCAAGGAGATCAACACCTTTATCCAGGGCGTCTCGGAGCGCGCGGTGTTCTCGTCGCTGGGTTTGCCGGATTCCATTCTGCTGGGCGGCGGCTGCTCGATCACCGGCGGCACGCCGGCCTGTGCCACCCTGCCCGGCACCACGGTAGTGGTGAACCGCAAGGTCAACACACCGGGCGGCCCGTTAAATGGGCTGGAATTCAACTGGCAGGCGCCGTTTACGTTCCTGCCGGGCCCATGGAGCAATTTCGGCGCGCTGCTGAACTACACCAGGGTAAAGTCGAACATCACCTACATCACGCGGGTCGACAACCCGAACACGGCGGCCAACGAGTTACTGAGCCAGACCGCCAACTTCACGGGCCTGTCGCCCAAGGCGCACAACATCACGCTGTATTACGAAGATCCGAAGTTCAGTGCGCGGGTGTCGAAAGCGTACCGTTCGTCGTACCTGCAAAGCGTGCTGGGGGATGTGGCGGGCCACGATTACACCATCGTCGATGGTTCGTCGAACGTGGACTTCAGCGTGTCGTACAACATCACGCCGAAGCTGCGGGTGACGTTCGAAGGGCAAAACCTGACGGACACGCCGCTGCGCTATGGTCGCGACTCGCAGCGTAATGACACGCTGCTGTATGTGCATTCGGGGCGCACGTTTGTACTCGGCATGACGTACAAATACTGACACCGCGACGCTTGCAATGGCGGCTTCGCTACGCGGAGCGCCGTTG
>JAIENA010000069.1 GCA_019751755.1 Burkholderiaceae bacterium | reverse complement strand
CACATGGCACAATTAAATAATCCGGATATTACTGTTAATTAACCCAGTGTTGCAGTTGGTTCTTGAAACCGCCCTCCTAGCCCACGAGGAATATCACCACTGACTGATCTCGAAAATTTTTTTGAGACGTCTAGCGCGCTTGTCGCGCTGTCCCGTGAACTAATATTTACGGCTGCGACGCTGCATAATCCGATGAACCCAGTGGTCAAGAACGGCTGCCTGAAGCTCCTAAATGATGTGAAAAACGTTAAAGGAAAAAAATAGTGGTCGAGAAACATTGAATACCAGCGAAAGCATCGGCTGATAGCATTGAAGAAAATTCCAGCACTCAATAAGATAGGCAATATTTTAACTTTCAATCGCCGGATGCATCAGTGCATTCCGTGCGTCGCCAGCGCGAGCGATGCCAACCATTCAGGCGCACACAGGTTGTCAGTCCCCGCACCCTGCTAGCCGACACCGATGGCGTGTTTTCAGCGACACGCAACGCTCAGTACGCCTCACTCTACCTGTTTCATACTTCATGCTCCTTGAGAAATCGAAAGCGGGAATCCATGGGGAAATATGGATCAGGCGACAAGAATGGGGTTTATCGGCGGCCTACGATGCCATCCTGCTAGATTTGTCGAGCAGCGCCGCCACATGTTTGGGTTTCAGGCTGTCGGCATTCAGATGCTGGAAGCCCCGTTGCGCCAGGTCGTTCGCGCACAGGGTCAATAAACGCTCGCGGTCGGCCTGCGTGGCAAAGCTGCCGTCCCGGTTGCGTTGACATAGCTGCTTGAGCTGGTGGTTCAAGTCGTGCATAGCAAAATCCTCCTTCCGATCATTCGGGGTCAACAAACAAACTTCGGTACTGCGTGGTGTAAGCGTGTCCGGTGAGTGTTTCTGGCCGCCCGTACTGCCGCAGCAGGATGGGTTTGGAAATACAGGCCTCGGGGCACCACCCCCGGGTATGCGGTTGCTGTTACTGCCTGCCCGTGCCGCATGCGCGTTTGGCACCGCTGCGCGTTCCCGGAGGGAACTGCCGCAGCGGGGACCAATCACCCAGGGTCCATGGAGTGCACCTCGTGCACGGATCAACTTCAACTAACCAGCCCGAAGCGGGCAAAGGACTTCGCAAGGCTTGCTGGCGAAGTGGGGCGCTTGGCCCCGTCACTGACTACCGTCACGCGGAAAAATACCGCTTGCCACGAGGGTTTAAGCCCCTTGCAGCGCGTCGTCACTGGCAGCACGCCGCCAGTAACGACGCGCGGGCTCGCATCCGTGACAACCGTTCTTGGTGATATTGGCGTCGCATGGTGTGCGGCGGTCACCGGGAGTCGGAAGCGCCAGCGTTGGCGGTTCATGCGTGTGCTGGCTTCCAGCGATACCGCTACTGGAGGTGCATGCCAGCCGCGCAGAACGCAACGCAGGGCTTGATGCGGCCCGCAAACGCACACATGGGACGTGCGGGCCTATCGATGCAAGGAACTTGTCCTTGCCATATAGCGCCGCAAGGGCGCTGACCGGTAAGGCATGCCACCGGATTTCGGCGGCTTTTCTAGTCGCTGGCCACGTTTCCGTGCAATGCCAGCTTGATCGACTTACGAAAGCGCGTCTTGGCGCTCTATCTGCAGGCAGGTGACGACTGCGACGCCTATGCCGCTGAGAGCATAGGGACATGCGCGATGCATGCCCTCGTGGGAGCGATTCCCACATGTGAGGCCTTCATTTTATGCCTGGCACCGGCGTTTGCAAGCGACACGTTTGGAGCGGATCGCTTTTGCCGTGCACAGTTTGAGATGCGCGGGGCACGCATGCATGGCGGATTACAATCCGCCCTACAGTTGCCGGTGACGGCACTTTTTGTTTTGGCGGTATTTTTGACGGTACTTTTTCAAAAAGGGGCAGCAATCTAGCTCTGTAGTGCGGTTCCGGCAGCCGCACCAAAATTCAGTATTAAAAACAAGGGGTTACATGCTTTTGTGTGTAACCCCTTGTTCTTTCTTCGCCGTTTGCATGTTCCATGTAGGCACTGTGTAGGCATTTTCGGTCCGGATAAATTCATGCTGATGGAGGGAATGTGCGTACAGTGATATTGCTTGGCACGAGTCATCCGTTGCAATGTGGAACGTGCGGAGGTGTTGCAGCTGAAAGTTTCAATACCGTGTTGACGGCGATTTGCAAAAATTATGGCGTACTTGCAATAGCTGAGGAAATAGATTCGGTTGGGTTGCGAAAGCATAGCGTCACGGAAACCATTGGCGCTCAGGTATGCCGGTATTTGCAAATCCAATCCGCTTACTGCGATGCAAGCTGGGAAGACCGCGTTGAGTTGCGGAAAAGCTTTCCGGCATTTGAACCTATTGACACAACATTATCAGCACAGCAACTCGCAGAGTGCGAACTGGAATTTGAGGATAGGTACATGCCGCCAGCACGCGAACGATTCTGGCTCGCCAAGATTCTTCAGCTCGAGAGTTGGCCGCTTCTTTTTATTTGCGGCTCGGACCACTTCGACACGTTTGGAGCGCTGCTTCGGGAGAACGGCATTCAGGTAATTAACGGTCCTGCAGACTGGGTGCCATAACCCAACCACTCATGGCACACGTACCACGCTCAGGATATTGGCGCGCGACACGCCATACTGCCGGGCCAGCGCGCTGACGCTCTCGCCAGCCGCAAACTTAGCCACGATTTCCGCCCGCTGCTCCGCAGTGGTCTTCGATGGTCGGCCCAGCGTCTTGCCCTCGCTCTTGGCGCGCGCCAGCCCGGCCTGTGTCCGCTCCACCAACAAATCCCGCTCCATTTCCGCCAAGGCCGCCAGCATGGTCAGCATCAGCTTGCCCGCCGGAGAGGTTAGGTTCAGCGCGTCGAGCTGTAACACGATGACGGCAATCTTGTGGCTCGCCAGCAGCTTGATGGTGGCGCCCACGTCCTGAGCGTCGCGGCCAAGGCGGTCCAGCTTGGCGACTACCAGCATTTCCCCGTTTCGAATCTGCGCCAGCATGGCGGCGAACTGCGGGCGCTGATTGTCGGCGCTCTGTTCGCTGGTGCTGACCCGGCCGTATGCGAAGGTTGCCATGCATTGATGCGTGAGGCGTTACGCGCTACAATTAGGCATGATAAAGACATTCCAGCACAAAGGTCTGAAAGTTTTTTTTGAGACAGGAAGCATGGCAGGCATTCAGGCGGCCCACGCGCCCAAGCTTGGTGCCATGTTGCGCCGCTTGAATGAGGCTAGCAGTCCACAAGGTATGAACTTGCCGGGCTGGGGATTGCATCCCTTGAAGGGCGAATTCAACGGGCATTTTTCAGTCAAAGTTAACGGCAATTGGCGTATGACGTTCAGATTTGATGGTGTGGACGCCGTGCTGGTCGATTATCAAGATTATCATTAAGAGAGAAATATCATGGCACGCATGTTTAATCCACCCCATCCGGGGCTCACGCTACGCGACGACGTTTTGCCCGCGCTGGGGCTGTCCGTGACGGAAGCCGCCCAGCAACTGAACGTGAACCGTGTCACGCTTTCCCGCGTCCTCAATGGTCGCGCCGCCATTTCGCCTGAAATGGCTTTGCGCATTGAGGCGTGGCTGGGTGTTGACCGTGGCGGGGAGGCGCGCCTGTGGCTGGCGGAACAGAGCGCCTATGACGTATGGCAAGCCGAACAGCGGTTTGCGATTACCCCTATGCAAGTTCAGCCCGCGCCGTTGATGGCCTAAAGTCGGGTGACGACCGCAACGCCTATGCCGCTGAGTGCATAGGGACATGCTCGATGCATGCCCTCGTGGGAGCGATTCCCACGT
>JAIENA010000366.1 GCA_019751755.1 Burkholderiaceae bacterium | reverse complement strand
TTGGTGTCAGGTACCACTGATTACAACATACTATTGCCATAAGGGGCTGCCATGACTGTAGGAAGCTACGAAACCAATCTGTCCGGCGAAGGTCTGCGCGTCGGTATCGTCCAGGCCCGTTTCAATGAAGACGTGTGCCACGGCCTGCTGTCCGCTTGCCTGGCGGAACTGAAACACCTGGGCGTGGCGGACGAAGACGTGCTGCACGTGACCGTGCCGGGCGCGCTGGAAGTGCCACTGATCCTGCAAAAGCTGGCCGAATCCCAGCAATTCGACGCACTGATCGCGCTCGGCGCCATCATCCGCGGCGAAACTTACCACTTCGAACTGGTGTCGAATGAATCCGGCGCCGGTGTGACCCGTATCAGCCTGGACTTTGGCATCCCGATCGCCAACGCCATCCTGACCACGGAAAACGACGAGCAGGCCGAAGTGCGCATGGCGGTCAAAGGCGCGGAAGCTGCCCGCGTGGCGGTGGAGATGGCCAATCTGTCCATCGCACTGGAAGAATTGCAGCAAGACGCCGGCTACGACGAGTAAGCCCTGGCCCAGAAAGACCGCGGCCGCGGCGACTTGCCGTCGCTAGCGGTCTTTTTCCATTTTTAAGACAGGTAATAACATGACCGATAAATCCCTCCACGCCAATCCGAGCAAGAGCCGCACGCCGCGCCACCGCGCGCGCGAGTTCGCGCTGCAAGGCTTGTACCAGTGGCTGCTGAACAATGAAGAGTCGACCAAGATCGTCAACAACATCCGCAACGCGCACGGCTTTGAAAAAGCCGACGCGGAATTCTTCGCCAACCTGCTGCGCGGCACCATCGCCGACTCGGTGCAACTGCGCGAAACCTTCGTCTCGCTGGTCGATCGCGGTATTGGTGAACTGTCGCCGATCGAACATGCGGTGCTGCTGATCGGCGCGTATGAATTCAAAAATCACCCGGAAATCCCTTACCGCGTGGTCATCAACGAAGCGGTGGAACTGACCAAGTCGTTTGGCGGTATCGACGGCCACAAATACGTCAACGGCGTGCTGGACAAACTGGCCGGCAAATTGCGTCCGGACGAAGTCGACGCCGACAAAAAGCGTTAATGTGACTAGCCACCTTGGCCAGCGAGGTGGCTTTTTACTTATAGGGACCGGTGCTTTGGCGTGATAGTGGTGGCCGGACGGCGGGATAAGATGGTCGCATACCGATCATTGCCGGAGACATATACCATGAGCATAGAATCCCTCAATCCCACCGACCTCGCGCTGCTGCGCGAAACCATCACCTTGTCCGCTGAATCGCGGGCGCGGGGCCGTCATCCGTTTGCCGCGCTGGTGGCTGATGAGCACGGCAACGTGGTGGCGCGCGCGGGGAACAACTCGATGCCGCCGGGCGACCCGACCCAGCACGCGGAATTGCTGGCGGTGGCGGCGGCGGCCAAGGTCCTCAGCCCGGAACAAATGGCCAAGGCTACCTTGTTTACCAGCGCGGAACCGTGCTGCATGTGCGCCGGCGCCGTCTATTGGACCAACGTCGGGCGCGTGGTGTATGCGCTGTCCGAGCACACCTTGCTGGGATTGACGGGCGCGCACCCGGAAAATCCGACCTTCTCACTGCCATGCCGCGACGTGTTTGCCCGTGGCCAGCGCCCGATCGGCGTGGTGGGGCCGCTGCTGGAAGACGAGGCGGCCGTGCCGCATCACGGTTTCTGGGCTTAACTCCACCCCTGTACTTCACATCCGTTTCACACTGGCGGGACCAGCATGACGCTTTCATTTGTCGATGGAGGCTTCCATGTTGCACCCGAGCTTACGTACGCTGCTTCGTGCCTGTTTGCGTGCGGCCGCCTGGCTCGCCGCCGCCGCGGCCGTGCTGGCTGCGGCGCTGTTTCTGTACGCGCGCGGCTATCAATTCGATGCCGTGGCGCCGGCCAACCGCAACGCCACTCCCGCCAGCTTACCTTACCTGCAACAGGCGGCGCCGCAGCGCGGCCACATCCTGATCGTCGTTAGCAGCACGTCCCACTTCCCCGGCGGCGTCAAGAAAGCCGGCTATGAATTGACGGAACTGTCGCGTGCTTATTACGTGTTCCGCGCCAATGGCTTCGAGGTGGACATCGCGTCGCCCCAGGGCGGCGAACCGTTTGCCCGGATCGACCATGACGACATGGGCGACGCCGATTACGCTTTTCTCAACGATCCCGCCGCGCAGCGCAAAGTGAACGCCAGCCTGGCGCTGGCGCAGGTCGATCCGGCCCGCTACGCCGCCGTTTATTTTGCCGGCGGCAAGGGCGCCATGTTTGATTTTCCCGCCAACCCGGAGGTGGCGCGCATCGCAGGCGCGATCGCCGCGCATGGCGTGGTCGGCGCGGTGTGCCATGGCCCGGCGGCGCTGCTCGATGTGCGGCTGGCCGATGGGACGCCGCTGGTGGCGGGGCGGCGCATGACGGGTTTTTCCAATGCCGAGGAATTGCTGTTGATGAAGGATGCGCGCCAGCGCTTTCCCTGGCTGCTGGAAGATCAGGCCCGGGCCCGGGGGGGCGCGCTTTACCGCCGGTCCGCTGTTCGTCGACACCACGGTGGTGGACGGGCGCCTCGTGACCGGGCAGAATCCGTGGTCGACCTGGTCGGTGGCGGAAGCCATGGTGATGGCGCTGGGCCATACGCCGGCGCCACGTCCCCGCACGGCGGAAGAATACAGCGTACACATCCTGGCGGCATTTCACACCAATGGATGGGATGCCGCGCGCGCCGCGCAGCAGCAGGCGCCGCAATACGACCGCTCGCTGTTGCTGCTGCATGCGTTGGTGGCGGCCATGGACTGGCGCCTCGGCGATGCGCTCCAGTTGCAGTGGCTGGCCCGGTATTAAGGACCCTAACGAGAGACGGACGCACGATGCACATTCTGGTGGTGGAAGACCATGCGCCGCTGGCGCGCAACCTGGCCGACGCGCTGGAAGGGCGGGGCGATAGCGTCGATTTCGCCGCCGACGGCGAACAGGGCCTGCGCCTGGCGCTGGCGAACGAGTATGATTTACTGGTGCTGGACCTGGCCTTGCCCGGTATCGATGGTCTGGAACTGTGCCGCCGTCTGCGCGAACGGCAAAGTCGCCGGGTGCCGGTGCTGATGCTGACGGCGCGCGATACCCTGGCCGACAAGCTGGAAGGGTTTGCCTGCGGCGCCGACGATTACCTGGTCAAACCGTTTGCGATGGAAGAATTGCTGGCCCGCTGCCAGGCGCTGGCGTGCCGCCACCAGCACAATGTCCTGGCGGTGGGGCTCTTGCGGCTGGATCGCCGCACCCGGCAGGCGTTGCGGGCCGGGCGCAACCTGAATTTGCAGCCGGCCGGCTACCAGATCTTGCTGGCGCTGGCCGAAGCGCATCCCCGGGTGGTCAGCCGCTCGGAACTGACCCGTATCCTGTGGGGCGACGATCCGCCCGATTCCGACGCGCTGCGCACCCACCTGTACCAGTTGCGGCAGGAACTCGATAAACCCTTCGGGCAAGCGATGCTGCTGACGGTGCACGGCGTCGGTTTTCGGCTCGATGCCGCAGCCGGTGCTGCCGTTGCCGCCGATCCGGCCGCAAACGGTGGCAGGCCATGAGCGCCAGCCGTCCGCAATTGCGCCGCAAGCTGGTGACCGCCTTTGTGTTGGTGGCGCTGCTGGCGGCGTTGTGTTTCAGCCTGTTTTGCCTGCTGTTTGTGTATACAGTGGAAGACCGTTTTTTTGACCGCATGCTGGAGCGCGAAGTGGC
>JAIENA010000228.1 GCA_019751755.1 Burkholderiaceae bacterium | reverse complement strand
GGCAGTGCGTAGTGGTGCAGGTAGGTGTTGCCGATCCACTGCTTGGTCTTTTCGCCGCTGCCGGTGGTGATGTCGCGTGCTTCGGCGCCATCGAAGGCCGATGCTGGCAGGGAATCGAGGAAGGCCAGGGTTTTCGTGATGCGGGCCTTGAGTTCGGCAAACGTCTTTTCCGTGTCTTCGTAGGCCGGCACTTCCTGGCCCGCCAGGCGCGCGCCGGCGCCCTTGGCGAAGTCGGCGGCGATCTGGATCTGGCGCGTAAACGGCAGCATGTCCGGGAAGAGACGGAATTGCAACAGTGCGTTGGCGTCGAGTTTCTTGTCGCTGACATGGGCCTCGGCTTTGTCCAGGATGGACAGCAGGCTGCTCAGCAGTTGGCGGAACACGGGGACGGACGCGGTGTAGATGGGAGAAGTCATAACGGTTCCTTGAAGATCCATCAAATGGGGAGCCGCGATCATAACAAGCTTGGCACCTTTGTGCAGGACGGCACAACACGCATAGTCGTGACTTGTAGCGGTGTTTGCGTGCATAATTGTTGCAACTGAAAAATTCCTTCCGACAAGATTCTGGCCAGTGTCCCCAGCCCGTGCATGATTAGCAATATATATAGAAGACTGCGCTCGCGGCTGAGCGCGCTGTACGGCCTGTCCATCTACGGCGCATTGCTGCTGGTGGTATTTGGCGGCCTGGTGATTCCCGCGATGATCGGCAGCTACCTGCTGATCGGGGTCCACGAACAGCAATCAGCGCGTACCGCACTCAATGAATCGCTGCAGCGCAACGCCGACATTCTGGCCTTGGGCATGCAGGAATCGTTGTGGAACATGAATGCGGAGTCGGCCCATTCGCTGGTCGAATCGGTGATGCGCGACCGCTCGGTGCTGCAGGTGCAGGTGACGGGGCAGGCCGATACCCAGTTCATGAGCGTGAAATCACCGCGCAGCGTGGTCGGCCACGTGTTCCGGGCCGAGCGCGAAATCCTGGTGCGCGGCGAGCGGATCGGCCGCATCATGGTGGAAATGGACGACGCCCGCAGCCAGCAGGAACTGCGGGAAAAGCAGTTGTCGTATGTGTTCGTGCTGGCGGCGCAGCTGACGGTCTCGCTGTTGCTGATCGTGCTGTTCCTGAATAAACGCCTGATTAACCCATTGCGCAAGCTGATGCGGTTTTCCGACCGCCTGTCGCATGGCGACTTTGAAACCCGGCTGGAATTGACTGGCCGCGATGAGTTGGGTCGCCTGTCCGGCCAACTGGAACAGATGCGGGTCGCGATCAAGCACCTGTTTGAAGACATTGGTCAGCGCGAAGAGCGCTTCCGTACCATCGTGACGCAGGTGCCGGGCGCGGTGTTCCGCTTCCGCCCGGACGGTCCGATTGATTTCGTGTCGGACGCGATCGAAGATATTTCCGGCTATCCGGCCGCGCAATTCATGCGTTCCACCACCCATTCGTGGGCCAACCTGATTTGCCCGGACGACCGCCGCGTGCACCGCCGCGCGCTGGCGCAGGCGATCCGCGACGGCAAGCCGTATGAAATCGAATACCGCATCATCGACGCCACTGGCACTGAGCGCTGGGTGGCGGAAAACGGCCAGCCGCAACCGGGCGAGCGCGGCGCCGAGGCGCCGTGGGTGGACGGCATTATTTCCGACATCAGCCAGCGCAAGCACAATGAAATGCGCATCGAAGCGCTGCTGGCCGAGCAAAGCGCGATTCTCGACAACGTGATGTTCGGCGTAATGTTTGTGCGTAACCGCAGCATCGTGTCCGTCAACCGCCGCTGCGAAGAATTGTTTGGCTATGAACCGGGCGTCATGGTGGGCGAATCGACCGCGCTGGTGTTCCCGACCGAAGCGGAATACCAGGAAGCGGGCGAGCGCCAGTATCCGGCGCTGAAAGACGGCGCCGACTTCAGTGAAGAGCGCCAGTACCGCCGCAACGACGGTTCGCTGTTCTGGTGCCTGGTGTCGGGCTGCGCGATTGATTCGTCCCGCGCCAACGAAGGCAGCATCTGGGTCTATGCCGATATCACGGCGCGCAAGGAAGCCGAGGAAAAACTGCGCCTGTCGGCCACCGTGCTGGAACACATTGCCGACGGCGTGATGGTGATCGACGCCCAGGGCACCATCGTGGCCGTCAATCCCGCATTCACGCAAATTACCGGTTATACCGAAACCGAAGCGCTGGGCCGCGACCGCACGCTGACCAGCTCGGAGCGCCACGACGAGCTCTTCTATCGTGCCCTGTGGACGGAACTGGTGGCGACCGGCTTCTGGCGTGGTGAAATCTGGAACTTGCGCAAGAACGGCGAACTGTACCTCGAATGGCTGACCATGTCCGCCGTGCGCGACAACAAGGGCGTGACCACCCACTATGTGGGCGTGTTCAGCGACATCACGCTGGTCAAGGAAGCGCAGGAAAAGCTCGACCACCTGGCGCACCACGACCCGCTGACGGCGCTGCCGAACCGGCTGCTGTTCCACGACCGCCTGCACCACGCGCTGCAGCGCGCCACGCGCGAGCACGAACAACTGGCGGTGCTGTTCATTGACCTGGACCGCTTCAAGAACGTCAACGACACGCTGGGCCACCACATTGGCGACGAATTGCTGAAACAGGTGGCGCGCGCGCTGCAGGACAAGCTGCGCGAAGGCGATACGCTGGCGCGCCTGGGTGGCGATGAATTCATCGTCTTGCTGGAAAACGTCGATGGCCAGTTTGGCGCCGCGCACGTGGCGGAAAAACTGGTGGCCATGTTCGAGCGCCCGTTCCTGGTGGCCGGCCACGAATTGTTTGTCACCGGTTCGGTCGGCATTTCGCTGTTCCCGGAAGACGCGACCGACTTGAATATGCTGATCCGCAACGCCGACGTCGCCATGTACCAGGCCAAGGCGCGCGGACGCAATGGTTATCGTCTGTATGCGCCGTCGATGTCGGGTGAAGGCGTCGAGCGCCTGCGCCTGGAAACGTTCCTGCGCCGCTCGCTGGAAAAAGAGGAAATGTTCCTCAACTTCCAGCCGCAGGTGGAAATCGATACCGGCCGCCTGACCGGCGTCGAGGCGCTGGTGCGCTGGAACCATCCGGAACTGGGCCTGGTGCCGCCGATCCGCTTTATTCCGCTGGCCGAAGACACCGGTTTTATCAACCCGCTCGGCCAGTGGGTGCTGGAGCAGGCCTGCCGCCAGATGATCCGCTGGGATCAGGCCGGTCTGCACGTGCCGAAAATGGCGGTCAACCTGTCGGCCAAGCAGTTCGATCGCGGCAGCATCGCCAGCCTGGTCGGCGATATCCTGCGTGAAACCGGCCTGGCGCCGCACCGGCTGCAGTTGGAAGTGACGGAATCGGTGATTATGAACACCGGCGATGCGCTGGCCTACATCAACGATTTGCACGCGATCGGCGTCGGTCTGGCGATTGACGATTTCGGCACCGGTTACTCGTCGCTGGCCTACCTGAAGCAGATGCCGGTGCAGACGCTGAAAATCGACCGCTCGTTCATCAAGGACATCTCGACCGACGTCAACGACGAAGCGATTGCGATTGCGATCATCCAGCTCGGCAAGAGCATGAATTTGTCGGTGATTGCGGAAGGCGTGGAAACCGAAGAACAGGCCGCGTTCCTGCTGCGCCATGGCTGTAACCACGCGCAGGGCTATTACTACAGCAAGCCGGTGCTGGCCGATGACTTGCTGGCGCGCTGGCGTGAAGTCGCGGCGGTGACTACGGCGGTGACTACG
>JAIENA010000303.1 GCA_019751755.1 Burkholderiaceae bacterium | reverse complement strand
AACGCGCTCAATAAGATTGGCCTAAAAAGTATGTCGACCAGCTTTGTCGCTAGCCAGCTGACGCAGGACGGCAAGGCTCCTGCCGAGAGGACGGTGGCGACCGAGCGCGCGAAGGCCGGCACCTCTGTCGGCGCGGTGTCCGCGCTGGCCAACGGCGTGCAGACGTTCAGCGCCACAGCCGGCGCGCGCAATGCCACCATCACCACGCCGATTTCGTATGAGGTGCCGAAGGGCACCAAGAATGTCGGCGTGAAAACTACCGTGTCCACGGCGGAGTATCCGGTCTACACGACGGCGCAAAGCCAGTACAACGACACCTGGTCGTATTCGGTGACGGGTTTGCCGGGTATGGTGCTGTCGGCCAGTGGTTCGGTCAACCAATCGCACTTCACGCAGGGCACGGTCACCAAGTCCGATTGCGTCGACGTCAGCGCACAGACCAAGGACGGACCGATCAGTATTGGAGGCGCCGTCAGCGCCACCAATATCGGCGACAGTGTGCTGGCTACCGTTACCAGCGTGGAGTTGTCGACCGGCTGCGTGGGGCTAAAGGTCACCACTGCGAAGTTCCTGTCGCCAAACAAGGATGCACACCCTATCCTGCAGCCAGTCCAACTGCAGGGTAATCTGTCCGGTCCGTACCTGTCGACCCAGTTGACTGGCGCCGACGCGACCCACACAGTACCGCTGGAAATCCAGTTCTCGCCGGCTGAAGCGAAAATCACCGAGGTGCATATCAGCATCTCTCCAAGCGGCGGCAACCCGCAGTTCTCCAGCACCAACCTGATGGGCCAAGAACACGCCCTTACGTCTGGCAAGATCAAGTTCAACGGTGTGACGCTGCCGGCGTTCGCCGGCGCGAAAACCAGCGGCAAGCTGGCGGTGACGGTGCGCATCAAGGGTACATTGGAGGACACTGAGGTCGAGTCAGATCCGCAGGAGGGCGGACAGGTCTCGCTCAACAGCGATACCGCGTTCACGCCCCTGTACCTGGCCCACAACGAATCCGGCCTGGGCGCGCGCCGCTATGGCACGCGCGATGCTGGCGGCGATTCGTGGGCGACCCAGCAAACCATCACGTGGCTGCAATTGCGCGCCTACCGCTTCGACGATGTCAGCGCCATGCATGTGGCGCAAACATCGACCGGCCAGTCAGTCCTTCAGTACAGCGGTCACAGCGATGGCCAGCAGATCGACTTGCGCTATGCCGACGGCCAGGGCGGTTATAGCGACTCGCTGGGCGGCGCGGGCAACGGCGCGGCGATCGAAACCATGTTCAACGCGGCGCGCCAGGAAGTGGTCAGCAACGCGGCCAGCAAGCCGCAACTGGCGCGCCTGCAGGCGTGGATCGCGGCCAACCGCGCGCTGCTCGATGCGGAAGCGCCGGCCGCCAGCACCCGCGTGGTCTACATCGGCCCGTCGTTCATCAAGCTGGCGCTGGTCGATGGCAAGTTCTCGACGTAGCCATCGCTGGCGATTCCGGATGTGCCGGCCTGGACCAAGCCGGCCCGCGTGCAGATCGACGCGGCCCACCTGAGCCACTGGCATTTGAGCATGACAGCGCATCCGTAGCGAGCTGTCGGCAGGTGCGCCGTCCGTAAGTTGCCAGTAAGTCAGCTGTTGCATGGGGCAGGCAGCAGCATTCCCGATGCGGTCTCGTCTAAGACTGAGGCCAGGACGCCGCTTCGGGTCATTCCCAGGACTGTTGATTTTTCGGGAGTGCATTGTCCGGGTCGTGGACGGCGATTGCATCGGCGCCTGCCAGCGCGTCCGTATAGATGACCAGGTTCGCGCGGGCTGTGATCGCCGAATTGAAGAGAATGCCCTTGGCGCCTGCGGTCAGCACCTGGTCTCCGATGACCCAGGACGGCGGTTCGATACCTTGGTTGAAATGCATATTTCACCAATCGCAGTAGAAATCCTGCCAGAGCGGGTTCCAGTCACTTGTGTAGCCGCCACGGAAGTCCACGATGGCGCCGACGTTCACGTTGTAGCTGACTATGAGCCCGGGCGGCATGAGTGCGTTGAGCTGCTGGTACTCGGCAAGGGCGGTCTCCAGCTCCAGTGACAGGTAGAGCGCGTTGACACCCGGCCGGTTGGCGCGCCCGCCATAGGTGCCGGCACCGGCCCCCGAGGTCGGCGCGAACGACCACTTGGGCTGATGGACCCGGTAGGCCACTGTATTGAGCGGGATGACGATCATCCGGAGTACCCGGCTCTTAGCGACTGCAGGTACTTGATGAGCGCTTCCGTGCGCTTTTCCGACACGAGGTCCTGCGCCGTCTTGTAGTCGAATACCGGCAGCGGATGATTCTTGAACCAGAAGATCGCCTTCTCGATGCTGCCCGACACGTCGGCGGCCGCGCGCATCACACGCAGCGATTCGCGCAGATGCGCCTGGAGCGTCTCGGTGTCCGGTGCGAGCCTGAGCGTATTCCGGTGAACATGCGCTTGCGCGGCGAGGGTTTGCATATCGACCCTGAATACCAGTCCGAACCGTTTAGGCGAAATCGATGGGCTCGAATCGGCATTGAGGAAATCCATGAATCCGTCAAAGTTCCGATCGAATACCGGAACTGCCTCGGCGGCTGGGGCGGTCCTTTCTGCGGTAGCCATGTTTGCTCCTAGATGCACTATATGTGCACTATTATTGCACCATTTCAGAATTTTTAAACCCGCAATGCGGGATGCCGAGTTGGCCAGCAGAACACCGCCAGCACATTGGCGTCACGACTGGCTACAGTGAGTGCGCTGCGATTTGGTGATTGACCCATGCAGTGTGAATGCGGTTGATGAGTATTTTGGGCAGGCGTCTCCCTATGGGAGAGGGGCTGTTGAGGCCGACAAGAAATTGATCCAGCTACCGACGTCTGACTGACCCATCCAGAATCGGTCGGAGCGCAGTAATGGTAAGGGCTCGATTGGAACCAGGGTGAGGCAGCGAAATGTCGCGTCCGGGGCAGTTTTGCGTCGGCTTCAACAAGCGCTCCACTATTCAAGTAGGTGCTAACGGCTTGTTGTTGATTTTGAGGAAGAAGCTGAAGGTTCACGTTCTAAATAACGCCTTCTACTGTCACAGAATTACTTGGGTCAAAGAAAAATTAGTTGGTAAAACAATATTTCTAAGGAGTAAATTAATAGCTCGGAGAATATTGGATTTACCTGAGTTATTTTACACGACGACCGGATTAAAGCTATTTAGCGAGACGGAAATGGAATGGCATGAGCAAAAATTATTAATGGTTACTTCAGATAGGCGCATTCCCCTCCGGAACGGATAATGACTTTCAATTCCGGTATCGAATTTTTTTCAAATTCTCATCTACATCGAGTAATATTACTATATTTCACGTTTGGTGTTTGAAGATAAATTACTTGTAAAAATTGAATTGTGGTTAAATAAATATCAAAAATTGATTGCAGATTGCAAGTTGTCGAGCGTAAAGAGTTACGCGGGTCACAGGCGGACTGGTAAGTGGAGGATTGGAGTAATGATTGATTTACTGCCGATATTGATGGATGCGACGAGGACTGTGCAGTTGCATATGAAGCAATGGTTCGCATCCTACCCCGCAGGGATGCCATGGACCATTGTTTCAGACTATTGCATTGGAGATGAAACCAAGAGAAACGATGGGCGTTCTCAAAAACCAAGTGCAACACCCATTTGCTGTAAGGTGCTGCAATGCCAAGAAACTATGTCCATTTGAC
>JAIENA010000311.1 GCA_019751755.1 Burkholderiaceae bacterium | reverse complement strand
GAGTTGAGTCTTCGCAAACCCAAATTTACCTCAAGAATCACAATGGCCGCCCCTTCAGGCTGCCTTCCTAAACGCCGATTCCGGCGAAGTCTTCATACACCACGTCGTGGGACACAATCTACTGCGGCGCAGAATAATAGCCACGTCTCCTTCAACTTCTAAAGAAATGGGATTCGCCCGGGCCGGTAGGGGGCATTTTTTGTATCCGCCACCGTTCATTCGCCGCTGCTTTGTATTTCCAAAGAGTCCTCCCCACTGTTTTGATGGAGGACGACGATTCCCCGTAGGCCGAAAACCCGATGATTGTTCCGGGACTTTCGTCTGGTTAGACATGCGCCCGAATAGGATGTTCCTGAACCGGTCTGAACAGTCCTGGGAAGGCCCCGGTGCGACGTCCTGGTTCCAGCCTTGGGCGAGAGCGCATCGGAAACCTGGATGATCCTGGCGCCAGGGTTCAATACAGGTAGAACTACCTGCACTCATGCTCCTCATGCGACTGCGTAACGCTGCCTGCAACACGCCGTGCAATGAGACTTTTGCCGGTTCCTGGCGGGCCAATCAACACCATGTTTTCACCGGCCAGCACAGCGTCATTCACTTTCCCGCTCCTGAAAAAGCGCCAGCAACGTACGCTCCGCACTGGCCGTCAACACCATCTCCACCGCCATCTGCGCACGCGTCATTCCCACAAACAGTTTTTTACGGTCCTGCGGTGACAACCCGTCGAAGTCCACCTCGGCCAAAATCACCGCCGGCGCGCTCTGCCCCTTGAAGCGGTAGACCGATTCAACCGTCAGTTCGCCTTCCGTCCACAGCGGATTACCAGACCGGTCATACGCACCAGTAAATTGCCGGGTGCGCCACAGCCCAATCTGTGCCAGGCCGGTCAGCGCCGAGGCAGCCCGGCCCCGGTTGCTGAGAATAACCATGTCATTGAGCGCAAACCCGCGCTCCAGCAGCGATGCCACCACGCGCGCCAATTGTTCGGTCAACTCCGACGTCGTTGCATACAAATGCAAGCCCGGCAGCATGCCCCGATAGGTGCTGTGGCTGACAATCGGACTGTGCGCCAGCGCCAGCGCGTTAATCACATCGCACACCAGGCGCGGACTGCGGAAATTATCGCGGCTCTGCACCGTGACGGCGTCGGCAATATCAAAACCGGCGCGCTCATACAGGCGCTGATCATCGTCTTCCATCAGGTACAGCTTGCCATCGGGGCGCAATTGCCGGCACAAGCAGGCTATCCAGTCCGGATCGAAGTCCTGCCCCTCATCGATGACCAGGACATCCCAGCGCGGGACGAATCCATCACTATCGCTGGCATAGCGCGCAGCCGCCTGGTCCAGCACCTGGGGCGAACTAAAGTCCGGTTCGCCGGCAACCCGACGGAGATGCTCGACGGCCAGTAAATGAAAATTGACGACTTCCGCACGCGCCGGCGCCAACTCCCGCACATGGTCGGCCAGCGTGCGGTTGTAGCAGACATAGGCGGCGCGCTGCCCCGCCGCCACGGCCGCCTCCAGCAAACCAAGCGCCAACTGCGTCTTGCCTGATCCGGCCGTGGCCTGAATGCGGATCACACCGGACGGCGCGCCAATCCGAGGCACCCAGGTGGCCAGGCCATCGGACAGGAGCCGCACCGTGCGCTGCAGCTGATCGCGGGCAGCCGACAAGTCCGCCGTGACGCGGAACTGGTTGCGCAGGAATTGGCGCAGCGCATCGCGCCGCCCGCATCCCTTGGCGCCCGCCAGCCATTCGCGCACCAGCGTCGTCAACCGTGGAAAACGGTCGGCGTCGACGATGCGTTCACGGGGAAACGATACCGCATGTTCATCCGTCAAGCGCCAGTCCGGCAGCACCAGGCAACTCAACAGCCCGGTGTCGAGTTGGGCATCCTGTAATCGTCCCAGTAAACTGCTGCGCTGGACCCGGCATTGCTGGTCCACATCGCACAGCTCCGCGCCATACCGCTTGTAGATCCGCCCCTCGCTGACGCTGACCTCACCGGCCTTGACTTCCATCAGCAGCAACGCACCGGAAGGGGCCATCACCACGATATCGATTTCGCCGTAATGGTCGCGACCGGAGCGCACCGCGTGCAACTCCATGCCATGGAAAACTTCGAAGCCATCCGGCAGGGATGCCGCCAGTCCCTCGACGATGTCAAGTTCACGGTACAAGCCATGGTCTTGCCGCAACAATGCAGCGGTGGAAGGGTTCAAGACAGCCATCGTATTGTGTGGTCTCCGTCAAACGGCCGGGATCAGGTCCGGCATGGCCTTGCCTTGGGCCGCGTGCACCGGGGGAATGGCGTAGGCCGCGGCCATTCGCGCGACCGTATTGGCCAATTCAGCGCGCAAGGCGGCCGGCTCCTGCACCACGACGCCATCGCCAAAGCCGAGCAGCCACCACACCAGCGCGCGCGTGTTGGGGACGCTGGCAGACAGGTGCAGGCGGCCGTCGGCGTCGACCTGGAGCACCTGGTCCGCGCTGAGCGGCGTTTCATACAGGTGTTCGCCCGCCTCGCGCGTAAAGACGGCGCGCAGGTCAATCGGCGCGCCGGTGATGACACCAAATTGGCCGGAAGCGATATAGGCATCGATATCGAAACCGTCCTTGCGGCGCGCCGGCTCATATAGCACCTCCGCCCGCACCACGCGATGCAAGGCAATGGTACGGACATCCTCGTAGTCGCCAAACATGCAGGCCAGATAAATCACGCCGCCACGCTGCACAATCGCAACCGGATGCACGACCTTGTAAACAGTGGCCTGCTCGGCGTCGCGCTTGCGATAATGCAGGCACAACTGACGGTCCTGCATCAGCGCCAGGTAGACATGGCGCTGGCACTCGTCATCCAGGCGTGGCGCCAGCAGCGGCTGCTGGGGCGGTATGCTGCGTACCTTGCCGAGCCAGGCGCGCGCCGGCACATCGTCGGCCACGGCGGACAGGGCCCGCGCGGCAGAGACGAAATGCGGACGCAACGCATCGGCCGCACTGGGCGGCAACTGATGCCGCAAATGCTGCTCGACCAGCGTCAACGTCAGCGCCTCCGGCAACGTCAGGCCCGGCAAATCAAAGCTCGACGCGTCACGCAGCCAGCTCCAGCCAAATGGTTTGTCCCGGCTGTCCATCTCGATCGGGAATACCGAGGACAATTCCTGCAGGTCGCGCTCGACCGTACGTTTGGCCACCGGGAAACCGGCGGCGGACAAGCGCGCATGCAAATCCTTGGCGGTAATACGTACCGGCGCGCGCGGTACCATGCGCAGCATGTGCCATTGCCGCAACAGCGATTGCTGGTTGGTCGCCATCAAAAATCCTCCGCCCAGCGCGCCCGGAAGCCCGGCTCGTCATGGGTGATATTGCGCATCGCATAGGCCAGCGGCATGACGCAAAACGGCACGCCCGCATGACGCGGGTCGTGGTCGTATGTGTCATCACGCCACAAGTCAACGCCCTGCGGATGAAACTCCAGATACAGCGCGGCGGCCTCCTTGGCGCGGGCGATGGCATCAATGTGTTCGACGAATACGGGCATAGCATGCAACAGGCCGGAAACAGCTTGGCGTTAAAAATTTTATAATACCAAAAGTATTTCATTTGGGAAATACCAAGTTGCGCGCCACGGTAGCGCCAGCTTGCGACAAATGCTGTCGCATTGGCGCAAGCCCACGCGGCGCCCCTATCCTCGCTATCGCTATCG
>JAIENA010000253.1 GCA_019751755.1 Burkholderiaceae bacterium | reverse complement strand
TTTTTGCATCTTGCTTCTTCCTTTGGTAACGGTAATTTTACGTCACCGTTGGAAGACTAAATTCCGTGGGAACCTCACCTTCAAGCGCGCAACCGGCACGGACCGGCAGGCAACGACGAGTTGCAGTGCGACGGCCGCCAGCTTTGGCTACGATCCCAACGGGCACGTCAGTTGGATGTTCGACTGGAATGAAAACCGGACGACTTCCACGTTGAGTTACGGCGGCTTGTTGGACGTCGAAACTACGGCCATTGGGACGACCGCACAGCATACAACCAAGGCAACATGGGATGGCCTGAACCTTGAAACAGTTACCCAGATAAATTCTTCTGGCCAGGATTACTTGAAAACCACGTACGAGCGCACAGGGACCGGCTTGGCGAGCACGTTAATGACAGCGCAGATCGATCGCGATATCGCGACCAACGTGGAACGTAAGACCACGTACGATTATCTGTTCAACGCCAGGAGTCTGCTGGATACGCTGACCGTCACGCGCATCCTGTCGACCGGGAATGCCACGACTGTGTATTCCTACGACCTACAAGGCTTCCTGACCAAGATTGTCAATCCACTGGGCCACACAACGACCTTCAGTAACCACAACGGACGTGGCCAGCCTGGACAAAAGGTGGACCCGAACGGACTGATCACCACCTATGTCTACGATGCCGTTGGCAAGGTCACGAGCATTACGGAAGGTAGCCGCGTCACGACGATCACTTACGATGGCTTTGGCAGCGTCAAGAGTATATCCTCCCCGTCCGGCGAAAAGGCACTGATGGAGTACAACTCGGCTGGTCGATTAATCAAAATTGGCAACGCGCTCTCCGAATACCTGACGCTGCCGCTCTCGGCGGCCGATGTGACGAACAATATGCGCTCCACGCACTCTGATCGCAAAGTCCCGGCGATGTCCGGTGCGACGCCGTCTGGCTCTGTTTCCGGCGAGTTCGTCAAAAGTGCGCAGGACGATAGCCTGGGCCGCCTCTGGAAAGACTTCGGTAACAATGGCCAGCGGCTTGATTACACTTATGATGGCAACGGCAACGTCATGACCGTCACAGATGCGTTAAGCCGCGTGACGCGCTTTGAGTACGATGCACAAAACCGGTTGAAGAAGGTGACAGCCCCGGACAGCGGCATCACCACGTTTGATTACAACCTGGAAGGCCGGTTGGAAAAAGTGACCGATCCGCGCAACTTGGTGACCAGCTACACCTATAACGGGTTCGGCGATATCCTCACGCGCACCAGCCCGGACACCGGCGTGACCACGTACACCTACGATAATGGCGGCCGCGTGCAGACGGAAACCCGTGCCGACAATAAAACCACCACCTACGCCTGGGATAAACTGGACCGCCGCACGACACGCACGGTAAACGGCGTGACAGAAACGTTCAGCTATGACGGCGGGACGTATGGCAAAGGCCGCCTGACCGGCCTCAGTGACGCAAGCGGTTCGACTACCTACATTTACAACATCTATGGCCAGCTCATCAGCCAGGTCAATGTCATTGGTGGGGCCTCGTACACCACCAGTTGGGTCTACGACACCGCCACCGGACGCAATACCGGCATGACTTATCCGGGCAGCCTGACCATTAGTTACAGCTATGATACGGCGGGCCGGGTATCTGGCGTGACCAGCAATCTGGGCACCATCGCCGATACGCTGCTGCGCCAGCCCGCCACCAACGCCCTGTATGGCTGGCGTTTCGGCAACGGCCTGCCGCGCATGGTGACGCTCGATACGGATGGCCGTATTACGCAACTGGACAGCCAAATGGCTCATAAATTGACGTATGGCTATACGACCAATACCAACACCATCAACAAGATTGACGATGGCATCAACTCTACCCAGAGCACGTCCGTCATCAACTACGATGAGAACGACCGCGTCAAGGGCATCACCCGCAGCGGCGACGACCAGAGTATCGCCTGGGACTACAGCGGCAACCGCACCAGTTCCACCCGGGCCGGCGCCGGCAGCACGTATACGCTCGATGGCGCCAGCAATCGGATCACCAGCATCAGCGGCGGCATCAACCGCGCGTTTGGCTATGATGTGCTGGGCAATGTGACGAGCGATACCGGCCGTACCCTGGCCTACGACGATTTCAACCGCATGAAGAGCTACACGGTGGGCGGGGTGAAGACGGACTATGTCAGCAATGCCTTGAACCAGCGGGTGCAGAAAGGCGCGACCAAGTTTATCTATGCGCTGGACGGGACGCTGCTGTATGAAGCCGGGGCGGCCACCACCCACTATGTGTGGCTGGAAGGCCAACTGCTGGGCATTGTGCGCAATGGCAGCGCGTTCTATGCCAGCCACAACGACCACCTGGGCCGGCCGGAAGTGCTGACCAACAGCAGCAAGGCAGTGGTGTGGCGGGCCTATAACAAGGCGTTTGACCGCACTGTGGCGGTGGATACCATCGGCGGCATGAATCTGGGGTTCCCGGGGCAGTACTTCGATGCGGAATCGGGGCTGTGGCAGAATTGGAATCGGTATTATGATTCCCAAATTGGACGATATATCCAAAGCGATCCGATTGGCTTGGCCGGTGGCATCAACACTTATAGTTATGCCGGCGGGGCCCCTCTTACTTCCATCGACCCGGACGGGCTAGAACGCATAGTACTCAATGCTCCTCAATATGGAAGCCTTGAGCTATTTAATAATATTCCTGAGATACCTGGAGTTATTGATGTAGTCGCACACGGGAATCATGCCGCCGTTACAGATGGCAATCAATACCGTGATGCCGCATCATTAGCAAACCTGATCAAGCAAGAATTTCCAGAGTACAAAGATAAGAAAATTCGAATGCTTTCTTGCAATACTGGCTCATCCGCCTATAACGGAAAGAATGTTACGCCCATTGCACAAAAGCTGAGCAATATATTAGGAGTTCCTGTTATGGCACCAAATCGTTCGATCTGGGCGGCCTCCGATGGGACTTTCTCAGTCTATGGCCATAAGGGTGATATTCACGGCCCCAAGAATTTATCTGACAAAGGATCCATGATTGAATTTAACAGACGTCCATGAGATGAAAAAATTTATTTTAATCTCACTACTCATAGGATTCTCCCTTATTGCATTCCGGGAATTTTTTTCACAAAAAATTAATAATAGAATTGAGTACGATTTAATTTTAAGCTCTGCCATTAAAGGCGACGCCGTTTCAATTTATAGAATTGGCGAGCGACAAAAAGAATTAAAAGATAAATATGCATGGTTTATTGTTTGCAAGGAATACATCACGTCATCCCCAAAACCACACTCCGTAGAAATTAATAAAACTGAATTTGAAATAGACACCGCGATAATTTTTTTCAAAGAAAATCTTAGCGCACAGGAGAAGGAATATGCAGAGAAACAAGCAAAGAAAATAAAAGAATCAATTTCCAAAATAAAATAAACCGCAACTATTCAGCGAGATGTGTATCGCTTCCATCGAACTTTGTGACAAACAGGTCATAATAAGATTTGGCATGATGGGGGCCTTTTTACCACTTTGCCGTCATAGGGTTTTTGCAGGGCTCACTATGCGCCATCTGTTGGAGTAGGTCGCAGTTATGTAAAAGAAAGGGCTAACTAGCCCTTCCTTTTGTATAGATCTACACTTTTCAAGGCGCTTAGGCCGGCATTTCCGCGCTAATCGCGGCCCGCGTTTCCATCAGGATTTTCTTCA
>JAIENA010000429.1 GCA_019751755.1 Burkholderiaceae bacterium | reverse complement strand
TCGCGGATCGAGTCGCTGTAATGCGCCCACCAAGAGCGCAGGGCCAGCATGTCCGCGCACAGCGCGGCCAGGCTCTCGCGGGCCACGCCGACGCTCAGCACATCGTCCTGCTGGGCATTGACTGCCGGAGCGGCGGCCATCGCTACGGTAGCGCCGACAAAGCGGCGGCGCGTGATTCGGGCAGGTGCAGATTGATTTTGCCCTGCCATTGATGTAGCATCCATACAATTTCCTTCTTCTAAAGGGTGGGAAATAAAGCCCTGGACTGATCCGCCAAGATAGAGTCCAGGGCTTTTTCTTTAATACTACGCAGCACTCATTTTTTCTTCTTGCATTCTGCTCTCCGTTAGGCGCGCCACAATTTCCTTGCCCAGCGTCCGACCGTTGTCGATGGCCTTATGCTTCAAGTACGCCTTCAGGTCATCACCGATCTGCACAGGCGTCGGATTGCTTTTCTTTAGTTTTTCCATGTCATCCTCTGTCATGTTTAGTAGTGATCTGTCATGCAATGTATAATATACCTATTTTTGGGCATGTCAATACACTTGAGTACATTAGATGACTTTAAATGACACTTTTGGCGGCCGCCTTGCGCAAGCTCGTGGACTCATAGGACTTTCGCAGAGTGAATTGGCTGAGCAAACCGGAATCGCAGCGGCCCAAATTTCCAGATACGAATCAGGGCGCAATACTCCACGGCCCGCTATAGTTGCCAAGCTCGCCAGCGCCCTGTCGGTGACCATGGAATGGCTAAATGGCGACAAGGGTAATGCCTCCCTCAAAGATCTACCCGAACGACGTAAGCTTGAAGTGCTCGCATCATATGTCGAATGGTGCAGCACCTTAAACCGAGATGTGCGTAAATCATTCAATGCTTTCGCTTCCGCGTATGAGGACGAGGAAGGTGATGGCCCCGAGGTTGACCATGTCTCGGGCCTGGACCAGGTCGATCCACGCTACCTTTCGGAACTCTACGCAAACTGGATCATTGAGCGCCCATCGAGATTCCCTGAACTTGCTGACAACTCTCAGTCTACGCCTGGGACTTCTGCGCTGATCGAAGTCATCGCGCGCCACAATGCCAACCTGGCTCAATTGGAGCTCGACTTGCATGTTGAAGAAATGAAGGCCATGACATTAGCCGTAAATCTTCGCCAAGCTCTTGAGATAATTGACGGGCAACGACAAGTGGACGACGACCTCCTAGGCAAGTGGCGCGACGGACTTATTGAGCATCCGGACATGAAGTCCATTCGAGCCAACGGTGTACGATTAATTGAACAATTCGAGAAGTCTTGCGATGAACTGGAAAGTTTGCTGCAAAGGAAAATTTCCCCTCCCCGCAAGCGCCCCACTCGCCCCGTCACCACCCGGCCACCAGAGTTTTCCGACTATGCTGACGAGGCCCCTTCGCCACCACCTCGCAAGCGCCCCACTCGCACATCAACAAAATAGCCCCTCCCATCATTATTTAATGCACTTTTGCGGCAAAACGCGCTCAGGGCGTCCAGCACTTGGATGCCCTCATGCCCGTTGCTCGGATCAAATAATGCCGCATGAACCCTCCACCAACAACCTCAATATTTCCCGAGTTTGTGAGATTATTTGTGCGCCAGCAACAAGGCATTCCTGCCTTCGCCACATGCACGAAGCAAATTCTACACACCCGGCCTGCGTATAATTTGCCCACAGCGCAAGAGCATCCTACCTGAACGGGCAGCGTATAAATTCGGGCAAAGTACCCATTCCAGCCGAAAAAGCTACTTGCCGGCACTCCGCTTCACTATGGGAGATGCGCCTGCTCAGCACTTCGTTTTCGTTGGCGTTCTTGTCCCACACGGACACCCTATCGCACAGCCCGCTACTCTCAGTCCCGATTCCTTCGCAAAATCACACCTTTTTCGCATCGTCTGCTGCAAAAAAGGTGCTACTTTCACGACGCAAATTATTTTTCATGCATAGAATCAAAGACTTGCAGAAATTCAGTTTGGGCACCGTGTCCAGTGTTGCACTGTGACAATTCGATAGATTTCCTGTTATCAAAAATCAGTACACTCTTGCCAACATGAACGAAAAAGGTAAGGGATCAGTGAAAAAGTCATTAGTTGCAGTCATCGCAGTATGCGCAGCCATGAGCCTCCAGGCAGGCGCCACCGAGTGTCTCGCGATTAAGCAGGATAAAGCTCGCCTTAAATGCTATGACGACCGCGAGAAGGCTACCGCTCAACAAGCACAGGAAAGTCAAGCCGTTGCTCAGCAGGAGAAGAATCGACAAGAAGCTGAATTCAAGAAGCGAGCAGCCATATTTGTTCGCGATGCAGAAGCTAACCTCACACTTGCGGCACTGCAATGGCAAAACTTTATAGACGCTCCCAGCGCAAAGCCCGTGCAGGAAGTATTAGCAAACAATAAGAAGATTCAGCTCGACGTTGAGAATTCCTTTACAACACTGATGCTGTCATCGAACAGGGTCGAATCGATTGCTGAAAAACTGAAGGACTACTACGCAGCATGGGGCCTCGCATTTAATTCTGTACGCCCCACACAAGCGGACTCGGGGCGGGCTTTCTCCGCAAGGATACATGCCGAGTTAAATAAATCGAGTGCATTGGCTGAGAGATTGAAAATAGAATTTTTATAAGGAATTCCCGCTCACCATCCAGTGAGCGGGCCAAGAATCCGGGGTAGCTCCCGGACTGCGGGCCGCTAACCCGCAAAAGGTGAAGTGGGATGTAGAACTGGCTGGATGGCCAATAATCGAACCCCAACAGCCGCCCTGCTTGCCAGAGAGATTCTGGCAAGCAGGTGCCAACGTAGCTGCAGCTACACCGGCTAGCGCCCGGCAAGGCGCGATACAAATGCCGACCTAATCAGCCGGCGTGCACGCCAGCGTAAATAGGGCTAATGCCATGTTGAAACTGACGATAAAGGCAGTAAAGGTTGAGATTAATCTTTGGGCGCTGGCGGCACTGCTGCACTGGCTCTGGGAAGTAATCAAGACCTAAGGAAGCGGGGTGGTTCGCGCCACCCCGCCTACTTGAATCCAGTCTAGCGAAAAACGGGCGGGTTTACAACTTGCCGTTCACCACTTCACAATCAACAGCGCCTGCTCCTCCGTGAATCCCTCCTGCACCAGCGCGAGGTATTTCACGCGAGCTACGCGCGCCATAGTCTTGTGAAATTCCACCGTGGCGGCCCAGTTTTCGGTCATTGCCTTCACGGCTTGCGCCAGCGCCACGCGCTGCTTGTCTTCTTTGTCGCCCATATCTCGATTCCTTTTTAGAAATTCAATTTACCCGCGCAGCTGCGCAAACGCCTTCGCCTGCGCAGCCACCATCACGCCGTGCTCGATCCTGGGCAGCGCCCGCACGTAATTGCTGACCGCAAGCCGGATCGCCGCGTATTCGCCGGTCGTCAGGTCCAGCAGTTGCGTCGGTCGCGCGCATGCCTTGCGCAACGCATCCCAGGCCCTGACACTCACCAGGTACAGCGGCTTGTTGCCTGTGATCGACCAGATTGCCGCGCTGGTCAGCAGGTGCTCGGTCAGGGTGTTGGCCACGGCCGCCGGCGCAGCCGCGCGTTTCGCCGCATCCAGGGCCAGCAGCACGGCCAGCGCGACCTGGTCCACAGTTTCAGGATCCAGGCGCTGCTTGGCCGCGAGCAGGTCGAACACGTCGCCCACGCCGGTATATCGTCCGCCCAT
>JAIENA010000058.1 GCA_019751755.1 Burkholderiaceae bacterium | reverse complement strand
ATGTCGGCGCCTTCGATCACTTCGCTCATTTTGGTCGCGATGGTGTCGCGCGCCCAGGCTTTTTTCTCGCCATCGAGCTGGCGCGCGGTGCTCAACACGCCCTTGGAATCGCAGACGAAGATGTTGTCGCGCTTGGCGCCCAGCGAGACGATCAGTTCCAGGCAGGCGATGGCGGCGGCGCCGGCGCCGGAGCAGACGATTTTGATGTCTTCGATCTTGCGGCCGGTCAGGTCCAGCGCGCCCAGCAGGCCGGAACCGACCACGATGGCGGTGCCGTGCTGGTCATCGTGGAAGACCGGGATCGACAGGCGTTCACGCAGCTTGCGCTCGATGTAGAAGCATTCCGGCGCCTTGATGTCTTCCAGGTTGATGCCGCCAAAGGTCGGGTGCAGCGAGGCGATGATCTCAACCAGTTTGTCCGGATCGGTTTCATCGATTTCAATGTCGAACGAGTCGATGCCGGCGAACTTCTTGAACAGCACGACCTTGCCTTCCATCACGGGCTTGCCGGCCAGCGCGCCGATATTGCCCAGGCCCAGCACGGCGGTGCCGTTGGTGATGACCGCGACCAGATTGCCCTTGGCCGTGTAGGTGTAGGCCAGCGCCGGGTCGCGCTGGATTTCCAGGCACGGGACGGCCACGCCGGGCGAGTAGGCCAGCGCCAGGTCGTCCTGGGTGGCCACGCTCTTGGTGACGGCGGTGGCGATCTTACCGGCGGAGCCGGCTTTGTGGTAATCAAGGGCTTTCTGTTCCAACGTGCTCATTCCGGAGTTCCTTTATCAAATGCGAAAAACGCCTGCCCCAGCATAACCTGGGCAGGCGTGGTGATGACTGATTACATCGTATATCTCATATTACCAATACTATCGGCGCAGTCTGGATCCGTGCAGCTTGTGGATTTCACTTAGGCTGCTGGTATTAAGGATACAGGCCGCGCACTTCCCGTGCTTGCAGGACCCGGGTGCACGCCAGGATAAAGGTGGCGGTGCGCAGGGTGACGTTCTTTTCCTGGGCCACTTCCCACACGGATTTGAAGGCGTCTTGCATGATGCGCGTCAGGCGGGCGTTGATTTCATCTTCGCTCCAGAAGAACGACGAGAAGTCTTGCACCCATTCAAAATACGACACCGTCACGCCACCGGCATTGGCCAGCACGTCCGGCACCACCAGCACGTCTTTGTCGGCCAGGATGTCGTCGGCTTCCGGCGTGGTCGGGCCGTTGGCACCTTCGAGGATAATTTTGGTGCGCAGTTGCTGGGCGACAGCAGCGGTAATTTGCTGTTCCAGCGCGGCAGGAATCAGGATGTCCGATTCGATGCCCCAGAATGCGTCACGGTCCATGAACTGCTCGACACCCGGGAAGCCTTTGACACCGCCGACTTCCGCCACATGTTTGTGCAGTTGTACGATGTCCAGGCCACCGGAGTGTACCACGGTGCCGGTGTGGTCTTGTACCGCAATCACTTTGGCGCCGGCGTTGGCGAACATGGTGGCGGCCACGCCGCCGACATTACCGAAACCCTGGATGGCGACGCGGGCGCCTTCAATTTTGACGCCACGCTTGGCGGCGGCTTCCTGGCCGGCCACGAACACGCCGCGGCCGGTGGCTTCGCGGCGGCCCAGCGAGCCACCCATCGAGATCGGCTTGCCGGTCACCACGCCGGTCGACAGGTTGCCTTCGATCATGGCGTAGGAGTCCATCATCCAGGCCATCACTTGTTCATTGGTGTTGACGTCCGGCGCCGGGATATCCTTGGTCGGGCCGATGATCAGCGCGATTTCGCTGGTGTAGCGGCGGGTCAGGCGCTGCAGTTCGCCCTTCGACAGGGTTTTCGGATCAACCCGGATGCCGCCCTTGGCGCCACCGTACGGCACGTTGACGGCGGCGTTCTTGACCGTCATCCAGGCCGACAGGGCCATCACTTCGGACAGCGTCACGTCCTGGTGGAAGCGCACGCCGCCTTTGCCCGGGCCACGCGACATGTTGTGCTGTACGCGGTAGCCTTCGTAGTGCGAAATGGTGCCGTCATCGCGCTCGATCGGCACGTCCACCACCAGGATGCGCTTTGGGCGCTTCAGCGTTTCGACCCAGCGCGACAGCGCACCCAGGTGCGGGGTGACGCGGTCGATCTGTTGCAGGTACTGGCCCCATGGGCCCAGGTCGTCTGGATTGAGGTAGGAAGGCAGTGCGTGCTGGGTCGTCATTCGATTCGCTCCTGAGGTGATGGATAAGCGCGGCTTGTGGCTTTTATGCGCTGGCGTTGATACGCGGTATTCAGTGAAGCGAATCTTAGGCTGCTGCACCAAATTGGTGCCAATGCTGAGTGCGCATCTAACTATGCATTTTTTGCATAGTTAGAGGGTTCCATTTCGCTGCATTATGCAAAAAAAGCATAGGCTCCGGCATAACGTCAAATGGTTGATTTTTGTCAGTATCAGCGTTCGGAGTCCGGGATACTGCGCCGTTTTGACGCGTGCTGCTTGCCGCCCAGGTGGTCCCACAGGCGCGACACGATCGGTTTGCCGGGCCGTGTCGGCGATGGTTTTTCGCGGTACAGGCGGATTTCCATTTCGATTTCCCAATCCGCGCTGCCGCCGTCGGCGCGCGCCAGCAGTTTCGATTTCAATTCGCGCGTGACGGCCGACTCCGGCAGGAAGGCAATCCCGCGCCCCTCCAGCGCCATCATCTTTAAACCCTCGGCCATATCGGTTTCGTAGTGGTTTTCGAGGTGCAGCGGGGTTTTGGTGTCGGTCAGGATCAGTTCCACCATGCGGCCCAAATAGGCGTTATTGGTGTAGGACAGGAACGGCAGCGGATCTTGCTTGGTGCCGGGTAGCGTGAATTCCGGCTTTTTATTTTTGTCACAACGGGCGTAGGCGCGCAGCGCTTCGCGGCCCAGCACCAGCATGTCGTAGCGGCCCGGGTCCAGTTGCACCGGCTGGCGTGGATGGTGGTAGCACAGCAGCAGGTCGCAGCCGCCTTCCACCAGTTGCAGCACGGCGTCGTGCACATTCAATGCCATCAGGCGGCTGTTGATGGGCGCGAAGTCCTCCTGCAGTTGCGTGATCCATTTCGGGATAAAGGTCAGCGACAAGGTGTGCGGCACGGCCAGGTCGATGGTGGTCTGCATGGCGGCGCGCTTGTTGCGCAGCAGTTCGCGCACGCCGTTGATCTGCCCCAGCATCTCCAACGCCTGTTCGTAAAACACGTGGCCGGCCGGGGTCAGGCGGGTCGGATACGAGGTGCGGTCGATCAGGTCGGTCCCGAGCCAGTTTTCCAGCGACTGGATGCGCCGCGAAAACGCCGGTTGCGTCACATGCCGCAGCGCCGCCGAGCGCGAAAAATTGTTGGTCTCAACGAGGGAAATGAAGTCTTCCAGCCATTTGGTTTCCATGGTGTTCAGTAGTGAGTGCGGACAGGCGCCATTCTACTTGGGGTATCGCTGTCATTTCGAATTGCTCATCAACAGCACGATCACGGTGAGTGTACAAGGTGGCGTGCCAGCGTTGCGTCGCAGCTTGCCGGATGACGCGCCATGCAGCCGGGCGTCCCCGCTGATCCGGCCTACGCTATCGAGTCCTGTCGATGACGGGGTTGGCGGACACGGTCCGCCAACCCCGTGACGCATTACTTCGGAATCGCGCCCTCGATCCCCTGCACATAATAATTAATCGACAGCAGTTCCTTCATC
>JAIENA010000089.1 GCA_019751755.1 Burkholderiaceae bacterium | reverse complement strand
CCTAGCCTCCATTTGGTGATGACATCCCTTCTCGCATTGAGCAAATGCTTCGACCACTCCTCGTACTGAAAATACTGGTTTTCAACATACAAATAACCTGCCGTAGTAGCCGCAGTACTGGTCGCCAGCCAATACATCTCCTTGATGCTTTTATCGCTTTCTTCAGGCTGTGTCCGTACTATTCGGACCGTCGATTCGCCTGGCTGCGCCTTGTGCATCAAGTGGCCTGGAGGGCGCTGGCAATCAATGTCTTTGGTGGTACACGCTTTCGTAGCGGTCCGCTTTTTATCCTTGCCTGCCCGGTCCCAGGCGGAAACGAAGTTGGCGTAGATGAAGTACAGCGCACACCCGCCCTCCAGTTTGCACCCATAGTCCTGGAACGGTTTCAAATGACGGAAGCCGGCATCGCCCGACAGTTCCTGTACAGACTCTTGAGCCTCATTCTTCCCGCCACGTTCACGCATGGGGTCATCGAGCAAATGGGCGGTGGTATCCCAGTAGTCCGTTACGCTGTTCAAGCCGATCACGAAGCCGACTGCATCGAAACCCTCGTCATAAGCGTAGTCAATCAACACGGTCTTTTGATGATGGCTGCCAAAGTGTTCCAGGATGCCGCCTTCCAGCTCAACCTTCGTCAGTCCTGCGGGTTTTGTCGGCTCATCCGCCAGCGCGTCAACGATGGCGCTGCGATCACCCGTGCGAACCCGAAGCTCTATTCCTGGCAGCAGCTTCTGCTTTACCGCCATGTACCAACTGTGGCAATACTCTTTTCGGGCAAAGCTGGAAATCTCATCGATAGACAATTTCCCGGGCAAATCAGCGTAATCCGCCTGTCTTGTCGCAGCCGTTGGCTTGGGCCATAACAGCGATGCATCGCGCAGTCTATTAATGCTGGCCATTGCGTGTATTCGGTCCGCCCCTTCCTTGCCGCTCATGTAATACCAGGGGTGCGTATCATGGGTGTAGCCAGGCATATTCTTTGTGGTCATGGCGCCAAGCCTGTCATACCAGACCAGCAAACGTACTTTCAATTTCGGATTTTTCCTGCACACTTCGATCAGCAAGTCGCCGTAGGTCTGCCCTCTTGGCCAAAAGCCGTTGTCATCCCGTACTAATTCCATTCCGGGATCAAAGCCCCAGCATACTAAATCGATGGATTCCTTGGCGGCCTTGATACTTTCCGCTATGGCTGCAAAACCCTCCTGCCCGCATACGTACATTTTCAGCCGGTTGTTATGGGACGTGGTGCGCGCAAGATTCCAAGATGGTTCTGGCGACTCCGCTAACCATTGCACCGAACACGCGGCACTGCGCTTGACCTCATCGACATGGGTCGTCTCCAGCCGGCTATATTCTTTTGCCATCGTCAGGTTCCTTTCAATGGAATTACTCGTGCTTCCGCCCTCGAGTCGTATCATCCATCGCCCGTCGTCCGAGGTTGGATAACACATGCTCGTCATAATCCGCCGATCCAGGCGCCGCCAGTTTCGGATGCACCTTCAACTCAAACTCCGCACCATTGGGTAATTCGATCCGATAGTCACTCACCCCATCCTCGTGCTCGAACTCGAGGCATCCGTCACTGTCGGTCAGCGATTGCTGTACCAGCGCGTCCCCCTTGTAGAGGGCATACGGCACGTCGGCCAGGCCCGCCGTATCGCCCGGATGTGCGAGCAAAGTGACCTGCATACGCTGCTTTGCATCGGCCACTGCCGTTTTCTCAGGCTCCGGCTGCGGCCTGTTCTTCGGCCCCAATGTCTCCAGGTTCCCGTGAAAGAAAGTGGGCTTCGGCGTAAAGAACTGCACCAGGTCACTGATCTCCACCATGCAGTCGCCGCCATGCAGCCGCACACCTTTACGGCCACGGATGTCCACCCAGTCGGACTCACTCAGCAACGTCAATACCTTTTGCGCGACCACTTCCACTTCGTCCGACTCGGCGCGCACGCTGACTTTTCCCGCTGCGGCTATTAGTTTCATGCCGGCCTTGTGCACGAACACGCGGAGGGTTTCACGGACGCTGGCAAACAAGCTGCGGCCTGCGGCCAGGGATAGATTCTGCCCAGCGCTCAAGGCAGTGTGTTCTCCGCTGGCGATGTGGGTGGATTGCGGCGTGACCGTCTCGACACCGGCAACACCTGCCAAGACTAGATGCGGCTGCGCTAGTTCAGGATGCGCGCCGCCTTGTCCCTTAACGTCTTCCTGCTGTTTTTTTAATTCCTGAGCCACCGCGCCCTGCTGGTCCATCGCATCGAGCGCGCCGTGACGCTGCGCCTCTTCCGCCATCTGCCGATGCACCTCACCCGCAGTCGCCAATTGCCGCAACGTCCCGCCCAGACTTTTCACGTGCGATGCAGCTCCAGCCTGTTCCTCAGTGGTCACCAGCATCCCCCTCCCCGCCCGCACCACCCCATGCCCATCCGTCCTTAACTCAAACCCATCCCCCCGCGCCTCGCCCCGTCCGGCATTACTCTCCACCCGCACGATATGCCCCAGCCCCAACTGGCTATGCAAATGATCACTGCGCAACTGCGCCTGCAACTGGTCCCGCGTGTCATCCATCACCAGTTGGTTGCCACGCGAACCACCAATCTCCCGGCTGCGCCATCCCGACAACGCCTTCTGCTCCGGCAGTGCCCACGGCACCCCGTACGTCCCGTTATAAACCACCCCCGTCACAATCGGATGATCCACATTCCCATTCATGAACTGCACCACCACTTCTTGTCCCACCCGTGGCAATCCGATCTGCCCAAACTGAGAACCCGCCACCGGCATCACCACCCGCACCCACGGCGAACTACAGCCATTCACACCGCCGATACGATCCCAGTGAAATCGCAACTTGATGCGCCCCAGCCCATCGGTGTGGATCTCTTCCCCGTCAGGTCCCGCCACGATCGCCGTTTGCACACCCGGGTCGAGGCAAGGCGTGCTGTGATACCCCCGTCCCGGCGCCCAGCGCCGCTCCAGCCGGATGCAAGTGAAGTGATTCGTGTAATGCGACTGGGCGTGGCGGCCATCCTGGTAGTTGTTACTGGCGTGGTGTTCCACCGACAGGATCAGGTAATTGCGCTCGGCCCGCGACCGTTCTCCCAGTTCCCGTGGCGCGGCGCCGCTGAAGTGTTCTTCCAATTTAAACCTGCGTCCCGGCTGCGCGCTGCGATCGTTGCCGGACGCTTCGAAGACCTGATACATCGCTTCGCGCTCGTCGCTGCGGCGCCGTGCCAGTGGCTCTCCTTCGCGCCAGTCTTGGTACGCCCTGGCGCCCGCATACTCATGCACTTCCTGCTCGGGCACGCCGCCCTGCGGATAGCGGGTGTGCGCCTTGATTTGCTGCGGTCTCGGGTCCTTGTAGTCAAAGGTGGACAGGGTCAGCTTGCTGGCGCCCATGCGGCGCACGGCCTGCCATTGGTGGATGCTGTCGTCCTCCTGCGCGCCCGCTTCGCTGCGGAACGGCATGCCATCCGGCGCATCCGTGCCGTCGCGCGCATCGATCGGGTTGGCCAGCTCCGAACTGTCACTGAGCCATAAGGTGTGGCCATCGGCGCGGTGTTCATACCAATAAAACCAGCCCCGCGCTTCCCATCGCCGGTGCAAATGGTTGTAATCGGTTTCGTTGTACTGGTTAGCGCAGGTGAGCGGCGGGTCGTCGTGGCACAGGTTGGTTTTCCA
>JAIENA010000226.1 GCA_019751755.1 Burkholderiaceae bacterium | reverse complement strand
TCAGCGCATCAAAGCCCCGCCGCATCCAGTCCCCCGCCCTACGCGGAGGGCATCCATGACGCTCTGAAGTTGCATCATCGTCAAGTTCGAAACTTGCGCCTCACGCCGCACGATCGCGCAACACAGCCGATACTAGAACTCAGTGACCATGGTCAAGCACTGTAAGCGGTTCATTGGGCAGAAGTGGAGCTTATCCGCGCGCTCCGACCTAATGCAGGCAAGCGCGCATTTCATTTCGCGCATTCAAAAATGATGGCGGAATTCGGCGCATCGTCTTCAGGCACACCGCATCGATAATATCAACCGTTCGCCGGTTCACATTAATTACGCCCATCGCGCTCAAGGCAGACAAAGTGCGGCTGACCGTCTCCAGCGTCAACCCCAGGTAGCTTCCCATCTCCTGGCGGGACATGCGCAGGTTGAATGATTTGCTGGAGTAGCCTAGCTGCCCGAACCGTTCAGCGAGCGCCGCCAGGAATCGTGCAACGCGCGCTTCGGCACACAGGCCACTGAACATGCCGATCTGCATTTGCCGGTGTACCAATTCACGACTGATCGCACAATAAATCAAATTTTCCAAGTCGCCGCACTCGCGCCCCAACGTTGTCAGCTTATGAAAAGGTAGCATGATCAGGTCGCAATCGGACAGGGCGATGGATTCACTCGCATAGCGCTGGCCGTCAATGCCGTCGACGCCCAACAAGTCGCCTCTCATCGGAAATTTCAGGACAACCTCCTGTCCAGCGTCGCTTAGTGCAATGGTCTTGAGAAAGCCCGAGTTCACCAGGTACAGCATCTCGAATTGCTGCCCTGTAGCATGGACTTGCTGGCCGCTCTTGACCAGCACATGCTGAAATACCTGGTCACATAATTGGGGGTCGTTTACCGGCTGCATCTTCAGCACGGCGCATATCTCCCTCAGGCTGGACCAGGGACGCAAGCCCTGACCCGAGGGAAATTCATTGAGCAGCTTCTGAACCGATGGCAACTGTTCTGCATCCACACAATCGATAGAGCTGTGGTTTGATGTTGATTCGCGCGTGTTCATAAATCCTCCGTCCCGATCCATCTGAAAAGGCTTTTAGCTGCAATCCACAACAGGGGAATATTTCACAAAAATTTTGCATTAACTATATAACACAAAACGATTTTTGCAGCGCCACGCAATCCCAACAAAGTGCCATCATTTTGCGGAATGTCAAAAAGTCTGTGTTTAGAAGATGTTTGCTGAAGATATTTTTGCATAATATACTTAATGCAAATTTTTAACGAGACGACTATGAGCGCCCATATCCTGCATTTATTAAGTCCCACTCGATGGGATAGCGTGGGCGCGATTATCGGCGACCGCCCTGCCCTGGAAGGCCTGCGCGATGCCCTGAATTCAGCACTCGAGACAGGCGCTGGCGGCACGTTCGTCTACTGCTCCGACGGCGAGGGCTATGCTCTTGCAGTGGCGCTTGAGAATGATATGCAAGCTGTACACACTGCCTACGCCAAGGAAACCGCCCCCGTCCGCTGGGTCCGGGAAACCATCCCCATGCGCGCTGTCCGGAACTTCAAAGCAGCGATATCGCAGGCCATTGAACACCGGCAGCTTGTGCTGCCGTGGTTCCGCCCAGTCCGCTATTCCGATACGCCATCCACTGCCCGCCAAGGCCACGGGCCGGAGTCAAGCTAAGGTCCGCACCAAACTGGCAATCTCAAGTTCCGAAGGAGTCCAAACGATGAACGCCCGTCCCTTGAAATTCGAGGATATGCAAGCCCCAGGGCGCGTCCTCATTAAGCGCCAGCAACTGCTGCGCAAAGTTCCTCTCGCGGATCGAACCATCTTCGACATGGAACAACGCGGTGAGTTTCCCCAAAGATTTACCATAACCACGCGGCTTGTCGCGTGGGACCTGCAGGAAATCGATGACTGGATCGCCAGGCGACAGGAGGCCGCCGGCAGACCGGCAGCACCAGGAAACCCGAAGCCATAACCATCACCGCCAATCACGATTCCTGCTTTTCCCGCAAGGTCCAGCCGTCGATCATGTCGGCCCAGTCTTGCAGCATGGCGCGCCGCTGCTCCGCATATTCGGCCTTGTTATACACCGCACGAACACCTCGTTGTTCGTGCGCAAGGCATTTCTCGATCCAATCCGTGTTATAGCCTGCTTCGTGTAACAACGTGGATGCGGTGCGCCGCAAGTCATGCGGACAAAAATCAGCAACCACCTTCCCATCGGCACGCGCCAGTGCGATGAGGCTAACGAGTATGCCGTTCAATGTCCCCCCCACCATCGGCTTGTCGGGATCGTAACGTGACGGCAATACAAACGGCGACGTTCCTGCGCATGTCTTCAACGCCACAAACATATCAAGCGCCTGCCGCGAAAGATAAACCATATGCGGAGTGCGCCGCTTCATCCGTGCTGCCGGAATAGTCCAGGTCCCCTGCGAAAAGCTTATCTCCTCCCAGGTCGCATCGGTCAATTCGGACTTCCGCACCATGGTTAGCAGCAGCAACTTGCACGCCAACCGCAAGGTGGCGCCACAGCTTACCATTGACAGGTAATCGTAAAACAGGCCGACCTCTTGGGGCGACAAAGCCCGCTCACGGGGCTGGAACTGCGCTATTGAGCACGGTGGGACCAGATCACCCGGATTCTCATGCATGTCGCCGCGCTGGCCGGCAAACCGGAACACCATCATGACGACTTCACGCGCATGCACGGCGACAGCTGGGGCGCCTCGCTCGACTATCTTGTCGCACAGCCGCCGAAGATCATGATGAGTAATTTCCCGCAGTAGCAGACGTCCAAACGGCCCCTTCAAATCACGCTCGTATACCGAGCGCCGCATGTCTCGTGTCGAATCCGCCATTTTGTGCTTTTCAAGCCAACGATCGGCCCACGTTGCAAACGTCTCTTCGCCGATCTGTTTGCGCCTCGTACGCACCTTCTCTCTAGCCGGTGACTGCCCTGCTTCAAGCGCTCGTTTGGACGCATTTAACTTCTCCCGTGCTTCCTGGAGGGTAATGCCTCCGGCGCCGTAGCGGCCCAGTACAACGGTTTCCTGGCGGCCGTTGATGCGGTAGTTGTAGCGGAACGAAATCTTGCCCGATTCTAAAACCATTACATAGAGGCCATCCCGATCAGGGACTTTGTAAGGCTTTTCACGGGGCTTCAGGTTCCTCAGCTTTGTATCAGTCAGCATAGCAAATCCTCCTTTTCACTAAAATTCGTACCCTTTCTAATCCTTCAAAATATCTCCTTTAGAATCAATTGGTTAGAACAATCCGCCGGCACCAAGAACAGGTCGAATCGGAATTTGGTACCATCATTTTCACTGTTCACCGAGGGCCCGTTTTTTCTCTTTAAAATCAGTAAGTTACTATCCTAGATACCATCACCCGTACCATCATTGTGGTAAATCAGCGTTGATGGTATCGACACCCCACAAGTTGGATGCCAAGGCCGATACCATCATCCGTACCATCGGCAAAACATGCTTGCCACTGCCTGCCGTTGCCAGAAACTGCCAGACCAGAAAAGCAAAAAGCCCCTGAAATCAGGGGCTTAGGCTCTACTTGATACCCGGCAGTGCTAGTCACTGCCTAACGGGAAATCATTCCCATTCAATCGTCGCAGGCGGTTTCCCCGAAATATCGTACACCACACGGTTGAG
>JAIENA010000129.1 GCA_019751755.1 Burkholderiaceae bacterium | reverse complement strand
TTCGGCGTGCTGATGGCGGGCGCCTTTATCCCGGCGCAAGTGATGCTGTACCCGCTGGTGCGGATGCTGGCGGCGGCCGAGTTGTTCGGCACCTTGCCCGGCATTGTGCTGGTGCATACGGTGTTCGGCATGCCGGTGATGACCTTATTGTTCCGGAATTACTATGCCGCGCTGCCGCAGGAGTTGTTCAAGGCAGCCCGCATCGATGGCGGCGGTTTCTGGCGCATCTTCCTTGAGCTGATGTTGCCGATGTCGGTGCCGGTGCTGGTGGTCGCACTGATCATGCAGGTGACGGGGATCTGGAATGATTTCCTGCTGGGCCTGGTGTTTGCCGGCACCGACAATTTGCCGATGACGGTTCAACTGAACAACATCATCAACACCACCACCGGCGAACGGCTCTACAACGTGAACATGGCGGCCACCATCCTGACCTCGCTGGTGCCGCTGACCCTGTATTTTGTTTCCGGCCGCTGGTTTGTGCGCGGCATCGCTTCCGGCGCAGTGAAAGGATAAACCATGAACCATAACGCCAACGTCACCATCCGCAACCTGCAGATCACGCTGGGCGGCAACCGCGTGATCGACCAGTTGAACCTTGATGTGCAGGCCGGGGAATTCGTGGTGTTGCTGGGGCCTTCCGGCTGCGGTAAATCGACCTTGCTGCACACCATCGCCGGCTTGAACGATGTGTCGGACGGCAGCATTGAAATCGGCGGGCGCGACATGACCTGGGCCGATCCCAAGGACCGTGGCATTTCGCTGGTGTTCCAGTCGTATGCGCTGTATCCGACCATGGACGTGGAAAAAAACCTGTCGTTCGGGCTGCGCATCAACGGCACGCCGAAGGCGGAAATTGCGCGCCGGGTCGGGCGCGCGGCGGAAATGCTGCACTTGCAGCCGCTGTTGAAACGCAAACCGGCCAATCTGTCCGGTGGCCAGCGCCAGCGGGTGGCGATCGGCCGCGCCATCGTGCGCGAAGCCGATGTGTTCCTGTTTGATGAACCGCTGTCGAACCTGGACGCCAAATTGCGCACGGAATTGCGGCGCGAACTGAAGCAGTTGCACCGGCAACTGGGCGCCACCATGATTTACGTGACCCACGACCAGGTCGAAGCGATGACCTTGGCCGGCCGCATGGCGGTGATGCGGGGCGGCGTGATCCAGCAATATGACACGCCGGCCAATGTCTACCACGCGCCCGCCAACCTGTTTGTGGCGACCTTCCTGGGCACGCCCGGCATTAACCTGTTCCGGGGCACGTTGCAGCTGCAGGGCGGCAGTGTGCTGTTTTCCAATGAACACCTGCGGCTCGATGTCTCGGCGTATCCATTCCGTGCCGCGCCACGCGCGGGACAGGCATGCGTGCTGGGGATTCGGCCGGAAGACGTGGTGGCGGTCAACGATGGTCCTTTGGCGGGACGCCTGTCGCTGGTGGAGGAAATGGGCAACCACCACGTGTTGTGGCTCGATTTCCATGGCAGTCAGGTGGCCTGCATCTTCAATGGCCAGCAAGCGCCCGCCGTGGACGCCACGGTGGGCTTCCGCCTGAATCCCGAACGCTTGCATTTGTTTGACGCGGCCGGCGAACAGCGCCTTTGATGTATTGGCTTGATTAATTAGCGGCAGCGCCGCGCAACCCCGATTCCATGATTTTTGGCGCGTCCGGCGCGCTAGGGGGCCCTGCATCCCTGCGATTTGAGGAGGTCCGATGAAGCACAGATAAGCGACGTTGATGGTGTCCCGTTTGCAGCGGCCGAAGAGCCGCGACCTTTACCCAATTTTTGGATCGAAGCGAGGAAAGACATGCAAGTGATGAACCTGTGGAACCTGAAGAAAACCCATGTGGCGCTGGCCATTGCCCAATTGACGCTGCTGGCCAGCGGCGCCGCCGTGGCGCAGCAAGCCGCGCCGGACAGCGCCAGCGCCGACCCGGAGCGCATTATCGTGACGGCCAACCGCCGCTCGTCGTTTGTGCAGGATACGCCGCTGGCCGTGACGGCTTTTACCCAAGACACGCTGGCCAACAATCAGGTCAAGGACCTGGGCACCCTGGCCGCGCTGGTGCCCAGCCTGGTGGTGGAGCCGCACGGCGATTCCGGCGGCGTGCACGTCTACATGCGGGGCGTGGGGTCGGCCAACCACACGGAATTGGGCGACCCGGCCGTCGCGTTCTATGTCGACGGCATTTATCTGCCGCGCCCCCAGGCCGCCACGGCGCTGATGTACGACATGTCGCACGTGGAGGTGGCGCGCGGACCGCAGGGCACCTTGAATGGCCGCAACTCGACGGCGGGCGCCGTCAACCTGGTGTCAAGCGCGCCGAATACGCAAAAACTGCAGGGTTCCGGCAGCCTGACGTTCGGCGACCGCCATCACGTGCAAACCCAGGGCATGATCAATATTCCGCTGTCGGACGACATGGCGCTGCGGGTGGCCGGCATCAAGGACAGCGCCGACGGCACGGTGGATTTCCTGCGCGGCTCGAATGTGCTGCCGGGCGCAAAACAATATGGCGCCACCGACCAGACCGGCATGCGCGCGTCGTTCCTGTGGAAGATCACGCCACGCTTGCGCGGCACGCTGATTGCCGACTATTACAGCGACAAGGGCGCCGGCAATATCTACCTGCCGATCGAAACCAAGGCGGGACAGGAGCGCCGCGCGGCGCTGATCGACACCGCGGGTGCGCTCGACCAGTCGATTACCACCTATAAAGGCAAGCTGACCTGGGCCGCCACCGATGCGGTGGAGGCGCAATACATGGGTAGCTGGAGCCGCCTGCAGCGCACCAATGCCAACGATGCCGACGCCGGCCTGTTCCCCGGCTTTAAATCGGAAAACCGCACCGAGTGGAGCCGTTTCGACAGCACCTCGCATGAACTGCAGTTGCGCTCGACCGCCGACGGCCCGCTGCAATGGGTCGGCGGCCTGTTCAAGTTCGATGAAAACAACCGGATCCGTTTCGATATCGACCGCAGCCAGATTTCCGAAGCCCAGCTGCAGCAGGATATCGCCGCCGGCAACGTGATCTTTGTGCGGCCGACCGTCGGTCAGTATGCGTCGGCCATGTCGTTTATTCAGGGCCGCCGCGAACTGAGTTCCAAGGCCGTGTTTGCGCAAGGCAGCTATGACGTCAACGACCAGATCAAGGTGACGGCTGGCGCGCGCTACACCAAGGACCGCAAGTCCGACACCGGGGGCCAGAACTGGGCCTGCCCGAACTGGCCGGACAATGTCCCGCGCGGCACCACGGTGCTGACGGCCGGCCAGATCAAGCAACTGGTGACACCGGGCACCGGCATGATCAACACACACAATATCGGACCGGGCGGCATCGTGTCGGCCGCCAATTGCGGCAACACGCCGGGGGACAATACGGCATCGCTGGAATATGGCCAGGCGACTTATCTGGGCCGCGTCGAATACAAGCCGGCGCAAGACATGCTGGCGTTTGCGTCCGTGACCACGGGTTTCCACTCGCCAGCGATTGGCGACGGCGGCGCCACGACGAAACCGGAAAAGCTGACCAGCTATGAAATCGGCTTCAAGTCCGACTTGCTGAACAAGGCGCTGACCTTGAACTTCGATGCGTTCTTCATGAAGTACAAGGACAAGCTGGAATCGCAGGTGGTCAAC
>JAIENA010000094.1 GCA_019751755.1 Burkholderiaceae bacterium | reverse complement strand
GGACTGACACGGTCGACCTGCACCTTCAATGCCAGCGCGCGCGCAAAGTCCCAGCGCAGGCCGGCCAAGGTGGTGTCCTGCTCAGTGGCGAGCAGTAGGGCCGCGACGCCGGCGCGCAGCGGCGGTACAGCAGCCAGTCCGGCCGGCACCTGGACCGTCGGACTCACGCCGCGCAGCGAGGCATGGCCCACGTAGGGCAGGAATTTGCCGACGCGGTAACCACCCATCGCATACCAGCTGTTGCTGCCGGAGGCGAAGACCGGTTCGTGCGCGCGTTTTTGTGCATATTCGGTCTGCAGCACGATGTTGTTCCAATCCATATTCAAGCCGACCGAGGTGAACGTGATGCGCTTGTTGTCGAGCGCGATGTCGCGGCCCAGTTGCGCGTAACCCAGCCCATTCAGGGCGGTAATCAGGCTGTTGACCGGCGTGATTTCGTGGCTGGTGAGCTTGGCGCGCAAGTGGCCGAGGCGGGCGGTAAATGGACCGTATTCAGCCGACGCGGCAAAACCAAACGCGGGTGCGCGGTATTTCGCCACCAGGCCGCCACCGGTCGGCACAAACAGCTTGCCGGCGCTGACGCCGGCGAAGGCTTGCGCGGTGACGTTGACATCACCAAACGCATGTTGCCAGTTGGCGTCCACACCATCGATATTTTCAATCGGCTCCTGGCCATACATCTCGATGGGCGGGCGGATCATGGTGTTGGCGTAGCCGACGTTCTGATAATCGGAAATGGTGAACGCGGGCAGCACCACGCGGCCGACCCGCGCGCTCAGTTCATCGGTGACCTTGACCTTGACGAAGGCCCAGGTCAGGTCGGTGGTGAACTGCTGGCTGGTGTTCTTGCGGGTCAGTACCTGCGCGGTGGCTGACAGCATGTCATTGAACTGGTACGTGGCCTGCAGGCCCAGGTTCGAGTCCAAGCCGATGCGCGGCGCATCCTTGACGCCGGCGGCCTGGTTATAGCGCGCAAATTGGGCGGTATCGGTATCCGTCTGGGCGACGCCCAGGGTGCCGAAGCCGCTGACGGTGAAGTCGCCGCTGTCGAGTGCCCCGGCTTGTGCCTGCATGACGCTGAAGGCGGCCAGCAGCGATGCTGCCATGAGATGTTTTTTCATTCTTTTGTCCAGAAGCTGGTTGAGAACAATGCCGCTGAGGCATTGAACACAGCTTATGGGAATTGCAGTTCAGCATCAAATAAATTAGTCACTTTCTGAATTTATGTTCTAACTAATGTCTCATAAATGTCAAAAATTTTAATAATGTTCACAAAACGAGGTTATGCGTGGCCTGTATGCAGCTTTTTGTGTGCGGCAGGCCTGGGTTCTTGCCTGGTTGTACGATCAGTTTCGCCCGCCCACACTATAATCTTTCGTACAGACTGAATTTTGCGCAGGGGGGGAGGGGGCATGGGAAATTGGTTTGGGCGTTGGCGCCGGGCGCTGGCCAAAGTACTTGCCCCTGACCTGGTTGAGTCCGGGCGGTTTGCATGCTTGCAAGCGGAACTGGCGCTGAGCCAGCTACGGCTGCGCACGATCAGCGACAACTTGCCGGTCATCATTACGCAGTTCGACCTGGAAGGCCGCTTTACCTTTGTCAATCAATACATCACCTCGGTCTTGCCACGGCAACCCGCCGAGCTGTTGGGCATGCACCTGCGCGATATCACTGGCCAGGCACTGTACGACAGTGTCAGCGGCCATATCGAACGGGCGTTCCAGGGACATAAGGTCAGTTTCGACATCTGCTATCCGGTCGATGGCATCGACCGCTATTTCGCCGCGACCTATCTGCCGGAAGTTGACGCGGCGGGGACGGTGCGCAGCGTCTACGCCTTGTGGCTGGAGATCACCGAGCGCAAACAGATCGAGTTGCAACAGGCGGCCGATGAACAGCGTTTGCGCACCATCACCGATAACCTGCCGGTGGTGATTTGCTACCTTGACCAGGAACTGACCATCAAGTTCGCCAACGCCACGCTGACCCAATGGACCGCGGCGACGCCGGCGCAAGTGCTGGGCCGAAAATTCACCGACCTGATTCAGGAATTCCCGAATAGCCCGGCGGCGCATGCGTTGATGCCGTATATCACCCGAGCACTGCACGGCGAGCGGGTCGAGTTCGAGTACACGTCGACGGTCGATGGCGCCGGACGGTGGCTGCATTACACGCTGGTGCCGCAGATCGGCCCGGATGGCGCGGTGCTTGGCATCTTTGCACTGTGTTCCAACGTCACGGAATTGAAGTTGGTGCAGCGCAAACTGTCGGAGATGGCGCGTTTCGACGAATTGACCGGGCTGCCGAACCGCTACCAGTTCAATGAAAAAATCGAGGAAGCGGCGCACCGTTGCGGACGCATGGGGCAGCCGATGGGTTTGCTTTTCCTCGACATTGATCATTTCAAGCAAGTCAACGACACGCTTGGCCATGGGGTCGGCGATGAAGTGTTGCGCGAATTTGCGCGGCGCCTGCGGGCAGCGGTCAGGGAAACCGACACCGTGGCACGGCTGGCGGGAGACGAGTTCGTCATTGTGCTGGAAGCATTGGCGGACCGGGCCGCGATGGGGCTGGTGGCGGAAAAAATCCTGTTGGCGATGCAGGCGCCGATGCTGCACTCGCGCGGCGAGCTGCAGGTCAGCTCCAGTATTGGAGGCGCGTTTGCGGCGGGGCCGGCCGTCGAACCCAAATTGCTGCTCGAATGTGCCGATGCCGCCTTGTACGACGCCAAGCGGGCAGGGCGCGCCACTTATCTCTTACGCGACTATGTCGTGACGGACCCGGTACCCGTGCTGGAAGTGTGACCCACTGGTCACTGACGGGGCTTCAGTTGCCGCCAGTTCGTGCCGCGAAGGGACGGATGTATACGAAAATAGCCGACTAATGTCGGCTATTTTTACGGGAATGAAATCTCACATTGCCCCAAGTTTTATCAGTGAGTTTTGTAAAGCACTGATAATTAACGAATTTTTGGTGGGAAGCACAAGTTTCGAACTTGGCGGTGATGCAACTTCAGAGCGTCATGGATGCCCTCCGCGTAGGGCGGGGGAATGGATGCGGCGGTGCTTTGATGCGCTGAAGTGCGCAGTTAGCGCCGTTCATTGCCCCAAGTTTGCCCCAAGTTCCAACCGGTTGCCCTACCTGCCAGGGGAGCACCATCCTCAGCCGATTCCATCCTGTTGCCGCTGCACAGAAGCTTTGCCCGCCAGCCCATGCACCAGGCCGACCTGTTTTAGTTCGCCATCCCCGGGGCGCTGCAACGGCTGCGGTCGGGGATATTTACATAAAATTCCAGGTTACCCATTGGGCAATATTTCGGTCCTTGTAAGTCAATGATTTTAGGGTAATATTGTTATAAAAGTAATCAGTGGAACGGATCATGCTTGAGCATTCTTTTGTTTTTTTACAAGAGAGGTCCATATGAAGATTTTGTTCAGGAGCGCCGCCCAAGTATTGGTTGCGCTGTCTTTGATGCTGTCGTCTGCGCACGCCACCGTGATTGACTTCACGTCGACTTCGCTAGGCGGCAACCGTTGGCGTACCGACTACGTCATCAACAATGACACGCTGCCGGGTCCGCTGGATGAGTTTACGATTTATTTCGATGAACACCTGTTTGCCAA
>JAIENA010000327.1 GCA_019751755.1 Burkholderiaceae bacterium | reverse complement strand
AGAGCCCGGTGCGCGAATCGCGCACGCCGGGATCTGCGCGGGGGGTGTCCGGTAACGGGCATTCCTACCGCAACATTCCCATATTGCATCGATGCCTGCCGCCTCCGTCCCTGTTATCGCGCCCCCCGCCACCGGCATCGATCCGGCGCGGCTGCCCGACGTCTGGCGCGGCAGCGAGTTGGCGCGCTCGCGCCTGCCGGTCACCGCCAGCGGCCATGCCTTGCTCGATGCGCAATTGCCCGGTGGCGGCTGGCCGCGTTCGGCCTTGGTCGAACTGCTACTGCAGCAGCCCGGCATTGGCGAAATGCAGATCCTGCAGCCTGCGTTGCGCACCGTGGCCGCCCAACGTCCGATCGCGCTGGTGCAGCCGCCGTATGTGCCGCAAGCGCGTGCGGCGCAGGCCTGGGGCATCGATGCAGCGCGCTTGCTGTGGCTGCGCGCTGCCACGAGCGCCGACGCGCTGTGGGCCGCCGAGCAGGCTCTCAAGCAGGGCGTGTGCAGCGCGGTGCTGCTGTGGCAAACCGCAATCCGCGCCGAATCGCTGCGGCGCCTGCACCTGGCGGCGCAAACTAGCGACACCCTGCTGTTGGTGCTGCGCCCAATGGCGTGCGCTGCCGAATCTTCACCCGCGCTGCTGCGCTTGGGATTGCGTCCCGCTCATGGCGGCGTGTCCGTTGAGATCCTGAAACGGCGCGGCCCCAGTTGCGATGATGTGCTGTATGTCCGCCTGCCCGGCATGCCGGACCGCCGCCACCTGCCCGAGACCGATTATGCGTCCCCTGTACCTCAGCCTGTACTTGCCGTCGCTGCCGCTCAACGCGCTGCGTCCGTGCTGGTCTGATACCGGGCCCTGCGCCGTCATACACGACGGGCGGGCCCTAGTCGTGTCGGCGGCGGCGCGCGCGCTGGGCGTGCTGCCCGGCATGCGCGCGGGCGGCATCGTGGCAATCTGTCCGCAAACGACGCTGCTGGAGCGCGCGCCACTGCGCGAAGAAGCGGCGCTGCAGGCGCTCGTGCTGGCGATGTACCAGTTCACGCCGGACATCGCCTTGGACGATGGCGGACTGCTACTGGACGTCGGCGCCAGCCTGCGCCTGTTCGGCGGGTCGGCGCGGCTGACGAACCTGGTGCGCGCCTGCCTGGCGCAACTGGGTGTGCAGGCCGCGATCGGTGCCGCGCCGACGGCTGGAGGCGCCTGGCTGCTGGCCCGCCGTCCGCGCGTCGCCGGACAGTTGCTGTTGCGCCGCTGCGTGCAACTGCCGCGCCTGCAGCGGCTACTCGATGTCGCGCCCTGCTGCGTGCTGCCGGCGACGCACCCTTACCGCGACTGGCTCGATGGCATCGGCGCGCAGACGCTCGGCGCACTGCGCCGTCTGCCGCGTGCCGGCCTGACCCGCCGCACCAGCAAGCAGCTGCTCGACGCGTTGGACCGCGCCTATGGTGACGCGACGGAGCTGTTCCGCTGGCTGACCATCCCGGCCAACTTCCGCGCCCAACTCGACACCCATGAACGGGTTGAGCACGCCGATGCGTTACTCGATGGCGCGCAGTACCTGGTGCTGCAAATGACGGGCTGGCTGCGCGCGGCGCAGCTTGCAGTGCAGTCCTTCACTTTGCAATTGCAGCACGAGCGCGGCCGAACCGCGATCGCGCCGACACCGATCGACATAACGCTGGCCGAAGCGGCGTGGCAGCCGGAACACTTGGTGCGCTTGCTGCGCGAGCGCCTGGCGAAAACAGAGCTATGTGCCCCTGTGATTGGCCTGACGTTGGAAGCAGGCCAGCTGGTCCCGCTAGAACCCGGCACCGCCTCGCTGTTCCCGGAACCATCCGGCGGCGCACCGGGCGACCTGGCGCGTTTTATGGAACTGCTGACGGCGCGTCTTGGCGCCGACAACGTGCTAGCGCCGGCGCTGGTGGCGGACCACCGGCCGGAAGTGTGCAACGCCTGGCGTCCAGCCACGCTCAAGCGCCGCCAGGCGTCGAACGATGCGATCGACGCCTGGCGGCCGTTCTGGGTGCTGCGTCAGCCGATCCGGCTGCTCATGCGCGACGACCGCCCGTACTATGGCAGTCCCTTATCCTTGATCGCCGGACCCGAACGGATCGAGGCCGGGTGGTGGGCGGGCGTTACCGCCGCACGCGACTACTACGTGGCTCAGGGACGCGAGGCCGCATGCTACTGGATATATCAGGAACGCGGTGGCGAAATGGCGTGGTATTTGCACGGGCTATTCGCATGAGCGCGGCCGGGCTACCCGACTACGCGGAGTTGCAGTGCGTGAGCCACTACACGTTCTTGCGCGGCGCCTCGTCCCCCGAGGAGTTGGTCATGCGCGCCCACGCGCTGGGTTATCATGCGCTGGCCATCGCCGATGAATGCAGCCTGGCTGGCGTCGTCAAGGCGCATCTCGCCGCCAAGGACATCGGCTTGCCGCTGCTAATCGGCAGCCAGATGACGGTCACGCCAGAGGACGGCAGCACGCCGTTCGCGCTACTGGTGATCGCCATGGATAAACGCGGATATGGCAATCTCTCCGAACTCATTACGGTGGCCCGCCGCCGTGCCGACAAGGGCACTTACCTGGTGCGGCCACGCGACATCGCAGCGCCGCCGCCCGACTTGGCGGCGCTGCGCGGCATGCCGGGCTGTCAGCTGATCCTGCTGCCCAACTACGGCGCCACGGCGGACGCCATGGCGCGGCCGGCCGCGTGGCTGCTGCACGTGGCCGCCGGGCGTGCCCGCATCGGCCTGACACTGCACCACCGGCCCAAGGACCAGCAGCACAGGGAAGCGGTGTACGCGGTCTCGGACGCCTACAGCCTGCCGGTCGTGGCAACGGGTGACGTGTGCATGCATTTGCGCTCCTGCAAACCGGTGCAAGACACCATGACCGCAATTAGGTACCGGATTCCCGTGGCCGAGTGCGGCTATCGCCTGGCGCCGAATGCGGAACAGCATCTGCGCTCGCGCCTGCGGCTGGGCAACCTGTATCCGCGCGACGCACTCGATGAGACGGTGCGCGTCGCGCGCCAGTGCGCGTTCAGCCTCGATGAACTGCGCTACGAATATCCACATGCCCTGGTCCCGGAAGGGGAGACCCCCAGCAGCTACCTGCGCCACGAGGCGTACCTGGGCGCGTACTGGCGCTATCCAGAGGGCGTGCCGGACCATGTGCAGGCCTTGCTGGAGCGCGAACTGACATTGATCGCAGAGTTGCAGTTCGAGCGGTATTTTTTGACCGTGTACGACATCGTGAAATTCGCGCGCTCGCAGAACATTCTATGCCAGGGCCGGGGCAGCGCCGCCAACAGCGCCGTCTGCTATTGCCTAGGCATAACCGAAGTGGATCCGGCCCGCGCCTCACTCTTGTTCGAGCGGTTCATCTCCAAGGACCGGCCGGACCCGCCGGACATCGACGTGGATTTTTCCCACGACCGGCGTGAAGAGGTGATTCAGTACATCTACCGGCGCTATGGGCGAGAGCGCGCGGCGTTGACGGCCGTAGTGACGTGCTATCGGCCGAAGAGCGTGGTGCGCGATGTCGGCACCGCGCTGGGCGTCGATCTGGCCATCGTCGATAAAGTCGCCAAGGCCAGCAG
>JAIENA010000517.1 GCA_019751755.1 Burkholderiaceae bacterium | reverse complement strand
TCGCCATGTGCGTGTGCGACGTCACCAGCAGGCGCTCGCCGCGCGCCACGGCCAGGCGCGCAATCAGCGCCAGCACCCGGGTCTTGCCGGTGCCGGGCGGGCCCTGTATGCACGCCACATGACGCGCGCCATGCGCCCAGCCGACCGCCTCCGCCTGCTTGTCATTGCAGCCTTCGGCGCGGGCGATGCCCATCGCCTCCTCCATGTCGCGCTCATCGAAGGCAATCTCGAGCTGGTTCAACAGCAGCGGCAGCACAACATGCCGGCCAATCCGGCTGCTGCCGATATCCGCCAGCGCGGTATCGTAAAACGGCGTCAAGTCCATGGTGTCGGGATCGGCATAGCAGTCGCCGCCCCGATACGCCGCCAGCGCCGCGCCGGCGCGGTTGCCGCGCAACAGCCAGCGCTGGTCGTCCTCGTACTCAAACGACAGCCGCCTGCACAAGGGCTGCTGCTCATCCCCTTGGTGCAGGCACAGCAGATCGCCTTCGCGAAAGCGCGATTCTCCCTGATCCGGATACGCCCACAGCGTGCCCGGCTCGTCACCCCGTTCAAGGTGCGTAAAGCGCTGAGTCCAGCCCTTGGCCAGCTTTTCCGCCAGCGGCCGCTGCCAGACATCGAGCAAACGGCACACACCCGCATCCCGCTCGTCGTGGACCAGAGTCATGAGTCCGGTCAGCAGCGATTCCGAAGGCGATGCGGTGGGTGTCAGGGTGGGCATAGGCGCGATTTTACAGCGCCGGCGGCGGGGCCGGGACGCATCGCCCAGCGGAACACGGCTGACGCTGCGGCCCCAATGCCACCGCACTGAGCGTTGAACGCTCAGGATGGCGGCATATGTGGGCTACCGGGAACCGTGCCTGGCGCTGCGAAATGGCGGCTAACGTTGCAAGCCAAGCGGCGCGGCGCTCTGCGCATGAAAGGCCGACAAGTGATTGGCAAGGTGCATGGCATGGGCCCGTTCGTACGCTGCCTTATCGAGTGCGCCGTAAGCAAAGTGCGGCTGTAGTGGCCCTGACCACTGTTGAAAGCTGAGAATCGCGGCGCGCAGACGCGCCAGTGCCTGGCTGGGATCGGTCTGGGCTTCAATCAGGGGGGCGCCCGGAATGGGCTCTGCCAGGTCGTGCGTCATGCGTCCCCGCCACGAGAAAACGCCGATTGCGGCGCTGCCGATGGTGCGCTGGAAAATGGCTGGCTTAGACTGCGGAAACCCGCTGATGGAATACTCGATACTCTGGGCGCAATGCACCAAGGTCTGCGCCCAAGTCCAGGCGGCATCGGAAGCCAGTCCACTGGCTTGAACCAGCCGCGCCAGTTCGATTTCAGCGTCGGCAAAAGAACCGAACTGCAGTTGCCGGTCATTCTCGGAGGCGCCTTTACAGCCGGCAGTACCGACGACCAGCAGCGTCGTGGCCATGCTCGCGGTGGAGACGATAAAGGAGCGGCGGGTTTTATGTGATTGCGGTTTCATGGGTCGGGGCTCATCAGGGGGATTTTATATGGGACGCCGAAGGTTCAAGCTGCGACGCGAGTCGGCTCGCGCGGCTGGTTAGGTCACATTGCCGGCCCTCGGCTGACGCTGGAGAACAGCGCTTCGAACTGCACCTGAGATCGCCAGGATGATGCCACCCCATACCGCAGCAGTGGCAGCAATTCCCAGCCAGCCTCGGATGCTGCGGGGAGCCTTCGGATGAGACCAACTAAACCGCGCACACACCGCCAAAACAAGAAAAAAGAAGAACCAGATCGGCGTGCGGACCTGCTCGTCCGGCACGACGACGGCACCAATTGCTGCGCATGCGGCGATTATCATGTATCCAAGTAAAGAGGCAAGCATATCGACCCAATAACGTTAGAGCCAAGCGGACCGCCGCAGGCGGGTACGCTTAAAGGACGGGCTAGAGCACACGCTCATATCTTGGGCCTGGCCTGTCCGATGGCAAGCATATTTGACGCTTAACAAGATGAGTTAAGTGACTGCGTCAGCAGGTCCCAGTGCATGAAGGGCATGTCTTCAACGTCTTATTGGATCAACAAGCCAATAATGACAATACCTACAAAAATCCACCTGCGCAACGTCCATTCGCTCAAACCTTAAAGGGTATTTTTTACAATGAGGACACTTACATTTTCTGGAAATCATATCCAGTCGAAATACGCAACACGCAAGAACAATAAGAAATACAATAATGGAATTATTCAGACTAAAACTGTAAAAATAAACCACTAAAGAAAACAAAGCAACGAAAATAAATGCAAATGCCTTAATAGTATTTTTTTCAGAACTCCTATACTTTTCGACCTGCTTCGCCCAAGAATCTATTACTACTTGGTCTCTCACCGCTCGCAACATGCAATACTCCTAACAAAAAAAAATCACTCAGTGCCGGAACGCGCAGCGTGGATCACCAGGACTGCAAAATACTTTTTTACCACATCCCCAGCAAACAAAAACATAGATCAAAGCACAGTCAGCAAGGCAGTACTTGTCACCGATTGAGTCCAGTTGAGCATAAAAACTCATCCTTTCGCCGCATGAGCAGTTGGGAGTTTCATCGCCTTGTATCCAGTCCGGATCCCCGCCCAGACGATGGCGCTTCCCAATATCACCGCCAGCCCAACGAAACCCAATCGTAGCTTCGGCCTCGGGCGTTTCGGGGTTCGGGATGAATGGTATCGGTGGAATTTTCATTGAATAGCCCGACGTGCCAAAATCAGCAGTGCCGTAGACGTCGGCTACGATACTGGGATGGCCTCCATCACTTTCGCGCTGGCTGAAAAATTGACCATTTCCCATCCTTGAACAGAAATAAGGCAGATGAGATGCGATCATGCTGACTGCTCGAATGGAGCTCTCCAATTGCGCGCTTTAATCCTTCCACATCCTGTTTTTTGGATATCGGCGTGTAAAGCAAGCCGCCACGTTTCGGAACAGCGACGATGATCCCTTCCGGATAAGCCTTTGCTACGGTACTCCAATACGCTCGATCAAGAAAATACGAGCTGTCCAAATCCGGAGATTTACCTTGAACAACCATGACGCCGCCAGCCCATTGGGTTGCAGCAGGCTCGCCGTAAACACGTTTTATATTTTTCAGGGCAAGCGCGAGTGCGTCTTCTACTCGACTGATACCGAGACGTTCCAGATCTTTCGGAGTTGCGTTCGTCATAGACCGCAGTCCATCGAACACAAATCGTATATGCGTATCTCCGATGAATTCCCATGAAGCCATTTCAATCTCGATCTCACGACCATCTGCCAACTTGGCTTTCATTTTCCCTGTTGGCGTCAGGACGTCCTCGGTACGATTTGCACCGGTTGTTTCCCTCACCACGACCATTAAATTTTCGCGAGTATTCGGCGATGGGGAAGTTTGAGCCACCGCAACGCACGGAAACAGGGCAAGGAAGTTAAGTACAGCGAAGATCGATTTAAATTTCATTATATGATATGACTTGTGGATTAAGTCGTTCAATGCTCAAAGAAACTGGTCGCTGCGGCGCGCCGCGACGTAGCAGTCCAGTTGACTGCAGGGTTAGGCGTCGTTTCTTGGTGTGTTATCGGAGTAGACAAGAGCGACTCTCCTCGCGCTCGA
>JAIENA010000013.1 GCA_019751755.1 Burkholderiaceae bacterium | reverse complement strand
GCCGCAGCCGCAGCCAATGCGCCGCCGCGCCAGACGGCGGCGCCATTGCGCTGCCTGGTGCTTTGCCGGCACCCGGGCATGGCGGCCTGTATGCAGGCCCATGCGGCAGTGCTGGGGTGGGCGTGCGAGACGGTCGACCGTGCCGCAGGGGTAGTGGCCGCCGCCGTGCGCTGTAGTCCGGATATTGTCTTTATCAACCACCAGGGCGAGGCGGCCGAGGTGCGCGATGCCGCGCTGGCCTTGCGGCAGTGGCGCGCCAGCGTCCGGGTGGTGGTGATGGTGGCCCATGCCAACGCCCTGCCGGACCACGCGGCGCGGCCGCTGGATGATGGCGTCGATGGCTATTTGCTGAAACCGGTGACGCCGGCCATGCTTGACGAGGCGGCCCACCGCGCCGTTCCGGTGGCGCGGCCGCCGGTGGCGCCGCGCCGGCTGGAGGGGGTGAACATCTTGCTGGTGGAGGACAACTCGCTGAACCAGCAGGTTGGCTCCGAGTTGCTGGCGCTGGCCGGCGCGCGCGTGACGCTGGCCGATGATGGTCATGCCGCCATTGAGAAAATGCACGAGGCGGGGGGGCGGTTCGATTGCATTTTGATGGATGTGCAAATGCCCGGCATGGATGGGCATAGCGCGACCCGGGTATTGCGCGCACAGTATGCCGAGCGCTGCCCGCCGATTATCGCCATGACGGCCAACGCCATGGCCAGTGACCGCGCCGAGGCGCTGGCGGCGGGCATGGTGGACCATGTTGGTAAGCCATTTGACGCGCAGCAACTGGCGGAGGTGGTGTTGCTGCACACGCGTGGGCGGGCGGTGGAGCGGCTGGCGCGGCCCGATGCGCCGGCCGAGCCCGGCAACGGTTTTGATAGCGCCGCGGCGCTGGCGCGCTTTGCCGGCAATGACAATCTGTACCGCCGCGCACTGGCCGGTTTTTCCGCAGAAATGACCTTGCTGGACAGTCGTATACCGGCCACCGCCAGCACCGACTGGCACACCGAGAAAGCCGCGCTGCATACCATCAAAGGCTTGGCGGGGACGGTCGGCGCGACGGAGTTGGCGGAGGCGGCCCGCGTGTTCGAGCAATCGCCGCCGGCCAGCGCGCCCGCGTGGCGGGTGCAGCGCCAGCAGTTGGCGCGCTTGATGGCGCGCGATGCGGCATATGCCGCATCGCTGGCGGCGCAGATGCAGGCTGGCCAGGTGGGCGTGAGCCCGGTGGCGGGCGATCCGGCGGCCTTGTCGCCGGAATTGCGTGCGCTGCTGGTGATGCTGAGGCAATCGAATATGGCTGCTATTATGTATTTCGATAATTTGCAGCAACGCTTTGGGGCCCAACTGGCGGGCGTCGCCACGCCGCTGAGCCAGGCGCTCGACCAGTGCGACTTCCCCGGGGCATTGCGCGCATGTGAACGATTGCTGGATCAATTGGAGCCGAACTAACATGCACTCCCATATTGCCGTCATGGCGCCGGGCAAGCCTGGTGTGCGCCGTGGCCGAATTCTGGTGGCCGATGACCAGCCCGCCAACTTGATGCTGCTGTACCAGTTGCTGTCGAACGAGTATGAACTGTTGGCCGCAACCGGCGGCGAACAGGCGCTGGCGCTGTGCCGTCAGGAATTACCCGACCTGGTCTTGCTCGATGTCGTCATGCCCGATGTCGATGGCCTGGAAGTATGCCGCCGCATGAAGCGCGATGACGATCTGGCGGCGATTCCGGTGGTGTTTGTCACGGCGGGGACCTCGGACACACAGGAAAACGCCTGCTGGGAAGCGGGGGGCGCCGACTTTGTGCACAAGCCGGTCAATCCCAATACGTTGCGCCGCAGGGTCCGCTCGCACTTGCAGTTGAAATGGCAGTTCGACGCCTTGCAGGCGCTGGCCTTCAAGGATGGCCTGACGGGCCTGGCCAACCGCCGCCACGTGGACGAACGGATGGCCGAGGAGTGGCGGCGCTGCGGGCGGGCTGCGATGTCGCTGGCGATTTTGATGATTGATGTGGACCATTTCAAACGCTATAACGACCACTATGGCCATCAGGCGGGCGACGCGTGCCTGATGGCGCTGGCCGGCGCCTTATCCGGCGCCATCAACCGACCTGGCGACCTGGTCGGCCGGTTCGGCGGCGAAGAGTTTATTTGCGTATTGCCCGAGACCGACGCCACCGGGGTGGGGTTGATTGCCGGCCGGGTGGTGGCGGCGGTGGCGGCCTTGCGGATGCCCCATGCGGCCTCCGGCGTGGCCCGGTTCGTGACGGTCAGTATCGGCGGCGCATTCGCCATCCCGGCCGGGGGCGAGGCGACCATGCTGGTACAACAGGCCGATGCGGCGCTGTACGCCGCGAAATCGAAAGGCCGGGCGCAGGTGGTGGTGGCCGACGCCTTGCGCGATCCGGCGCCGGCTGACGCCTGAGTTTGGTGCCCTGCGCCAGCGGCGGTTACGCGCTCGCCGCTGTTTTGCCCGGCTTGGCCGGCTTGGGCAGTTGCACCAGGCGCGTGCCAGCCAGGCGGTCGTGCAGGAACTGGCGGTCTTTGTCCAGCAGTGCCAGCATGGCCCACAGGCCCATGCTGGCGAACAGGGCATACAGTGCCTGCCAGCGTGACAGGTGCAAGGCGGTCGACGCCAGGATGCCGGGCAGCACCCAGCCCCACGCCAGCAGGTAGCGCAGCGCGGCGATTTTCAATGGCACATGGCTGTAGCCGGGAAATACCAGCTTGATGCGCCAGGTGCGCATGGCCAGGGTCTGGCCTTCGCGCGACCACTGATGGATGAAATACGCGCCCAGCACCAGGAACGCGAGTGCCTGGCGCAAGTGTTCGGCCAGCGCGGTGTGGGCCGCTTGCAGCGCAACTTCCAACACCAGGAACGGCAGGAACAGCACGGCAAACGCCAGCAGCATTTCATAGACGATGGCGATCAGGCGCCGCTTGACGGCGGGCGCCGGGTCTTGCACGGTGTTATTTGACATTGACGGCGGGTGGCGTGCTGGTGGCGGGAGACGTGGCGGCGGGCACTGTTGCCGGCGCTGTTGCTGGTGCGGTGGCGCCAGAGGCGGCGGGCGCCGTGACCGGCGTCGCCAGCGTGGCGGGCGCCGTCACGTTCGGCGCGGCGCCCGGCACCGCGCGCTTGACTGGCTGCACCGTCGGGATTTTGCTTTGCGTCGGCGTCGGGGGATTGACGACCTGTTTCTTCGGTGCCTTGTCCGCCAGCTGTTTTTTTTGTTCTTCCGGCAATTGCTGGTATTGCTCCCACTGCACGGATTTCTGGCCCGGGCTAGGTGCGGCCTTTTGTGAGCGGGCAAAGTTCTCGCGCACCATGCGGCGCTGGTCCGGCGTCAGGCGCACCCAGTCGCGCATGCGTTCCTGCACCCGCACTTGTTCGTCGGGCTTCATGCCGTTGTAGCGGTTGGCGATTTCCAGCCATTTTTGCTTGCGCAAGCCTTCCAGCTTGTCCCATTCACCCTTCAATGGATCCAGCGCGCGCTGTTGCGCGGCGGACAAATCTTTCCACAAGGGTTTTTCCATGGCGATCGGCGCCACAACCGGTTTCGTGGGCGCTGCGGCCGGTTTGCCGGCGGCCGGCGCTGCGGCGCTGACGG
>JAIENA010000367.1 GCA_019751755.1 Burkholderiaceae bacterium | reverse complement strand
TCGACATTTCGGTGCCTGGCCCCAAAAGCACTATCGTTCGCATCATCGTGATAGCGTGAAATGTTTGCGCTTCCTCAACCGCCAAGCCGCGACGCTGCCTAATTTGAAGGGATGGCGCGCGCAGACACCTTGACCGCGTCGCTGCATCCGATGGCGCCACTGCCGGAGGGTGCCGCCGACGCGCTAATCGCCGGGCTGGGCCTGGCCGGGGTCGTTGTGCAGCAGGCAAACGATGATGCCGGCGCGATGCCGGTGTTTCTGTTCAGCCAGTGGGACAGTCCGGCCGCCGCCGCGCTTTCGACGCTGGCCGCCGTCCCCTGCGCCATCACCCGCCTGTCCACGGACCAGTATGACAACCAGCCGGTGCTGGCGGTCTGTTGCGGGGTCTTGCCGTCCCATGCCGGCTGGTCTCTGCTGGAGTCCGGCGCGGCCGACGTGCTGCTGTGGCCGGGTGCACCGGCGGGTGCCGCCAACCTCGCGGCACAAGCCGCCGCCCGCCTGCAACGGTGGCATGCGGTGCGGCAATTGATGGACTCCGACATGGTGCGCACCGGCCTGGTCGGTGACAGCCCCGCCTGGCGTGCGCTGGTGCGTGGCGTGGTGGAAGTGGCGGCATGGACGCAATCGCCGGTGCTGATCACGGGCGAAACCGGCACCGGCAAGGAACAAATCGCCAACCTGATCCATCACCTCGATGGTTGTGCGCTGCCAGGCCAGCGCCAGATCGGCAAGTCGCCGCTGGTGCTACTCGATTGCAGCACGCTGGCGCCGGAGTTGGCGGGTAGTGAATTTTTCGGTCATGAGAAAGGCGCGTTCACCGGCGCCGCCAACGCCCGCGACGGCGCCTTTGCCCAAGCCGACGGTGGCATCCTGTTCCTCGACGAAGTGGGTGAATTGCCGCTAGGATTGCAGGCGCAACTGCTGCGCGTGATCCAGGAACAGCAATACAAACGGCTGGGCGGCAATCACTGGCAACCGACCCGCTTCCGCCTGGTGTGCGCCACCAACCGCGACCTCGATGCCTGCGTGGCGGCCGGCACCTTCCGCGCCGACCTGTTTTACCGCATCGCGGGCTGGCGCTGCCGCCCGCCCCCGCTGCGCGAGCGCACCGGCGATATCCTGCCGCTGGTGTCCCATTTCCTGCACCAGCTCGACCCCGGCCACGCGCACGCGCTTGATCCCGCCGTGCGCGAATACCTGGTCACGCGCAGCTATCCCGGCAACGTGCGCGACTTGCGCCAGACCGTGGCCCGCATCTGGCACCGCCATTGCGGCCAAGGCCCGCTGACGATCGGCGACATCCCGCCCGACGAACGCCTGCACGGCGCCACCACCTGGCCCGACCAGGATTTTATGGACGCCGTGCGCCATGCCCTCGACCTTGGCATGTCGCTGCCCGCCATCAGCCAGGCCGCCGCCGACACCGCCATGCGCCTGGCGCTGGCCGCCGAACATGGCAACAACCAGCGTGCCGCCGCACTGCTTGGCATCAGCGACCGCGCGCTACAAATGCGGCGCAAGGGCAAGCCGGACGCGCCGCTTCAGCCTTGACCAATCAGGCGCAGGAAATTGCCGCCCGTGACCAGCGCCTGGTCCGCCGGCGCCAATCCCAGCAATTTAATTTTTTCCAGTTCCAGCGCCGGATGCAGCCACGGCCCGTCACTGCCAAACAGCAGCTTATGGGGGCCGGCGCGGCGCATCGCCTGTTGCAGCAAATCGAAACGGCGCACGCCGGACGTGTCGGCGTAAATATTTGGGTGCCGCACCAGATGGTCGATCAACGCCAACTGGGCGGCCCAGTCATCGGCAAAGCTGCCGAGGTGCGGCAAGATGAAATTCACGTCCGGATACTGCGTGGCCAGCAATTCGGCCACAGCGGTTTCCCCCGCAGGGTCGTACAGCACCGGCAGCCGGTAGCGCCGCGCCGCGTCGCACACTTCGCCGCTGATGCGGGCATCGTGCCGGTGCACCTTGATGCCGATAAAACCGTATTGTTCGACCGCCGTGCGCACCATGGCGTCGATACGGCCCCGGTCACGGTGCGCGTGGACAAAGGCGTAGCCATAAAAGCGTTCAGGACTGGCCGCCACCAGCCGCGCCACGGCGCGATTGGCCAGCGCGTAGTCGCTGTGGAACGCGGGCAGCAGCGCGCTGCGGTCAATGCCGGCCCGGCTGGCGCGGCGCAGGTAGCGCGCCAGGGTGGCGTCGCTGTCCCACGGCCCGGACAGGCCATCGCCGGGGCCGGCATGGCAGTGGCAATCGATGATCATGGCCGCTGGCGCCGATCAAAGTAATTCCAGCAGCGGATAGCGCTCGGCGCGGCGTTTGCGCCATGGGCCGCAATAGGCTTCGGCTTCCATTATTTCGTGCGTCGGCGCCGGCACACCCGGGCCGCTGTGACGTCCCGCCATGGCCGGCATGGCATTCGGCATTACGTTCGGCATCACGGTCGACCAGTGCGGTGCATGGGCCCGCACGGCGCGCAGCAGGGCGCTGCGCAACGCTTGCGGGCTGCCATCGCTGTCGCCCGCCAGGTTGGCGGCCGTGCCGGCAATGCGCACCACCCGCCGCGCCATTTCAAATTCCCGGTCTTCCTGCGCCAGTTCGCCCAATTCATTCAATTCCATCTCCAGTGCCTTGCTGATCGCGCCACCCAGCGCGGACCCCAATGCGGTGCCGACGCCGGGAATGGGAATAAAGGAGCCCAGCGCCCCGCCCACCATCGGCAACGCCGCCTTGGCGATGCCCTTCAAGGCGCTACCCAGCGGCTTGGCAATTTTCTTGATGCCCTTCCACGCTTTCTTGAAGACGCTGCCGAGGAATTGTTCCAGTTCCGCTTCGCTGGTGACCGACAACAGTTCCATCGCCAGTTCGGTCTCCTCCTGCTCGCTGTAGGGCGATTCCATGTCGTATCCGAACTCCTGGGACGATGCATGGGCCAATTCCCCTTCAAACGCCATGACTTCAAAACCGCCGGCCGCCGTGTGGCGGCAAGACGCGCATTGGCATTGTTTGCTGTACATGACACACCCCCTTTACCATTCGTTGGCGTCTTCGCCGCCATTGTCCGCGCCACCGTCAACGCTATCGCCATCGCCATCGCCACCATTCCCATCCCCGGCGTCGAAGCCGTCATCGGGGCCATCTCCACCATCACCACCATCGGCAGCACCATCGGCCACCGGCGCATGGGCCAGCGCCAGCCAATCGGGTTCCACCATGACCGCCCCGGACGGCCAGAAGCCGCCGACCGGGCCAGTCCAGCCATACGGATAAGGCCATCGGCGCGGGCGGCCGACACCAGGGCCGGGCTGCCATCGACCGCCACCGGTCGCTGCGCCGCCCCATCCACCGGTGCCTGCGCCGCCACTGCCCAGCCCAACGGGACCGCGCATCCCCCCCATGCCGCGCGGGACACGCGGCGCGCCCCCGCCGCGCTTGCCACCCGGGCCCGCCTGACCGCCCTTGCCGGTGGTGGCGGCGGTCACCCCCGCCAGCCCCTTGGCGCCAGGCTTGCCCCGCATCCCGCCACGCGCCACAGGCTTGGCTGCCATGCCAGCGGGTTTGCCGCCCGG
>JAIENA010000428.1 GCA_019751755.1 Burkholderiaceae bacterium | reverse complement strand
AACACCAGACGAAATCAGACAGGAGACCCAGAATGTTTACCAGACTGACCGTGGAGATACCCCAGTCCCTGCTACTCGAATTGCTAGGATACCTGGCCACCCGCAAGGACCAGTGCAGCGTCGACCGTGCCACCACCGACGCGTTGCGTAGCTGGTTGTTGGCGCAAACCGGCAAGGCGCCGGTGGAACCCGGTACCCGGGGCTATCAATGGAAGATGCTGTTCCTGCCCGAAGGTACCTGCATCCAGTCCTGGAGCTACGGCGAACATAACTACGCGCGCGTGGTCGGTGATCAGATCATCCACAATGGGCATTCGGTCACACCGAACCAGTTTGCCCGCTCATTTGCCCGTACCGAGCGCAATGCGTGGCGCGATTTGTATATCAAGCGGCCGGAAGACAAGAACTGGCAACTCGCCAGCCGCCTTCGCCAGCAAGTGCTGGCGGAACAGCCACAGGCCGCGCCTACCCGTGCGGCGCGCGTCACCAGCAAACGGCAGGCGCTGTCCTCCGAGACACCAACTACCGTCGAACCACGCTGCCGCACCCAGCAACCCGGCTGGGACCTGCCGGAACGGCGCAAGTACCGCATCCGGCTGGAAGACTTTGATTAGCGTCAGCCCACCAGCCCCCGCAACCCACTGGCGCGCTGTGTGCGCGCCGCCACCGCTTCGTCGAGCACCCCGGCGACGGGCGTGGCCAGCGTGAAGTGGGTGCGGGCCCGGGTGATGCCGGTATAGACCAGCTCCCGCGCCAGCACCGCGCTGCCGGACGATGGCAGCACCATCACCGTGTGGGCGAATTCCGAGCCCTGTGATTTATGCACCGTCATGGCGAACGCCGTTTCGACGTTGCGCAGGCGGGTGGCCAGCACGCTGCGGATCTTCGGCCCTTCGCTGAAATACACGCGCAGCGAGCCGGGGCGCAGCGGGTCCGGCAACGTCAAGCCGATGTCGCCGTTAAAGACGCCGGTGGCGTAATCGTTGCGCGTCACCATCACGGGCCGGCCGACATACCACTCGCCGCGCCGCCTTAGCAGGCCCGCGCTTTCCAGCCGGGTGGCAATCGCGTCATTCAGGCCGGACACGCCCCACTCGCCGTCGCGCACCGCGCACAGGATGCGGAACGATTCAAACGCCGCCAGCACCTCGCCGACCCAGGCTTCATGGCGCGCCGCGTCGTGCGACAGCGCCGTGCCGTCATCGATGCCGGCCTTCATCCGGTGCAGGTAGCGCTGGTAGCCGCCGGCCGCCTGTGGCCGTCCCTCCAAAGCCAGTTGCAGCACTTGCGCATGCTGGGCCGGATCGAACCAGGCCAGTTGGCCGCTGTCGTCATCGCGCAAGACCGCGCGCACCCGCGCCACGTCGCCGGCGTTGACGGCCAGCGCCAGTTGCCCGATCGGGCCGCCGAAGCGCATGCTTTTACGGAGCATGACGGTCTGCTGCGCCAGCGCACCGCCGCCCTGCACGAACGCGGCCGGCAGCGTGATGCCGGCCGCGTCGCGGATATAGTCGGCCGTCGCCGCGCTGTAGCCGCCGTGTTCGGCGTCATGGCACATGTCGCCCAGCACGGCGCCCGCTTCGACCGACGCCAGTTGGTCCTTGTCGCCCAGCAGCACCAGCCGCGCGTGCGGCGGCAGCGCGTCCAGCAGCGACGCCATCATTTCCAGGTGCACCATCGACGCCTCATCGACGATCAAGACATCGACGTCGAGCGGATTGCCCTTGTGGTGCACAAAAGTGCGGGTGTCGGGCCGCGCGCCCAGCAGGCTGTGCAAGGTGCGCGCGGCGCCCATGCGCGCCGCCAGTTCCGGCAAGTTCAGCGCCGGCACCAGCGCCGACAGCGCATCCAGCGCCTGGTCGATCGATTGCTTCAGGCGCGCGGCGGCCTTGCCGGTCGGCGCCGCCAGCGCGATGCGGATCCCGCTGGACGCTGGTGGCGGCAGGTTCTGCGTCAGCGCGGCGGCGGGCACGCGCTCCAGTCCCGCCGTGGCAAACAGCAGCGCCAGCAGGCGCGCCACGGTATAGGTTTTGCCGGTGCCCGGACCGCCGGTGATGATGCCAAGGTCGGCCCGCACCGCCACCGCGCACGCCGCCTTTTGCCAGTCGGTCTCGCCCTCCTTGGACGGCGGGAACAGGATATCGAGCCACTGCCGGACGCGCAGCGCGTCAATCTCGCGCTGGCGCAGCGCGCGCGCGCGCACCGCCCGCGCCACACTGGTTTCGTCGCGCCAGTAGCGGCGCAGGTACAGCCGCTCCTCGTCGAGCACCAGCGGCTGGCCGAAATCGAGGTCGTCGGCAGGCCACACCTGGTCGCACTGGTGCAAGTGCGCATGCCAGCCCGAGGCGCTTTTTGGCAGCGGCGCGCAGGCCGCGCGCAAGGCTTGCCAGTCTTCCTCGCTCCAGCCCAGCATGGCGCGCACCGCCGGGCTGGCGCCCGCCAAGTCGGCCAGCATCAGGCAACTGTGACCGCGCCCTTCCAGCTCCGACAACAGCACGCAAGCCAGCAGCAAGGGCGGCTTGGCGGGGCCCAAGGTCGCCACAAAACGCGCGAACGCGCCGGACAGGCGGCGCAACTGGCCGGCCTGTGTCAGTGCGTCGACCTGCGCCAGCAACCGTTGCTGCGCGCTCGCCAATTCTTCCAACTCGTCACCCGTCATGCCCATCAGCCAACCTCGTTAAACAGTGCATCAAGGCCGTCGAGCAGCCCGGGATCCGGCGCCAGCACGCAGCAGCCGCGCGTTTGCGCATGGCCGATGCCGCGCAGGAAGAAGAAGACCGCGCCGCCCAACTGGGTGGCGGGATCGTAGTCCGCGCCCAACCGCGAACGCAGCAGGCGGTGCAGCGCCAGCATGTATAGCGCGCCCTGGATGTCGTAGCGGTGTTCGGCCACGCCCAATGCCAGCGCACTGGCGTGGTAGGCGCTGTCGTTGCCGCCCAGCGCGTTGGATTTATAGTCGAGCACCCAGTAGCGCCCCTCATGTTCAAACATCAGGTCCATGAAACCTTTCAGCATGCCGTGCAAGCGGCGCTCCGGCAGTGCGGGCCGGGCCACGCCGGGCAGGATATGGCGGCGGCACAGGCGGTCCAGCGCGCCGCTCGACAGGCGCTCGCTGGGGAACCAGAACTCCAGCTCCGGCAAGGCGCCGCGCAGTGCGGACAGGGGCGCGCCCAGCGGCGGCAGCGGCGTGCTGGCGACTGCCCGCAGCCACGCCAGCGCATCGTCCTGGCGATTGGCCCAGCCGGCCCGCTCGATGCGGCGCAGCAGGCGCGCATCGAATTGATCCTCATCGACGCGGGCAAAGCCTTCATGGGCCATCCATTCAAGCTGTTCGTGCAAAAAATTGCCGGGCACGGAACCGCGCGGGAAACGGTGCCACGGTTCGTCGGCAATACGCTGCAAGGCTTCGGCCAGCGCCTGCTGTTCCAGCAATTTGGCCTGCAAGGCGGTGCGCGGCACGCGCGCCTCGCCGGGCGCCATGCCGGCCAACCCGCCCCCCCTGCCACGCGCG
>JAIENA010000343.1 GCA_019751755.1 Burkholderiaceae bacterium | reverse complement strand
GAATGGGAGGATTCGCTTGAGTTCAAGCGCGACCGACCGCTGGTGATCAGCATCGGCACCGCGCTCGGCCTCAATGCTGAGGGGCTGGACGACTTGTTCATTCAAGCAGCGGGGTTGTAATGTTGCGCGCCGCGTTCTACCGTGGCACCCGGCCCGGGATTGCCGGCGTCTATAACTGGGCTGTCCGTGCCTGGACGCGCTCACCATACAGCCATGTCGAGCTGTTGTTCGGTGACGGCATGGCCGGCTCCGCATCGTTCGCCGACGGCGGCGTGCGGCTCAAGGCGATCAAGTTTGACCCGGCCCATTGGGACTTTGTCGACATTCCTGCGCACCTGGAGCCGGCGGCGCGTGCTTGGTTCGAATTGCACGACGGCGACAAGTATGACCTTGCCGGCAATCTGCATTTCGTCCTGGCGCCAGTACGGGACAACAACGAGCGCTGGTTCTGCAGCGAGGCGGCCGCCGCTGCGCTCAGTATTATCGAGCCGTGGCGATATCACCCGGGCACACTGTTCAGTGCACTCACTCGCATCTCAACCCTTCAACCCGCCTCGGCGGGTTTTTTAATGCAAAACTGAAAGCGCCCATGGCCCTGGATCCTCAAACTATCGAAAATCTTGCCGGCGTGAAGGCCGCGACGCTGGTCTTTTCCTTCGTTGGCGCCGCCGTATCGCTGAGCTACGCAAAAGAAATGACACGCGGTCAAGCGGTAACGGCCGTGTTCGCAGGCACGGCCGTGGCGGTCTCCGCCGCGCCGCTGGCGTTGCATTACCTGGGCTTGCCCGATCCATTCGAGCGCGGGCTGGCGTTCTTCGCCGGCCTGGTGGCGATGCGCGCTGTGCCGGCTCTGCTGGCCGTGGTCGACCGGTTCCGCAACGTCAAGCTGCCCAGCTTGCCGGATAAGGAGTGATCCATGGCCATTGTTTCTGTTATCCAGGCCGTCGCCGCGCTCTACGTGCTGGGCGTCACCGTGCTGGCCCTGAACCGCATGAGCCCCGCCACGCGCCACTTGGTGCGATGGTCCTACCTCGCACTGGCCGGCGGCGCCATGGCTGCCGTTGCTTCTTGCTTCGGTGCCCGCGACGTCTTCGAGTGCATTTTCGCCGTCGGCGTGGCGCTCTACATGGCGGTCGACCGCCGGAAAGCGAAAACATGAACCTGTCCGAACATTTCACCCTCGAAGAGCTGGTGGCGTCCCAGCTGGCCGCGCGCCAGCGCATCGACAACCGGCCAACGACGGTTGTGATCGAGAACCTGCGCCGCGTGGCCGCCGTGCTCGAGCAGATCCGCGACCTGGTCGGCAAGCCCGTCATGGTGTCCAGCGGCTACCGCAGCATGGCGCTGAACAAGGCCGTGGGCGGCGCGCCGGTCAGTGCGCACCTCGATGGCCTAGCTGCCGACATTAGCGTGCCGGGGATGACGGCGCGCGCGCTGGCTGTGGCGATCCGTGACAGCGGCATCGTGCTGGACCAGCTGATCTACGAAGGCACGTGGGTGCATGTCGGCCTCACGAGCGGGAAGCCGCGGCGCCAGGTGCTGACGGCGCGCTTCGGGCCGGGCGGCACCACGTATTCGCAGGGGATCGCGTGATCGCCGCCTGGTGGCGGCTCGCCGCAATCGTGCTGGCCGTCCTGCTGCTGGTGGTGGGTGCCGTGGCCGGCACGGGATGGTGGCTGGCTGCCGGCGCGCGCGACAAGGCGCAGGCCGACCTGAAGACGGAGCAGGGCGTCAGCGCCCAGCTGCGCGCCGGTATCGATGACCAGAATAAGGCGATCGCGGCGCTGGGGCGGCAAAAGCTGGAAGCGGAAGCGCGCGGCGCGGTCGCCCGGCAGCAGGCGGCGTCCGCCGGCCAGCGCTTCGACGCGGCCCTGCAGCGAATGGACGGCGCCCGCGTTACGACCTGCGCGGACGCCATGCCGTTCGTTGATCAACTGCTGGAGGACGTGCGATGAAAATCGTCAACTTGACCGCTTTGGCAAGTTTGGCCCTGCTGGCCGCCTGCGCCGGCCCGGCGCCGGTCACCCAGCGCGTCGAAATTCCGGTCTTTACACCATGTGTAAAGGTGGTTCCGCAGCGCCCGGCGTACGAGTTCGACAAGCTGGATCCCGCCGTCAGCGACGGCCGCAAGGTCATGGCGTTGGCGCGGGACTGGGCGCGCAGTCGGAAATATGAGGCGGAATTAATGGCCTTGCTAATAGGGTGCCTTTAGTGCGATTTCGTATTCCTGGTCAAGGGCATTTCCAAATACGACTCGCGAAGGAACTTGAGAGCAAAGAATGTATGCACTGGTTGACGGAGAAATTTCATGGATCAGCTTCTCGCCATACCATTCGCCCGTTTCACAAATTCCAAACTGCTTCGCATGTGAAATATGAGATGGAGCGTTGGCGGGTCCGTAGGTCACTGTCATTTTTACGGAATCCTTTTCGTTCTTCGGTATTAACGCCACGAACGGATTCCAAACCCCTGCTCTAGGGCGTATCTCGATAGCGAATTTGTATGAAATCGAGATATCGGTAAGTGAGTGTACTTTCACATGAAAGGGGGCGATAGTCGGCCGCGAAACATCTGGGGCCCGCCCCTCTGCCGCCGCAACAATCCGCTCTTTCCAATCAGGATCTTTGATACTGGCATACAGCCGAGTTCGAATTCCGGCAGGTATTAATGCATTGTCGACAGTTCCTGTGAACAGTGCCAGAACTGGAAATTCTTTACCACGTGCATTCAATGCACGATCCAAGGCATAGATATATTCCTCTTTGCACGGCTTACTCCCTAAGCTTGCTTGAGTTGCGATCAGTAGCCAAGCATCACACTGTGAAGGGCTTTGGATAAATTCCTCGATTTGTGTCCAGAGAGGGGATCCGGCATTTAATGTCCAGCGATCCAGCTTAACGGTAATGCCACAGGCTTCGAGTTCTTGTGCAATAAAATCAATATCTTGATTTGAGTTGTCTGCCCACGCATAGGTAATCCACAGCGTCGCCATGATCTCCTCCGCTTCTCGGTTGTTGGGAGACGATTTTACGCCGCCTAGGCCTAGCTGGACAATAGCTGTTATTTGCAATTTGCAATTTCATTGCTGCATACTTTTTATTGATGCAGGGTAATTAAACCGTAATGGCGTGGTAACTGTTAGGTATTAATGCTATATGTAATTGTTTTTAAATGTAAAATTCGGCCTGCAAAGCCGTCTAGACGGGTTCGACTCCCGTCCTCGCCTCCAGAATATGCAATAAAATCAAGAAATTAGCCCGCCATGATGCGGGCTTTTTTCTGTCCGGGTGATTCCGTTCGTATCGGCTAACCGCAGTAAGCGTTTTAGTAATGCCGTCTTGACAGACCGATAGATGAACGGATGGCCGCGGTTGTGAGCGTCGGTAAGGCTCGCGTGTCGCGCCGCATCGGGTTCGGCAACAAGAGCATCGTAAGCGTCATCCCAGCACCGTCTGTACGTAGCGAGTAGCCTCTGCCAAAGTAGTTCCCGTTACTTTTTTAGCGG
>JAIENA010000101.1 GCA_019751755.1 Burkholderiaceae bacterium | reverse complement strand
GTGCCTCAGGGCCTCGGCACAGGATCGCCAGCGTTTCCCACGGTAGAGCGCAGGAAGGCCTTGCCGCTACTGACGCCAGGAATCTGAATGCACGATTGCATGCCTGGCCCCACGGGAAAAGTGCATCAATGCACGCCTGACCCCACTGTGGTAATCTTTGCGGCGTTTTGGAACGAGCTATCGACATGAAAAAGATCGCCGTGGTCGGCGCAGGCATTACCGGGGTCACGACGGCGTATGCGTTGTCGAAACAGGGATTCGAGGTCACACTGTATGACCGCCAGCGCTATGCGGCGATGGAAACGTCGTATGCGAATGGCGGCCAACTGTCCGCCTCCAACGCCGAAGTCTGGAACCACTGGGCCACCGTCGCCAAGGGCTTGAAATGGATGTTCACCCAGCAGGCCCCGTTCCTGGTCCACCCCGCGCCCACGTGGCACAAACTGTCCTGGTTCGCCCAATTTTTGGCCGGCATTCCCCGCTACCGCGATAACACGGTAGCCACCGTGCGCATGGCGATTGCCGCGCGCGAGCACCTGTATGCGTGGGCGGCAGACGAAGGCATCGACTTTGATTTGCGGCGCCAGGGCATCTTGCATATCTACCGCGACCAGCGCGGTTTCGAGCGGGCCCGCGCCATCACCCAAGTGCTGGCCCAGGGCGGACTGGAACGCCGCCCGGTGACACCGGATGAAATGCGCGCCATCGAACCGACCCTGCACGGCCACTATTACGGCGGCTTTTACACGCCAACCGACGCCACCGGCGATATCCACAAATTCGCCACCGGCCTGGCCGCCGCCGCGCTGCGCCATGGCGCGGTGACGCGCTATGGCGCGCACGTGGCCGATGTGCGCGCCGACCACGGCGGCGCCACCGTGACCTGCGGCATCGATGGCCACACCACGCAAGAGCGCCACGACGCCGTCGTCATTTGCGCCGGCGCGTTCAGTCGCGCCCTGGCCGCCCGCCTTGGCGACCAGGTCAACGTGTATCCCGTCAAAGGCTATTCCGTCACCGTGCAACTGGACGATGCGGCCAGCCAGGCCGCCGCGCCGAACGCCAGCCTGCTGGACGACGCCACCAAAATCGTGTGCAGCCGCCTGGGACCGGACCGTTTCCGCGTGGCCGGCACAGCCGAATTCGCCGGCTATAACCGCGATATCCGCGCCGAGCGCATTGCGCCATTGATGGACTGGATCCACCAGTGCTTTCCAAACGTGGAAACGCGCCGCGTGATGCCGTGGGCCGGTTTGCGCCCCGTGATGCCGGACATGATGCCGCGAGTCGGCCCTGGCCGTTCGCCACGCGTGTTTTACAACACCGGCCACGGCCACCTGGGCTGGACCTTGTCCGCCGCCACCGCCGACATGGTGGCGCAGTGCGTGATTCAGGCCTCGCGCGGCGTGTGAAGTAAAATCACGCCTTTCCCTCACTACCGCCGACCGTATGGATATCACGACCCTCGCACTGCTCATGCTGATCCCGCTGCTGATGTGGCGCATTTATGCGCGGGTCAAGCAAATGCTGGCGCGGCAACAATCACTGATCTGGCGCCACTGGATGTCCGCCGTGGCCTTCCCGCTGTTCCTGGCGTGGATGGCGCTGACGATGGCGGACAATCTGCTGGCGGTATCGTGCCTGGGCGCCGGTGCGCTGGCCGGCGCCTGGGCCGGCTATTTCTCGCTGAAAGGCACGCGCTTTGAATGGTACGGTCCGCGCGTGTACTTCACGCCGAACATGCGCATCGCGCTGGTGGTGTTTCTGCTGTTTGCCGGACGCGTGGTGTACCGTGGCGTGGAAATTTACCTGGGCAACCATATGAGCGCGCAGGAATTGATGTCGCAAAAAGATTTCGTGCAAAGCCCGGCCACCGTGGTGACCCTGGGGCTGGTGCTGGGTTACTGCGCCGCGTTTTCGAGTGGCATGATCCGCTGGCGCAAGGCCCATCCAGCCAAGTCCGGCGATACCGGGCCGGACCTGGCGTAATCACATGACACTGGCAAGCGCCTCCCGCATGGCCGGATAGCGGAAATCACATGACACTGGCCAACGCCTCGCGTATGGCAGGATAGCGGAACCCAAAGCCGCTGGCCTGCAAGCGCCGTGGCACCACGGCCTGCCCTTCCAACAGCAAGTCAGCCTGTTCCCCCAACAGCAGCCGTACCGGCCAGCCCGGCGTCGGCAAGACGCTGGGGCGGTGGGCGACACCGGCGGCGATGCGGCTGAACTCCTTCTGCGAGACGATCTCCGGTGCCGTAAAATTCCAGCCGCCCGCCACATCGATCCCCGCAGCATTGTTGCGCCACAGGTGCGCCATGCCGTGCACGATGTCGTCCACGTGGATCCACGACAGGGCCTGCCTGCCGCCGCCCAGCGGACCGCCAACCCCGAGTTTGATTGGCAGCAGCATCATCGGCAAGGCGCCCTGCCGGCCCACCACCAGGCCAAAGCGCAGGCAGGCCACTGACACGCCATACTGCCCTGCGCCATGCGCGGCCGCCTCCCATTCCTGGCACAGTTGCGACATGAAGATCGCTTGCGGCGGCGCGGTTTCATCGAGTTGCGTGGCATCGCCTTGTGGCTGGATGCCGTAATAACCAATGGCGGAGGCGTTCAGCAACAGCGTCGGCTTGACCTTGGCGCGCCCGATCCATGCCACCAGACGCTGCGTCAGCGCAACGCGGCTGGCGCGCAAGGCCGTCTTGCGTTTTTCACTCCAGCGCCAGCCGAGGATGCGCGCGCCGGCCAGGTTGATGACGACATCGATGCGGTCGGTGTCCGCCAGCGCGTCCATGCTGTCGATACAGCGCACCTTGCCGTCAAAGCGCCATGCCGCCTGTTTAATATTGCGCGTCAGGACCGTCACGGCATGGCCGCTGCGCAGCAGTTCCGCTACCACGTGGCCGCCGACAAAGCCGGTGGCGCCCGTCACCAGCACGTGGGCCGGCGGCAAGTTGAATACGGGTGATGTGCCATCAGGGTTTGATCTATCCATGCTCACTCCTCCTTGTCATCCGGCCCCATGAAACGGGCAATCTTGCCGCCCATTTTCAACAGCTTGAGCATGGTGGCCGGTGGAATATGTTTGTAGTCGTCATAGCTGGCGCCCAGCATTTCCATGAACGCCAGCACGTCGTTCATGCGCTTGCGGGTGGCGTCGTCCAGCGCCGCATCGGTGTCCGCTTCGATCGCGCATTCGCGCAGCACCGTCAACGTCGGATCAATTTCACGCCGCTTGCGCTCTTCCACGATGACGCGGAAAATTTCCCACACATCCTGCAGCGCGACAAAATGGTCGCGCCGGTCGCCCATCACGTGGCTGACTTTCACCAGTCCCCAGCTTTGCAACTCTTTCAGGCTATTGCTGACATTCGAGCGCGCCACCCCCAGAGTGTCGACGATGTCTTCCGCATTGAGCGGCGTATTGGACAGGAACAGCAACGCATGGATTTGCGCCACCGTGCGGTTCACGCCCCAACGCGTGCCCATCTCGCCCCAGTG
>JAIENA010000334.1 GCA_019751755.1 Burkholderiaceae bacterium | reverse complement strand
CTGGTGCTGGTGCCGGCACTGCGGCGAGCGCCGCGGCACTGGCCGCCGGTGCGCCGGCCGGCGCCGCAGCGGGCGCCTTGGCCGACACTGCGGCCGGAGTGGTGGCGGCAGTGATCGCCGGCACCGGGGACGACGCAAGGGTCGACGCCGGGGCCGGTACTGAAGCAGGTGCTGAAACAGGTGCTAATACAGCTGCGGAAGCAGTTACTGAAGCCGGTGCGGAAGCAGGTGCGGCAAGCGGCGCTGACAACGCGGGTGCCGTGGCCGGTGGTGGTGGCGCCTGGCTGCGGCCAGCCGCCTCGCCGGAACGATAGGTCCACCAGAAACCGGTCGCCAGCAACGCCCCGCAACAGAGGCCCACCGCCGCCGCCGCCCAGGCCCGGCGCACCGGTGCGCCGGGCGCGTCAGCCAGCATCAGGCCGGCATCGCCCGGTCCCGACGCTGCATTCGTGCGCTTCAGCGCTTCAAAAATCAAACTCATACCTTACAGGGTGCGCACCCTCAGGATCAGGATCAACTCGCGCGCAGTGCTGCGCCGGTCGACGGCGCCCGCCATCTCGCCGATCACCGGCACTTCCGCCAGTCCCGGCAAGCCGGCCTTGGCGCGGTTACCGGTTTCGTCGATCAGTCCGCCCAGGATCACCATGTCGCCATTGCGCAGGCTCAGCGACGTGGTCAGCCCTTTAAAATCGACTTTCGGCAACGAAATCTTGAGCGGGTTGGCGACACTGCCAACGTCGATCAGGTTGGTACTGCCCGGCTGGACCGTGGTCTGCACCGGATTGATCATCAGGCTGATGGTGCCGTCGTCGCCAATAAACGGAATCACGCCCAGCATGACGCCATCGAACAGGTTACCGGTCACCACGTTCGACGAGACGGTACTCTGGCCACCGCCCGAATTCGACACATTCGACGTGGTCTGGGCAATATAACGCTCATTGCTGCCGACACTGACCACGGCCGGCTGGGTGTTTTTCACGCGCAGCGAAGGATTCGACAAGACATGCACCGCGCCGAACGTCTTGAGCATGTTCAACGCAATCGACTGGCTGCCGCGCTGCATCGCCACCCCCAGTTGCTGCGTGCCGGTATTGCCCAGCACCGAAGCGGGAATCGTGATCGTGCGCGCGCTGCTGGCCGCGCCCGGCACCGTGCTTTCGATCGCGCCCAGCGTCAGCGGATTGGCGCCGAAGTGCATCGCCGTCATGTTGCGCAGCGCGCTCCAGTCGATACCATATTTAAAATCGTCGTTCAGCGCGACATCGAGGATTTGCGCCTCGATCAAGACTTGTCGGCTCAACACATTGCGGTATTGCTCGACCAGCGAGGCCACCGTCGCCACCTGCGATGGCCGGCCCTGCACGTACAAGGTGCCGGTCGACTTGTTGAGCACGAAGTGCTGGCCCTTGCGGCCGCCCGCCGTCTTGGCCAGGCGCTCTTCGCGTTGCTCGCCCTTGGCGACCATGCCGTCGCCTTCCACGGCGAAGATGGTCTTGAGCAAGTTTTCAATCGGATCGAACGGATCGGCGTCATTGGTATTGCGGCCGCGGATGTTGAAGCTGTTGCGGATCCCGGTGGACGACGAATCACCGCCCGATCCCTGGTTGCCGGACGACTGGTTGGCGCCAAAGACATCGCCGCCGGCGACAAAGTTGGCGCTCATCGCGGTCTGCAGGAAATCGAGGTTGAAGGTGCGTTCCTGGTGGTCGCGCACGATGATGACGCCGCGCTCGACGGTGCCATGCAAGTCGAGCGCCTTGATCACATGGTCAAACACCTGGCTGGCCGGCAAATTGCGCAGCGTCAGCGACAGCGTACGCGGCTGTTCCGTCAACGACGCCGGCAACACCAGGTTCAGCTTGGCCTGCTCGGCAATGGCCTTGAAGACCAGCCGCACATCGGTGGCGTCGGCCACAATGCTGACATTGACGGCGTCGAGCGGATTGAACACCGGCTCGGCGGGACGCACGCTGGCGGCCTGGGTCTGTTCCAGCTTGCGGAACAGCTCAGCCTGCAGGGCGGCCATCTTGGCCGACTCTTCAACCACCCGGTCTTTCATCAGCGGCTGCGAATCACGGTCAACCGTCTTGATTTTTTCGCGGTCGAGATAAGAAGGTGCAACCGAGCAGCCGGTCGCGGCCACGGCGATTGCCAGGGCCAGCGCGGTACGGGCGCGGCGCGTGCCACGCAAAGGGGGGAAAGTGGTGCGAGTCATCGTAGCTGCATGCTCCTATTGGGACAGGGCGCCAAGAAATTCAGGGAAACTGACGGCACGCACGACATCGTCGTAAGTGGCGCTGACCTGCTTGCCGGGGCCGATAAGACAAGTGGAAGTGCGAACCCCGTTCCAGTGCGGGGTGCCGGCTGACCAGCCGGCAGTCAGGTGTACGCCGTCAAAATCACCGCCGCTGCGGTCAGCGTTGCCGGGACCGGCATACACCACGGCGAAGGCAAGGTTGGTGACAACATTGCTGCAATTGGCAGGACCGGTCGCCACATCATCGCCGGTCACGTAAATTTCGCTGGCGCCAGACGACAGTGCGGCGGCGTTGCGCACGGCCTGGCGCAGCGCATCAAGGCCGGTATAGTCCGGTACGCCGCTGGCACCACTGTTGGGAACGCTACGGGCGCCGCTTTGGGTCAGGTCGGTTGGCAAGGCGCCAGCGCCACGGTAGACGCCATAGACCAGACGCGTGCCGACCGAATCGGCCTGCGACGAACTGTAGGTCAGGCCCAAGGTTTTGTAAGGTACGCCGCCGGTATGCAAGTCGCTTGCCGTGCAGAGGCCGGTAGTGGCATCGCGGTCTTCCAGGTCGTCGCCATCGCTATCCGGGCACGGCAGACGGAAGTTGCGCTTGGCATAGGCATACACGGCGCTGACCACGGCATCCTGGGCGGCCGCGTCCGAAGCAGGCGCACTGCCGCCGCCGGCGCGGCCGGCCATCACCAGGCCCAGCATGACGCCGAACACAGTCAGCACCACGGCCGTTTCGACCATCGAGACGCCGCGCATGGCGGCGTAGCGCAGCGGTGTCATTTCGCCATCGCCTTTTCCATCACGTCGGCACGAATAAACTGGCGCGGTATCTGAGTCTGTACCGCCGACAGTTGTGACGACAGGTCGCGCAGGCGCGCCGGGTCGGCCGCCTTGCCTTTTTGCGCCTCCGCCAACAATTGCCGGTTCAGGTCCTGGATGCGGTCGGCGCCGTCGAACACTTTGCGCAGCTTGTCCATTTCGAGGATGGGCGGCACGCCAGCGGCGCGCAATTGGCTGTCGAAACGCGCCAGCACTTCATACAGTCGCTTGTTGTCGCCCGGCGGCACTGCCGCCAGTTCCGCCATGGTCTTGGCCTGGATCTCGCGCAACGCCTGCATGCGGGCCATGCGCTTTTGCTGCGCCTCGTTGTCGCGTGGCCGCGTGCCGTCCGGCGCCGCCGGGACGGCGCCCGGCGCCTGTG
>JAIENA010000397.1 GCA_019751755.1 Burkholderiaceae bacterium | reverse complement strand
TGCGCGCAGCGCAGATTGATAAAAACAGGGTCGTGCTGCAGGTCATTGAAGTGCTTGACCTCGACTTCCTGCCGGACCTGGTTGCCGATCCAGATGCTGTAGCCGGGCCAGGCGATATTCACGACAAGGAAACGGGGATGTTCACCAAGCCCACGCCCGAGCCTGTCGTGGGGGAAGCGCTGGAAGCCCTGAAGCAGCGCCTGGCACAGACCGTCGACTCCACGATCGCGGGGATTTATAACCGCTGGACGCGGTTTGGCCCTGAATACGACGCACGCGAGGTCGCAGCACGCGCCTTCGCTGCTGCGCTGTACGCTGGCACGCCGAGCGTGTGGATCACATCGTTTGCGGTGCCGGCCGGCCTCACCGTGCGGGATGCTGCTGACCGCATCATCGCCCAGGCCGATGCGCTGAAAGCGGGCCTGCAAGCGCTCGGCGCGTACCGGATGGCCAAGTACGGCATTCTGGCCGCCATCGATGCTGATGCAGCCCAGTTGGCCCACGACAACATTATCCAGGGTGTATCTGAAATCGAAAGGAGCTTGCCATGAGTACGATCACCATCATTTTTACCCGGCGCCACTGGAACCCGGTTTCCTGGCTGATTCGCTGGGCTATGCCTCGATCGCGCTTTGCCCTGGCGTTGTCGTCACATTCGATTATTGCCGCGCCTGACGGCACGTGCTACGAGGCCACCATGCGCCACGGAGTTCGCGTTGTTGATCGCGCAACCGCGCTGAGCGGGCAATGCGTTGTACGGGAAATCGCCTACAAGGTGCCGGACGTGGCAGCAGGTATTCGCTGGGCGCAGCAGCAGGTGGGCAAGAGCTACGACTGGCGTGGCGCCTTTGGCCTGGCGCTGGCGCCGGGGCGGAACTGGGCGGATGACGGTGACTGGTTCTGCTATGAGTTTTCCGCAGGCACGCTGCGCGCCGCCGGGCGTGACGTCTTTGCAAACCTTTCGCACGTCGGCGAAACCGCGCTGATGGCCATCAACCCTTAAAGGTGCTTATGCCTCTGGACCCTCAAACAACCGATAGCGTGGCCGGCATCAAGATTGCAACGCTCGTGTTCGGCTTTCTCGGCGCGGCGGTTTCGCTCAGCTATACCAAGGAAATGACTCGCACCCAGGCCATCACGGCAATTTTCGCCGGCACGGCCGTTGCCGTATCGGCGGCGCCGCTCGCTCTGCACTACTTGGGCCTGCCTGATCCCTTCGAGCGTGGCGTCGCCTTCTTCGCCGGCCTGGTAGCGATGCGTGCCGTCCCGGTGCTGCTGGGCATGGTCGACCGTTTCCGTGACGTCAAGCTGCCCAGTCTGCCTGATCCTAAGGAGTGAGCGCCATGCCTGTCATTTCGATTATTCAAGGGGTGGCGGCGCTGTACGTGCTCGGCGTCGCAGTGGCAGCACTGAATCGCATGGGGGCGCGAACGCGGCACCTGGTGCGCTGGTCGTTCATCTCACTCGGCGCCGGGGCGACCGCTGCCGCAGCATCGAGCGTGATGGGCGGCCGCGATGTTTTTGACTGCATTTTTGCCGTTGGCGTTGCCTTGCACCTAGCAGGCAACCGCCGGCGCGCGGAGAGTCCATGAATCTGACCGAACATTTCACCCTCGAAGAATTGGTGGCTTCGCAAGTGGCGACGCGGCGCCGCATCGATAACAGGCCTGGCCCCGTGGTGTTGAAGAATCTGTACCGCGTTGCCGAGTTGCTGGAGCAGGTGCGGGCGCTGGCCGGGCGCCCGATCGTCGTGTCGAGTGGCTACCGGTCGCAGCAGCTCAATGCCGCCGTGGGCGGGGCTCGTGACAGTGCCCACCTGCAGGGCCTGGCCGCTGATATCACGGCGCCCGGCATGTCGCCGCGCCAGTTGGCGTGCGTGATCCGTGATAGCGGCCTCCCGTTCGATCAACTCATTTGCGAAGGCGGTGCCTGGGTGCACATCGGGCTGGCGGCCGGCGCACCGCGGCGCCAGGTGCTGACGGCTACTTTTAACCAGGGCGGTACCGTCTATTCGCAGGGGATCGCATGAGCAAGCTGGGTAATTTGTCCGATGGCCACGTGGCTTTCGATTGCCCCGGTTGTGGCGAAACTCACGTGATCGCAGTGGCGCCTGCGGCAAGTGGCGCACTGCGGCCGGTCTGGGGTTATAACGGCAACCCGGCGGCGCCGACTTTGACGCCGTCCGTGCTGGCGCGCAGCGGGCATCATGCGGACGGTGACGGTAAAGAATGCTGGTGCACCTACGAGGCACGCTTTGGCCGCCCATCGCCATTCAAGTGCGGTGTTTGCCATTCGTTCGTCACAGACGGCTTGATCCAGTTCCTGGGTGATTGCACCCACGCACTCGCTGGTAAGACCGTACCTCTGCCGGAATGGAGTGAGTTTTGATTGCCGCGTGGTGGAGGTTCGCCGCGATCGCGCTGGCCGCTATGTTGTTGGTGGTGGGTGCCGTGGCCGGTACCGGCTGGTCGCTGGCTGCCGGGGATCGAGACAAAGCACAGCTCGACTTGAACGCGGAGCGGGTCATCAGCGCGCAGCTGCGTGCCGGCATCGATGACCAGAATACGGCGATCGCTAAACTGGGAGAGGCGCGGCTGGCCGCCGAGGCGCGTGGACAGGTCGCTCAGCAGCAGACGGCCGCTGCCGGCCGGCGCTTTGACGCGGCGCTGCAGCGCATGGATGGCGCGCGCGTCACGACTTGCGCCGACGCCATGCCATACGTGAATAAGCTGCTGGAGGACGTGCGATGAGGTGGATCCTGTTGGTCCTGGTGCTGGCCGGCTGCGCCAGCGCGCCACCGACAATCCAGCGCGTCGAAATTCCCGTCTATACACCATGTGTAAAGGTGGTGCCTGAGCGGCCTGCGTTCGAATTCGACAAGCTCGATGCCAGCGCGAGCGACGGGCGCAAAATCATGGCGCTGGTGCGGGACTGGCTGCGCGGCCGGAAGTATGAATCGCAGCTGGAGGCGGCAATTGCTGGCTGTGATGGTTCGGAATCTGTTCCTAAACCCCGTACTATTGCAGGCGTTCACGCTCAATAATATCAAGGGCTTACAGAGGCCGCGATGTCGCTTTTATAGTACAGTTGCGTGGCGGCAAGTGTCTGTTTGCATTGCGGGTATTGGCATTAAGCATGCTTGGTTAATAGCCTATACACCGATCTTGAAAATTTGTGGAAGTCAAGGAAAGATAGATGGCTTCACTAAATAGGGTAGGTGCCCTATTTAGGGAGGTCATCCTATTTAGGCGGTTTTCGGGGCGGAATCGTGTCTAATTTCGCTTGAAGTGTGGATGTGCATGCCCCGCAATCTGGCGGTGGCGCAAATGCTGTATATTAGACACATGGCGATCAAAGCAAGCTATCATGCGGCCTGTAGCCGATAGCCAGCGCGTATGGGGTGCAAGGGGTCGGAAGTTCGAATCTTCTCGCCCCGACCAATAGAATCAACG
>JAIENA010000423.1 GCA_019751755.1 Burkholderiaceae bacterium | reverse complement strand
AGCTACAAGCAAAGCAGATGCGCGAATTACCACGCCCAACAGCCGAAGTACATCCGATGGCAGCTGCTCCGGCATTAACGTATTTGCAGGTAGCCTATGTTGGCTCAAGCAACATCGGGTGGGAAGGCGTTTCCGGCTCCCAAACGTCTACTACGGCCGACCACGGCGGGACGCAATTGCGCATTGTGACGGAGGAACTCGGCTACGGCAGTATTCCAGTTGCGACGTGGAATGGCGGCGTAGTTTCCTCGGCAAAAAATTACCAGACAGATACAATCTGCGTTAACTGGGCCGGTACGGGTTATGACATTCCTTGCTTGGCTGGGCAAACTGTAGTTGGCTTCAGAAAATACTGGAATTTTGATGGCTATCAAAGTGGTAGTTTCACATATCAAAATACGTCGACGAATTCACCAGGAAACACAATGAATGATTCGATGTTGGTAAAATAACCGGAAAAGCATACAGTCAGTCGTTAGCGTCAAATCATCAATTGGGAGAATCGGATGAAAATCAATGCTTACACCGCGTTATCCACAATCGATCTGGTCAACACAAAGACCGATGCCAAAAAGGCTTCTAGCAAAGGAGTTACTGCGGCAGAACCTGTGAGTATCGATAGCACTAGCAAAGCGGCTCAGATTATGCAGAAATATGACTTGCATAACATTTCATATTCGGAAGTCACGAACATGGCTATGGATCTACAGAAAGCTGGTGCTATTCCGGGTGGCAATTTGCTTGATTATCTCCCGCCTCCTGAAGGGCAATTCAAAATGCAAAATGGCACGTTGGTTTCTGACAATCACGGAAAGGGCGATTTCATCAAAGCGCTCGACGACCATCTGGCATATGTTGAGAAAAACCAAGCATCGGACTTCAGTACGCTTTTTCAGGTAAGGCGCATGGTGAATTTCTATCACAATTTGGATTCTTTAGGATCTGGACGACAAACATAGGCCAACATTAACTGAGCTGATCAGGAAAAGCCCGCTCCCTTGTCTGGGGGCGGGCCTTTAGCTTACCTCACTCACGTCCTCGCGAATTACCTGGAACTCGTCCACCAATTCCCTCGCCACAGCCTGGCGGTCGTAGGCGCAAGTCGCACGACTGTCGAATCGTCTGCCCCACAACTGTACCGCTTTAAGGTTGACGGTTCCTGGCAAGAGGCAGCAGCGTATCGAGTTGATGGTTTGGGCAGGTAGGCAGCTTTTCCAGGGTCTCGGTCAGCCATGCCAGCGGCTCGATGCCATTGAGTTTTGCCGTGGCCAGCAGAGATTGAATGGCGGCGGCGCGCTGGCCGGCACGTTCAGAGCCTGCGAAAAGCCAGTTTTTTTTCCCGAGAACTATTGGTCGCACGGAATTTTCGGCAGGATTGTTGTCGATGGGCAATGACCCCGAGTCGGCATAGCGTAGCAAGGCGGGCCAGCGCTTGATGGCATGCGCAATGGCGCCCTCGATTTTGCTGCCCTTGGCGGCGATCTTTTGGGTCGCTTGCAGCCAGTCGTACAGATCGGCCAGCACCGGCTTGGCGCGCCGCTGGCGCAATTCCAGCCGGGCCGGGATCGTCAGTTCACTCCCCTCCCGCTCGATCTCGTACAACAAGCCGATGCGGCGCAGCGCTTCGGCGGCGATCGGGCTGCCGTGATCCTGGTGCAACTTGAAAAAATTACGGCGAATATGGACCAGACAGGCAAATTCCGTCACGCCATTGGTGAACAGTTTCTTGTAACCAGAAAAATCGTCCACCATGAGGTGCCCCCGCCAGCCTTCAAGGAAGGCCCGCGCATGGGCGCCGGCACGGCCGGTTTGATAGTCGAAGACCACGATGGGCGGTCCGGTGTCGAAGTCATTGGAGCGGTACGCCCACAGGTAAGCCGTTTTGGTTTTTCCGGCGCCGGGGTCAAGCTGGCGCACCGGAGTTTCATCGGCATGCAGGCATGGCCGTTGCCGCAGCAACTCGGCCAGCCGGTCGCACAGCGGTTGCAGGGCCACGCCGATACGGCCGATCCAGGCCGCCAGGGTTGAGCGGGCAATCGGCACGCCTTGCCGGGCCGTGATTTGTTCGACCCGGTACAGCGGCAAGTGGTCGGCGAATTTACAGACGCCCACCCACGCCAGCAGGCCGGGCGCGGCCAGGCCGCCATCGATGATGGCCGGTGGCACCGACGCGGCAGTCACCGTTTCGCAGGTGCGGCAGGCATACTGGGGGGCGGATGTGGCGATGCACGAAGAAGCGGCCGGGCTCCAGATCCAGTTGTTCGCTGACATCCTCGCCGATCAACACCAGCCCCTTGCCGCAGGCGCCGCACTGGCACGAATCGGGTTCGTGGCGGTGTTCGATGCGTGGCAATTCCGGTGGCAAGGTTTGCCGACCTGGATGCTTCGGCGCGGGCTTATCGGACTTGCCTTCCGCTTTCGGCGCTTTGCCCAGTTCCGCATGAATGGCGGCCAAGTCGGTGTCGACGGTCTCGTCAAACAGATCGCGCTGCTCGCCTTTGAACGCCTCGCTCTTTTTGCCGTACTGGATACGGCGGTAATACGCCAGCTCCGCCGTCAGCGCCTTGATCTTGAAATCCTTTTCGGCGACCTGCGCTTGCAGCCGCTGTTGCGCTTTCTGCTGCTCTTCCAGAAGTGCGCGCACCTGCGCGATCACGGCCGGATCGGCGTTGGTGCGGGTCAGTTCAGTGAGCAGGTCCATGGCCACGATGTTAACGCGGACTCGGCATGTTTACAACCGCCAATGTGCCGGTGGCGGCGCCGACAGGCGCTGCCAATCCACGCCGGCAATCAGCCATTGCCACTGCTGGTCGGTCAACGACCAGGCGGCATCGCCATCCTGTGGCCATGTAAACTGCCCCCGGTGCAGGCGGCGCAAGCACATCCAGACGCCAGTGCCATCCCAGCACACCAGTTTCAGCCGCGAACGACGCCGGTTGGTAAACACGTACGCCGTGCCATCGCACGGTGCCCGCCCCAGCGCCTGCTGCACGTGCAGCGAAAGCTTGTCGATCCCGGCGCGCATATCCATCGGCGCGGTGCACAGCCACACTGCTTCGGCATGCAACCGCATCACAGTGACCGCAACAGTTCCGCCAGCCAGTCTGCCGGCGTCGCCACCGGCAACTCCAGCGACCAGCCCGATCCATTCAACCGGATCGGCGCGCATGCGACTGGCGACGTGATTTTCACCGGGATCAGCACCGGAGCTGCCGCCCTATCTTCATTGATACGTTTGTTCCACCAGGCCAGTTGCCGCGGTTTCCACTCATGGCGCAGCGCAAAGGCGCGCATTGATTCACCACTGCTATGCCAAGCGGCCACACGTTCCGCCCACATCGCGTAGTTTTCCTGCTCTTTCATTTCCACCCTCCGATCAAATATCGGAGTATCCGGAAATTGGCTATGCAATTACAGGTGGGGCGGCTGCACGCTTAC
>JAIENA010000456.1 GCA_019751755.1 Burkholderiaceae bacterium | reverse complement strand
TAGCGCGGCGCCAGCGCCTGCAACTGCGCCAGCCATTCGCCAGGCAAAGCCGGCGGCGCAGCCTCAGCGCGGGTCGGCGCCAGCACTTCGATTTCGCGCATGGTCTGGAACGGCCACAACACCATGTCCCACGGCCCTTCCCGCACCAACTGGGCCAGGGTGCCGTCGTCGATCCAGGAATCGACCACGTTCAGCACATTGAGGCCGGCGGCTTGGACCTGGAACATCGAGTCGACATCGGCGTCCATGGCTTCCCGGGGTGTGACGCGAAACGGGCCGACCGCGATTGCTTGATTCAAGTGCAGCCGGTGTACACTGGTAAAGCCCAGTTGGCGCACCATGTCGAACAGCTCGTCGAAGATGCAGTACAGGTACAGCGGCGTGGCGCGGTCCAGCAAATCCAGGCTCTCCAGCGAGCAATGGTCGTCGTGGAAGTGCGAAATAAAGACCGCGTCAAAGCGCTGCCGGCGGATTTCCTCGGTGTCGAAGCGGACCTGGGGAAAGGCGTGGCAGTTGCGGCTGAACGGGTTTTCAAAAATGGTGTCGAACGCGATGCGGGTGCCGTCGCAGGCAAACACATAACCGGCGTGCAGGATGCGGGAAATCGTCAGGGCTGGCTGGGGCATAAGGGTCGCGGGGGCGGCAATGGGTGGATGGCCGCCGGATTGTACTGGAGATACCGGCGAGACGGACCAGAGCGTCCATTTGGTGTATGCTGGCAATATGAACCAAGACACCGATATCCAGCTCAGCGGCCCTTTCAAAACCACCGACGGCAGTGGCCGCCCCGTCGACATCAAATCCATCCGTATTTTCGATGAAGGCTACGGCGTCATCGACCTGTACGTGGACCTTGCCGCGCCCGCGCCGGATGGCTTGCACCGGGATAAAACCCTGATCGCCGGCATCAGCGCGCACCTGCGTACCTTGGGTTATGCCGGTCCCGACATGACGGCGGGCGATCCGGTAATCCAGGAAAAGCGTCTGGTCGTGCTCGATACGCCGGACGAGTTCCTGCCGTTTGCCGTGCGCAAAGGCTTCAAGGATTTAAGTTCGGAGTTCGACGAATAAAGCGACGAGTCCATTGCATACATTGCAAAATCAATAGGCCATGGATTTGTCTATCAGTTGGAAAAAACGGGCCGCCCTGGCGGCCCTGGCATGTTGCCTGGCCGCGCCGGCCAGCGGCGCCGCACCGGCGCTGGTCCGGGTCGCCATGTCCGAACACATGGCTCCGGTCAGTTTCGTGGAAAATGGCCTGACATCAGGCATCCTGCAGGATTTGCTGCAGGCGCTGTTCACCACGCTGCCGCAATATCAGGTGCAATATCATTCCTTCCCGTGGATCCGCGCCCAGCGCATGGTGGAATCCGGACAAATGGACGTGTTCGTCACGTTTCCGTCCACCACGCGGCTCGCTTATGCCCACTTTTCCGCCCAGCCGGTGTTCAGCCTGGACTATGGCAACCTGGTCTACGCGCGCGACAGTCAGCATGCGGAAAAAATTGCCCATGCACGCAGCTTCCATGATTTAAAGGACCTGGTGTTTGTCAGCCAGGAAGCGGTCGAGTGGGAAACCGACAACGTGCCGTCCACCATCCGCCGCACCATGGTCAATGCGCCGGATTCACTGATCCACATGACCTTCGAGCGCAAGACCGGCGATTTTTTCATCATGCCGATGGAGCAGGCGATTTTTTTTGCGCGCCGCCTCGGCTATGAAAAACAACTGGGCATGAAGCAGGTGGAGTTTATTCCCAACAGCATCGTGAAATTCCATGTCGGCGTGCGCAAGAATTTCCCCGGCGCCAGCCAGTTCATCGCGGCGGTCGACACTGCCTTGAAAAACCCCGTGTTCCAGAAACAGAAAAAACGGATCGAACAACGCTACCGCAGCCAACTCTCCGCCGCCCTGCGCTGAAACGCGATAAGGGCGCCGCCCCAACCGACAAAATAATGCGCCGGTTAATCCACAGATAATCTTGCTTGCATACAGTCATCCCAACAGCAGTGTTTAAGGGATGCCATGTTGAGCGCCAATACTGAATTGCCCACCGGGTCCGCCCGGTCCGCCGAGTCCGTCGACACCACGCGGAAATCCGGCGCCATCGCCCTGTTTCCACGCGGCGCCACAGGCCGCGCCGAACTGGAACAATTCATCGCCCAATCGTTTCACGCCAGCTACGGCGCCGAGGTCAGTCATTTCAGCGACATCCTGTTGGGCCAGCGCGACGGCGACGGGCGCCTGGTGGCCGCACTGGGGTTCACCCCGGCCGCCAGCTGCCCCCTGTTCCTGGAACACTACCTCGACACCCCGGTCGAGGAGGCCATCAGCGCCCATGCGCACAGCCCGGTGGCACGCGGCGCCATCGTCGAAGTGGGCAACCTGGCGGCGCTGCAGCCGGGCGCGGCACGCGCACTGATCATCAGCACCACGCAACTCCTGAACGGACTGGGCTTGCGCTGGGTGGTGTTTACCGCCACCGCCAGCCTGCTCAATTCCTTCAGCCGGTTACGGCTCCAGCCCCATGTGCTGGCCCCGGCCGATCCAGCCCGGCTGCCCGATGGCGGCCAGCGCTGGGGCAGCTATTACGACACACAACCCAAAGTCATGTTCGGTGATATCCATTATGGTTTTAGACAACTTACCTGATCTTTTCCCCGCCGGCCGCGCCGTCCTCAGCGACGGCGCCGACAGCCTCGACGCGCCGGCCCTGGCGGCGCGCGTGCGCCGTCTCTGCGACACTTTGCAGGCGCGCCGCGCACCGCAGGCGCCCTTGGCGATCCTGGCCGATAACGGGCCCGAATGGCTGGTGGCCGACCTGGCCACCCAGCGGCTCGGCCTGACGCTGGTGCCGCTGCCACTATTCTTCACACCGCCCCAGTGGGCCCATGTGCTCAATACCAGCGGCGCCGGCGCGGTGCTGGCGCCGCCCGGCGCCCCGCTGGCCGGGTTCGGCTTTGGCGACGTGACCGATTACGGCGCCCCGCTGCGGCTGTACCAGGCCGCCGCCGCCGTCGACCAGCCCGGACCGCCGCACACCCAGAAGATCACGTTTACTTCCGGCACCACGGCCAGCCCCAAAGGGGTCTGCCTGAGCACCGCGCAGCAATGGCAGCTGGCACAGGCGCTGCAACAGGGCGTCGCGCCGCTCAAGCTGGAACGCCACTTGTGCCTGCTGCCATTCGCGGTCTTGCTGGAAAACATCGCCGGCCCGTATACCGCCCTGTTGAGCGGCGCCACCATCATTTGCCCGCCACTGGCGGAGATCGGCTTGACCGGGGCCAGCCAGTTTGATCCGCAGCGCTGCCTGGACGCCATCGCCCGCCACCAGCCCCACAGCATTATCGTGCTGCCCCAAATGCTGCAAGCGCTGGTCGCCGCCATGGCGCCGGGCGAGGTGCGCGCGGCCAGCCTGCGCTTTGTCGCGGTC
>JAIENA010000289.1 GCA_019751755.1 Burkholderiaceae bacterium | reverse complement strand
CTAGGGAGAAAACGTCATGCCACCGGACCTGCAGGAGAGGCAGAAAATGCAGGACCTGCAGGAGATGCAGGGACACAAGAACATCCGCACGAAGATGATTGACACGCATGCCCAGAACCGTAGTGGACGCGGCGTCATCAATCCGTTGGACCGCTAGCCACACAGCGCACCCCCAATGCAAAACGGCCACACGATTACTCGTGCAGCCGTTTGCAGTATTCTGGCTCCCCGACCTGGACTCGAATCAGGGACCTGCGGATTAACAGTTCGGTGGCGGACTGTTACCCGGCTTTATGTTCTCGGGGCTTCCCAATGCAATTCACCATATAAGGCAGGAGAGTAATTATCGCAGTGCTGTTCGAACCTGACATGCAAGACGGTCAAGGCATCCCCCACGTAAACAGCCTTGTCGATCGCATACCAGCCAATCGACGTATTGCATCCAACACCATTGGCAGACCAGATCATTCCGCCAAATGCCCGATTATGGAAAGGGACGCGAGCCACATGATCATATACCCCTACCTGGAACTTCTTCAGCCCGATCATGGCCTGAAACTCACCACTCCAATCCCCCATTGCCTTGTTCGAGGATTGGGCAGAAAGGCGGAAATAGGCATCGCTGCTCGAGGGCGTAGAGAAGTGGGCATAAAAGGTGGTGTCCTTGTCCGTCATCAGCATCGTCTTGCCACCGCCAATCGGGTCACTGCGGTCGGACGCTGTATATAAGTAGTTGCCTGTTGCCGGCAGGGCGCCAGAAGGTGCGCGCCACAAGCCGGGCGGAATTGCAGCGGGTCCAGCAGGCTGTAGCTTATCATTCGCAGCCCAACGAATTTCCCCACGCAGTGCACCGGGCGCATCTTCGCAATGCTGCTCGAACCGCAGACGCAATTCAATCAACTGCCCCGCCACATAAGTTGCCTTATCTACGACAACACCAGACGTCGCGGTATTGCAGCCACGTCCGTCGCCGCCCCAGCTGAAATTACCCTGGGCCGGGTTGGCATATTCGGAGTTGCTCAATCCAGCGTAGTAGCCCGGCTGGATCTGACCCAGATTACTCATCGCCGCAAAGCGGCCGCTCCAACTCTCATCACCATCCACACCGAGCGTTACCTGGTTTCCGTTGGCGCGAACCGTAATCAAGCTGTCAAGTGGCGTGTAGAGGTAAGCAGACTGCCCGCCAATAAAATCGCTGCGATCACTTTCCAGATAGATATAATTACCGGCCGACGGTGTACTCGTTGGCGCCGGACGCCAGAACAAAGTCGGAGCAAGCGGTGCTGGTCCTGCGAAGTTATCAGGATATTCTGCCCGCCAATGCAACTGCCCATGCAATAACCCGGTACCGTTGCCGGCCCTGTTGTTGCCAAGCTCTTCGAAACGCAAATCGAGAGCCACCAGCTTACCGGCGGCATAGCCGACGCTGTCGATAACAACCCATCCTTGCGGCTCAAATTGCCCAGAACCATCGAGAGCAACGGTAAGCTGCCCTGCTCGCAGGCCGGCGTATTCTCCTGCAACAAATTGGGATTGTCCCGGCCTCGCGTTCAAAGTCACTGACCAGTTATGCCCCCCACGCACATCGACTGTCAGGCGATTGGCTTGGACATCCACATTGAATTTGGCGGTCGCGCTGGTTTGCAAGTCAATCAAACCTTTCCCTAACGACTCGCCGGGATCACTGTGCATATAAAGATAATTGCCACTACCCGGCAAAGCCGCCGTTGGCGCGCGCCAGGACCCCACCATGGTGTTGCCTGGTAACTGGGGCAATGAAGCCAGCGATGGCGCCTTCCAGTGAATGACGCCACGCAAGGCTGCGGCGCGCCCTTCGCAGTGCTGCTCAAAACGGAGGTCGAGCGACGTTATGCTGCCCTGGTCCTGGGTCACCGAATCAACCACAAACCACCCTGTCGACTTGCTGCAGCCACGTCCTACGCCAGTCCAGCTCAAGCCCCCTTTTACCGGGTTGTTGAAGCGAGCACCATGCACACCAGGATAGTATCCAGGTTGCAAGGTGCCTGACCAAGCTATTCCCCGCAATTCGGCTGTCCACACTTCGTATCCTTTGACACTGATGCGCAATTGATAGGCATCGCCGGATACGTTAAGGCTGGCATTACGTTGGTCATATCGATAGGTCTTGCCCAAGCCAACGTAATCGCCCTCGTCGCTGTCGAAATAGGCATAGTTGCCAGTGCTGTTCGCGAGGTCGGCCGGGGGACGCCACAGGGTGGCCGGCGGCGCCACGGGTTGCGGTGGTTTGCTGGTATCGTCGGCATAAAATGCGATTTCACCACGTAATGCCGGTGTGCTGCCATTGCAGTGGCGCTCGAACCGAACTTTGACTTCGCTTAGACGGGCGCCATCGTACTTCACACTATCAATAGCAAACCAGCCGTTGGAGCTTGTGCACGAGCGCCCCTCCCCCCACCAGGTCAGCCCACTTTTGCTCCAGTCCAGGCCATCGACGTAGCGGGGAGCGTCGGCAACCATGCCGGCTTTAAGTTGCGTCAGTTCAGTACCACCGGTTTGAAATACACCAGTCCAGGTTTCGTCGCCTTCGACTTCCACCACCAGCCGATTATGGTCGCTGGTCACGGAAATTTTCGCGTCGGTCAAATTGTAGGTATAACTTTTCCCCAATCCAATCGCGTCGCCCGCATCGCTTTGCAAGGTAATTTTGGTTAGCCTGGCCTCCACCACGGGAGGTTGCGTAACGGGAGGTTGCGTGGGCACGCTAACCGCTGGACCAGCGGCGCCGCCGCCGCCCCCACAACCGCAGAGCAACACGAGCAATCCGGCAAGCAGTAATTGGCTTAGTTTGGCCATGAAAATTATTGTTAAATTTACAAAGCCGGTATTCTGCATCAACCGTTACCAGAATGCATTATTTTTTTAGGCGCCGGAAAGCAAAAAGCCCAACCGGTAAAGGCTGGGCTTTTCTAAATTCTGGCTCCCCGACCTGGACTCGAACCAGGGACCTGCGGATTAACAGTCCGTCGCTCTACCGACTGAGCTATCAGGGAATTGAGGCCGAATTATAGCGGCCCGTTTCGGATTTGCACAAGGGCTACGACGATTTTTTTCCCGCGCCATGCCATCCCGGTTTCACTCCACGCCAAACGGGTTTCGTCGCAACCCGCTGGCCGCCCTGCCCGGCCGTTCTTAAGCTGTCTCCATTACTCGCCATGAGTCCACCACGGAGACCGCAATGAAACCATCCATCCTCGCCCTGATCCTCGGCAGCGCCGCCGCCTTTGCCAGCGCCCTGGCCACCGCTGCCCCGAAGGAAGTCGCACCGCAAGGCTTCGTCGAAGCGCGCCAGCAATTCCTGGCCGGCGTGGCCGGTGACGGCAAGGCGCG
>JAIENA010000031.1 GCA_019751755.1 Burkholderiaceae bacterium | reverse complement strand
GGTGGCACCGGTGTTACGGGTGGCGCCGCGCTGTCGCTGGTGTATGCCGCCGTTCCTTGTCTGCTGAAGTTACTGGCCATGGCGGCGCTGTGGCGCCAACTGCCAACGCCGATCCCTGCCATCCGTTACCGGAGTTCACCATGAAAAAACTGTTCGGCGGCCTGCTGCTGGCCATTCTTGCCGGCTGTGCCGGTCCCGACGTCCAGCACTACCGGGCGCAGCAGCCCGTGCTGGACCTGGCCGTCTACTTCAACGGCACCGTCGATGCCTGGGGCATGTTCCAGAGCCGCGGCGGCGTGGTGGAAAAGCGCTTCCATGTCACCATCACCGGCACCGTCGGCGACGGCACGCTGACGCTCGACGAGCAGTTCCTGTACGACGATGGCAGCCGCCAGCGCCGCGTCTGGCACTTGACGCGCGCTGCCGATGGCCGCTGGCAGGGCCGCGCCGACGACGTCAAAGGCACCGCGCAAGGCGAACTGGCGGGCAATGCGCTGCGCTGGCAATACACGCTGCTGCTGCCGGTCAGTGGCCGCACTTACGAGATGGCGTTCGACGACTGGATGTTCCTGATCGATGACTGCACCATGATCAACCGCGCCAGCATGGCCAAATTCGGCATCGAACTAGGCCAGGTCACGCTGATGTTCCGGAGGCGCGCATGCGCTCCCTGAACCGGCCAATCACGGCCTGGGCCGGGCAGCGCGTCTGGCTGGTGGGCGCCTCCAGCGGTATCGGCGCCGCGCTGGCCCAGGAACTGCTGGAAGCCGGCGCAACGGTCGCACTGTCGGCGCGCCGCGCCGACCTGTTGCAAAACGTCGCCGCCGGCCATGCGCGGGCCATCGTTGCGCCGTTTGACATCCTGGACCAGAAGGCATGGGGCAAGCGCTACCTGGATATCTGCCAGCAGGCGGGCGGCGTCGACCTGATCGTGTTTTGCGCCGCCGCCTACCAACCGGAACGCAGTTGGGACGTCACCTCCGATGGCGCCGCCCACACGTTGGCCGTCAACCTGGGCAGCGTCTACACCGGACTGGCCACGGTGCTGCCCGCCATGTTGGCGCGCGGCAGCGGCGGCATCGCCATTGTCGCCAGCGTCGCCGGTTACGTCGGTCTGCCCAACGCCAGCGTGTATGGTCCCAGCAAGGCCGCGCTGATCAACCTGGCGGAACTGCTGTACAGTGATTTGCATCCGCGCGGGCTGGACGTGTACCTGATCAATCCCGGCTTCGTGCAGACCCCGCTGACCGCACAGAACACCTTCGCCATGCCGGCGCTGCAAACGCCGCAAGCGGCGGCCAAGGCGATCCGGCGCGGGCTGGCCTCCGGCCAGTTTGAAATCCATTTCCCGAAGCGCTTCACGCTGCTGGTCAAGCTGCTCCGCTGGCTGCCGTACCGTTGGCGCTTCGCCTTTATCACGCACTTCCTGCTGCCACAATGACCAATCCTGAACCCCTGCTGGCATGGTATGCCAGTCTGACGCCGGACACGGTGGCGCGAGCCGGCCAATTCTACGCGGCCGACGCGCAGTTTCGCGACCCGTTCAACGACGTGCGCGGCGTGGCCGCCATCGAGGCGATTTTCCACCACATGTTCGTCACCACCGAGCAGCCGCGCTTCATCATCGGCGAGCGCGTGGTGCAGGGGCAGCAAGCCTTCGTCACCTGGCAATTCGTGTTCAGCTTGCGCGGCAAGGCCTATCAGGTTGAAGGCGGCAGCCACCTGCGTTTCAACGCGGACGGTCTGGTCATCATGCACCGCGACTATTGGGACGCCGCCGAGGAACTGCTGGCCAAGCTGCCGCTGGTCGGCGCGCCGATCCGCTGGTTGCGCCGGCGCTTTCGCGTCACCCTCCCCGCCACGGCGGGCCGGACATGAGCACCACGCTCAAGCTGATCCTGGGCGACCAGTTGAACTGCCGCCACAGCTGGTTTGAACAGACCAGCGCCGAGGTGGTGTTCGTGCTGATGGAGATGCGCCAGGAAACCGACTACGTGCTGCATCACGCGCAAAAAATCATCGGCATCTTTGCCGCCATGCGCGACCTGGCGCGCCGGCTGCGCGACGCCGGGCACCGCGTCCATTACCTGGCGATCGACGATCCGGACAACCGCCAATCGCTGCCGGACAACCTGGACTACCTGATCGCCCACTACGGCGCCAGCGCCTTGTGCTGGCAGGCGCCGGACGAATGGCGGCTGGACCAGCAGTTGGCCGCCTATGCCGCCGGCCTGGGTATCGCCACCCGGATGGACGACAGCGAGCATTTTTACGCCACCCGTCACGAGGCGGCCGAATTTTTTGCAGGCCGCGCCGCGTGGATCATGGAACCGTTCTATCGCCACATGCGGCGGTGCCACGACGTGCTGATGGCGGCCGCTGGCAAACCGGCCGGAGGCCAGTGGAATTTCGACCACGACAACCGTGAAGCCTGGCCGGGGACGCCGTGGGAACCGGCCGATTCGCGCCCGCGCCACGACCACAGCGCGCTGTGGCGCACCATCGAAGCGGCCGGCGTGCGCAGCTTCGGCGCACCGCAGGCCGACGATTTCGCGTGGCCGCTGAACCGCGACGAAGCGCTGGTGCAATTGGACAGCTTCGTGCGGGAAGCCCTGCCCCATTTCGGCCGTTATCAGGACGCGATGAGCGTACGCGCGTGGCGCCTGTTTCATTCGCTGCTGTCATTCGCGATGAACACCAAGATGCTCGATCCGCGCACCGTGGTGGAGCGGGTGGCCGCCGCCTGGCGCGACGGCGCCGTGCCGCTGGCCTCGGCCGAGGGCTACATCCGCCAAATCCTCGGCTGGCGTGAATATGTGCGCGGCGTCTACTGGCACCGGATGCCGGGCTACGACCAGCTCAACACCTTCGGCCATACCACCGCGCTGCCGCACTGGTTCTGGAACGGCGAGACACGCATGCGCTGCGTGGCGGCGGCCATCGGCCAGTCGCTGGAACATGCGCACAGCCACCACATCAACCGCCTGATGGTGATTGGCAACTTTTCCTTGCTGGCGGGGCTGTCGCCGCAAGAGTTGCACCAATGGTATCTGGGCGTCTATATCGACGCCTTCGAATGGGTGGAGCTGCCCAATACACTCGGCATGAGCCAATATGCCGATGGCGGCCTGCTGGCGACCAAACCCTATGTGTCCAGCGCGGCCTACATCGATCGCATGAGCGATTACTGCAAAGGCTGCCATTACCAGAAAAAACTGCGCACCGGCGAGCGAGCCTGTCCGTATAACGCGCTGTATTGGGATTTCTTTGACCGGCACGAGCCGCAACTGGGCAAGAACCACCGGCTCGGCATGGTCTATCAACAGTTACG
>JAIENA010000169.1 GCA_019751755.1 Burkholderiaceae bacterium | reverse complement strand
TTTGCATCTTGCTTCTTCCTTTGGTAACGGTAATTTTACGTCACCGTTGGAAGACTAAATTCCGTGGGAACCTCAAAGAACCGCAAGTGAAAAAATGATCGATTTCAAAATATATTTACCCTCAACTGCGTTCAATGGCACTACTCAGCCAGGCACTACCTGGCTGCGCAAAGTCGCTGCCTCAGGCATTTTACGAATATATTGAACCGGTACAGCATCGGTCAGCCACACGCCATTTTCCGAAAGATAGAAATGGTGGCCATTTTCAGCCATTACCAGGGCATCAATCAACAACACGACGGGCTTTCCGTGTCGGGCGCCAACCTTCGTTGCGACACTTAGCTCGCTTGACAGATGCACATGTTGCCGCTGGCCCGGATGCAGGCCATTCGAATGGATGGACGCTAAAAATCGGGTTGCGGTGCCATGTTAAAGAATATCGGGTGGTATTGAAGGTTGCAAACCCAGCGAAATTTTGACGGAATGCCCCTGATTAGCTCGAATCAACTTTCCATCGCTGCTCAAAGCAAAGCGTTGCTTATCGCTTTCCGCAACGATACGCTCGATCATTTCCCCGTCAAGGGAGTGGCCGCTAGCATTCGCTAACGTCACCAACGCATCCAGAGACGCCCATCCCTCAGCATCCAAGGTGAGGCCAATGAGTTGAGGCTGATGACGAAGTATCAGACTAAGAAATTTACTAATTACTTCCTGTTTCTTTTTGTTAGTATTCATTTTATGGTTATTTTTTTCTCGTATAAACTAAAAATCCGCCGCTCCTTACCTTTTGTCACGGTTGGCAATCATTTGGCACGCCCTCTTGCATCTATAAGCGCCGCCATCAGTTGTCCATCGAAGTACTCCGTGTCATCACGTTCCCTGTATTTCAACCGAAACGCTGCTTCTTCGGACATGTTAACTTCAGCGATCTGTTGATTAAGATAGGTCGCCACCATTAAGTCAGACAAGTCGTTTATCGAGATTTCCCAACTATCGCGACAACGCTGCATCAAGCCTGTAGTGGCATCTCCTTGCCAAGGCCCCATGATCGTCGAGACGGATAATCGGTTTGTCATAATTATTTGACTTTTGGAAGAGGCTGCTATGGGTGACTACGGTGAAGCTGCGATGCCTTCGCCATTTTTTGTGGAGCGAAAATTCAATTCATCCAAGAAATTCGCTTACTAATAAAAATAGGTGCAAGCTTCGCCATTAATTTTCCCGCATCAGATTCGCACTTTATTCCAACACAGCATCAATGGCGAGAACTGCGCCACACCAGCACTTGAATTTTCGGTGACTGGCTGCTAACGCCTGCGGCCTCAAGGATAGCGTATTGTCGAGCGGAAAAATGCGCAGACTGTCACAACCGGCCGAAATAGACACGCAGCGGATTGTCGTTAAGTCTAAGGAAGCGAGAACGGAGGCGTTCCATGTTCCTTCAACGCCTTATCGAAATCCTCCCTGCATTCGGCAACCGTCCCATACGTCTGATTTTCAGCAAGATGAATCTCGTCTTCAATTACATCGAAAATATAGTAGAGGTCAGAGCCGCCTGTAGCGCGAGCGATTCCCATTGCTTGCCGGAGCGCCCTGCCAAGGGAATCGTTCGTAGAGTCCAACGTCAACGAAATTCGCCCTAGCAACCACCGGCAGACAAGGTCCATCTCGGGTTCACCCTTAACCTCATTAAGATCAGAGATGGCGTGTGGCAGCGGCTTGCGCCATGAGACTTCGACTATCGCTCCTGGCGGCTCATCCATTCGATCGATGACCGAGATGGCCCACTCCCTAGCTTCTTCCGGCTCACAGAGTCCGACTTCTAAGCCGATACGAAAATACTGAGCAAAACTTGCCAGGGAGGGTCTCATGTAATCTCTGTTTACATTGCAACGTCAGTTTCTGGTCGTTATCAGTCGATCAGCTTGCCATCCTGCCAGTATTCATATATTGCGCCAGCCGTTTCGACATAAAAAATTATTCGATCACTCAGTACTTCCAAATTTATGACTGAGGGAGCAACACCTCCAACAGAAACCACTTCACATTTAGAGTGCTCGGGGAGAATAAATTCCACAGCCCACGGTTCAATTACAAGCAAAAGTGCTGCACCAGAGGTATTCACTAGCTGAATCGAATCGCAGTTAGCCATACGTAATCCCCAAATTCTATGAATATTTACTCAATATGTCCGCCCGGTATTGGCCGGTGGCCGTCATTTAATTTTAACGAACTTTCTTCCGTCAAAACGAAATCGCTCCAGAGTCCTGCGCTTACCGCTTACATCACTGTCGCGTACCTCGACAATAAAGCCAGATGTTTGACTAATGCGCGAAATCTTACCAATTTCTGAACCAAACTCACCACCTGGTATCAAAGTAAACCCGCCATTGGCTCCATTCTGGAAGAAGCGAACTATATGAGTGTGCGCGCCTGCAATACCTGACACTTGCCACAGATAACATTGACAGATGTCTGACCAAAATTTTTCGATGCCAAGAGATATTGCGTCAAAAGGCGTGGGATTAGCCAATTCGCCATCTTGGATCGCTCTTCCCAGGAAACGCTCGCCATCACAATTCTGAATCATCACCTCTTTGACCTGAGCCTCTACCTCACACTTTATTGAAGCAGCTTGAACCGGAGTAAGCAGAAAGGTAAGCAGCAAGCTCACTGCCATTTTCAACATGCTGAATCTTTCAATTTTTAGAGTAAAACGACGCAGCATCTCGCCGCAACTATCTTTTCTTGGCCGAACACGGCCTTCGTGAAGTATCAATCGTACACTTGAATGATAGCAGTACATTCCGCTAATAGCTTTGCTCGGAAGCGCGCCTCCACAGGCGCCAATTTCAAATCGCTACGTAACACTGCTTCGGGCTCCCACATCAGCCTTGCACTCCCAATTGGAATATCTAGTGGAACTGCATGAGTAAACTCTGAGAAAATTTTATGCTTGGTAGTGAATTCTGGACCAAGTTGGAATAATATATTCTCTATTCGGCGCGCACCAACGAAAAGGCCTACTTGCAAAGTAATGAGTGCCTTTGCTGCACTGACTAGTCTCCGTGTTCTTGCGCTTCTTTGCTCTGGAGTCATTATTCAATAATCTTTAAATTTTAATCGCCGGTTCTGACCGAAGGCTGTCCTAAGCCTCAGGTGCTGAGGCATCGTTATTCGCTACCCAACTGTTCAGAGTATCACAGAGCTTCCCCATCGGAAGGACGTAAAGGTCTCGAATCCAGTCACTATTGAGGTTCCCACGGAATTTAGTCTTCCAACGGTGACGTAAAATTACCGTTACCAAAGGAAGAAGCAAGATGCAAAA
>JAIENA010000292.1 GCA_019751755.1 Burkholderiaceae bacterium | reverse complement strand
ACTCGTCCAGCATAGCCTTAGCGCGAAACAAAGGCCAGCTGCGACGAGGAATATGATCGCACGGAACTAAACAGCTAACCAAATAGAGCAATAGGTTTTGCGAAACTGCGATTCTGGCAGGGATGGGTTGCGTTAGTCTGCGCAATATTCTGGATCGATGGATCAGTAAACAGAATCAGGACAAACTAGCCGCATAAGAGTGTACTGATGGAAGACGAAAAAGGAAAACTCATCAGGCGGGAAATTCGCGCTCACTCCAACTACTAATTTCCAGTAATTTGAGGGGCGCCAATAGTGCCAGGCCTGTGATAAGCCAAAGACATTTTTTTAAAACCAATATCCCAGAAAAAGATACCGAAAAACTTTGCCACGTGTCGCAAACAATCCCACCCGGGCTGGCATCAAGCCAAATAGAAGAAAAAACAGGCTCGCCGCAGGGTGAAACGGAGTGTCGAAAAGCAGGACCCAGCCTGAAATGGTCAGCAATATCGCTGCAATTGCCAGATGAATCAGGCGGGCGACAAGCTCTCCCTTTGATGACGAATTTTGCAGCTTCATATTGATTTACCTGCGGTTTTTGAATGTCGAGTTTGATACTGTATTCCAGTCATTTTATTGACTTGCCGCGAAAATAGCGTCAGCGCCAGGATGGCGGCAATAAAATGACTCTTCGATCATGAAACCGAAACTATTTCCCGTCAAGAGCACGCCTCGAAAAATCTACGCGTTGATTGCATGATATTGGCTCCTTCAGCGAGGAAAGACGTGCAAGTGCTAAGGAAGCGCTGATTGAATCGGTGACCGCTCGTTCCGGGCGATCTGTTCGCGATCAAAATAGCTGCTCCACTTCATACGGTTCTGTCGCATTAATTTTTCGGCGGAATTGGCATACGACATCTGGACCTGCCCTGGCGATTCGACACTACCTGCTGTGGTCACATTTTGGGGATTGTGCTTAATGCGACAAAACCAGAAAAAGGTTCTACGCAAACGCAAAAATATATTTCTCACCTGAGATTGAACCACTTGGGCACGGGCAGGTATAGACCGCGACAACATTAACGGATTACCCAGCCAGCGTGCTTGCCTCACCCTCCTCCCTGTTTTGCGGCCCAGCCCTGCTGTTGCCGGACCTGGCCACCGTGGCGCGCCTGTTGCTGCTCGCGCCCGTGCTCGAAGAGTGGGTCATGCGCGCCGGCTTGCAGGAGTGGCTGCTACGTCGTACCTCACCCATGGCGGCGCTGCTGGCCAGCGCCGCCGTCTTCAGCATCCTGCATCTGGGATCGGGTCTGGCGGCAGCGGCGCTGGTGTTCTGGCCCGGCTTGTTGTTTGGCGCAGTGTACCAACGCTGGCGGAACTGGCGCCTGTGCGTGCTGGCGCATGGCTTGTGCAATTGCCTCGCGATCACTGTTTGTGGACCTGTTTTTGTACCGCATTTTGCACCCTACTTTGTACCTTGAGCTGACTGGAGAACCGATGAAAAGAATTCGACCGCCCCATGGCCGTGCGTTATGCGCGGCCGGCATATGGGCCTTGCTGGCGCTTGCGCCACCGGCGCAAGCCGCCGATGCGCTGAACGGCAAGAGCCTGTACCTGAACGGCACGGCATCCGGCGGCCCCTCCTGCGCTTCCTGCCATGGAGCATCACCGGCCAGCAACATAAGCGGCATCCGCAGGGCGGCCAACAATCCCGCCGTGATCAGCAACGCCTTCGCCGCCAACCGTGGCGGCATGGGTGCCCTTTTCAATGGCAAGTTCAGCGCGGCGGAAATCGCCGACCTGGCGGCTTTCATCGGCAATCCCGACGTGACCTCCGCACCGGCGGCAACGCTGGCGCCGACCGCGCTGGCCTTCGGCGGCACCACCGTCGGCCAGGCCAGCACGCCCCTGAGCACGACACTGACCAACAGCGGCAACGCGGCGCTCAATATCAGCACGGTGGCCGTGGGCGGCGCCAACCCGGGCGACTTCGCCATCAGCGGCGGCAACTGCGCCGCCGGCACCAGCGTGGCGGCAGGCGCCAGCTGCGATGTGCAACTGACGTTCCGTCCGAGCGGCGCTGGCGCGCGTGGCGCGGCGCTCAATATCAGCCACAACGCCACGGGCGGCGCCAGCAGCGTGGCGCTGAGCGGCACCGCCAATGTGGTCGCCGCCGCCACCGTTGCGCTGTCCGCCAACGCACTGAACTTTGACGCACTGCTGACCGGCAGCGCTTCGCCCGCACAGAGCATCACCGTCAACAACGCCGGCCAGGCGGCGCTGCGTTTGACCAGCATCAGCCTGTCCGGCGCCAATACCGCCATCTTCACACTCGGTGGCAGCTGCGCCACCGCCACCGCAGTACCTGCGGGCGGCAGCTGCACCGTCACGGTGGTCGCCACGCCCACCACGGCCGGCGCGTTTGCGGCAAGTCTGAATCTGGCCTCGAACGCCAGCAATGGCAGCATCGCGGTCAGCCTGGCGGGCAGCGCCAGCACGGCGGCGCCTGCGCTATCGGCCAATACGACTGCGGTCTCCTTCGGCACGCAGACCATCGGCGCCAGCGCCGCCACGCAAACCGTGGCCATCACCAACCGTGGCAACGTGCCGGTGACCTTTACCAGCGTCGCCGTCAGCGGCGCATCGTCGGTGACCATCGGCAGCGGTGGCTGCGCCGGCACGCTGGCGGTGAAGGCCAGCTGCAATGTGCCGCTGGCCTTCGCGCCCACCGCGCAAGGCAGTGTGAACGCCACACTGCTGCTGCGCTCCAACGCGGCCGACGTGTCGGTGTCCATTACCGGTTCCGGCACCACGGCCGCCGTGGCGCTCCCTGCGCTGTCTGAAACCGGACCAGTCACTTTTGCCGATACTCAGGTGGGGCAGCAGGCCGCTGCGCACCGCACCACGCTGAGCAACAATGGCATTGCCGCGCTGAAAATCACCGCCCTGACACTGGGCGGCGGCAATCCGGGCGACTTCGTACTGTCCGGCACCTGCGCCGTTGGCGGCAGCGTCAGCCCCGGCGCCAGCTGCACCATCGACTCCAGCTTCAAGCCTGCCGTCACTGGCGCCCGCAGCGCCGACCTGGTACTGATCACCGATAGCGGCACGCAACTGAGCCTGCGCCTGAATGGCAATGGCCTGGCTGTGCCAGCCACCATGCCGTCCCTGAGCACCAATCCGCAAGCCATGGACTTTGGCAGCGCCACTGTCGGCGATGTCGGTCCGCAGAAGCGCTTCACGCTGACCAATACCGGCAGCGCGGCGCTGACCATCAACAGCGCGACCTTCAGCGGCCCCTACGCCGTCGC
>JAIENA010000183.1 GCA_019751755.1 Burkholderiaceae bacterium | reverse complement strand
AAGGAATGCGGCTTGCACGTCGTGGACGGCAAACTGGTCCGCATCAAATCCGTGAACGCCTGAATCCCGGGCGCCACAGAAAAGTAAACAACATGGGTGCCGGGCCTTTAGGCCGGGCATCCACAAATCGTACAACGTGGGTGCCGGGCCTGTAGGCCGGGCACCCACATATCAGGTGCAGAAAAATGAATACTGTAGTTGACCGTTACGCTTCGACCATCGGCCTGTCCGAAGTCAATGCGCGCCACCTCGATACGCTGGAATCCGAAGCCATCCACATCATGCGTGAAGTGGCTGCCGAGTGCGCCAACCCTGCCCTGCTGTTCTCTGGCGGCAAGGATTCCGTTGTGCTGCTGCGCATTGCGGAAAAAGCGTTCCGCCCAGGCAAGTTCCCGTTCCCACTGGTACACGTGGACACCGGCCACAACTTCCCAGAAGTCATCACCTTCCGCGACAAGCGCGTGGCTGAACTGGGTGAGCGCCTGATCGTCGGTTCGGTGGAAGACTCCATCAAAAAAGGCACGGTGCGCCTGCGTAACCCGCAAACCGATTCCCGCAACGCCGCGCAAGCGGTGACGCTGCTGGAAACCATCGCCGAACACGGCTTCGACGCCTGCATCGGCGGCGCCCGCCGCGATGAAGAAAAGGCCCGCGCCAAAGAACGTATTTTCTCGTTCCGCGATGAGTTCGGCCAGTGGGACCCGAAAGCCCAGCGCCCGGAACTGTGGGACTTGTATAACACCCGCGTGCATCCAGGCGAAAACATGCGCGTATTCCCGATCTCGAACTGGACCGAACTGGACGTTTGGCAATATATCGCCCGCGAGCGCCTGGAATTGCCGCCGATTTACTTCGCGCATGAGCGCCAGGTGATCCCGCGCAACGGCTTGCTGGTGCCGCTGACCGATCTGACCCCGCCACGCGAAGGCGAAACCGTGCAAACGCAAGTGGTACGTTTCCGAACTGTCGGTGACATTTCGTGCACCTGCCCGGTGTCGTCCGATGCGGAAACGGTGGAAGCGATCATCGCGGAAACCGCCGTGACCGACGTGACCGAACGCGGCGCCACCCGGATGGACGACCAGACCTCCGAAGCCTCCATGGAAAAACGCAAAAAAGCAGGGTACTTCTAATGAACGCACGTATTGAAAACAACGGTGAACACCTGGCGCAACAAAGCCTGCTGCGCTTCATTACCGCCGGCTCCGTCGATGACGGCAAAAGCACCCTGATCGGCCGCCTGCTGTTTGACAGCAAGGGCATTTTCGCCGACCAGCTGGCCGCTGTCTCGCGCGCCAAGAACAAGCGCACCGTGGGCGACACCATCGACCTGTCGCTGCTGACCGACGGCCTGGAAGCGGAACGCGAACAAGGCATCACGATCGACGTGGCCTACCGTTATTTCGCCACGCCGAAGCGTAAGTTCATCATTGCCGACACCCCGGGCCACGAACAGTACACCCGCAACATGGTGACGGGCGCCTCCACGGCGGACGCCGTGATCATTCTGGTGGACGTGTCGAAAGTCAAACTGCGCGAAGACGGCGGCGTTGACCTGCTGGTTCAGACCAAGCGCCACTCGACCATCGCCCACCTGCTGCAAATCGAGCACGTGATCGTCGCCGTCAACAAGATGGACCTGGTGAACTATGACCAGGATATCTATGACCGCATCGTCAAGGCCTACCACGAATTCGCCGCCACCCTGGGCCTGAAAGACATCATCACCATCCCGCTGTCGGCGCTGACCGGCGACAACGTGGTGGAAGCCGGTGGCAATATGCCGTGGTACCAGGGTCCGACCCTGATCGACTTGCTCGAAGGCCTGTCGGTGTACGATGAAGCGCATCAGTCGCCATTCCGCTTCCCGGTACAACTGGTGGCGCGCCACAACGGCCACGAAGCCAATGACTTCCGCGGCTACATGGGCCGGATCGAAGCAGGTAGCGTCAAAGTCGGCGACAAGCTGGTGGTGCAACCATCCGGCGTCGAGGCCACCGTCAAAGAAATCGTGACCTTCGATGGCAACCTGCAGTCGGCATCGGCCGGCCAGTCGGTCACCATCCTGCTCGACGAGTACCGTGACATTTCGCGCGGCGACGTGCTGGCGCAAGCCGATGCCCCGGCCACTCTGCTGAAAAACGTGCAAGCCGACGTCTGCTGGCTGTCGGAAGATGCGCTGGACGTGCGCCGCAAGTACTGGATCAAGCACGGCACCAAGCAAACCATGGCCAAGATCACCAAGGTCGAGTCCCTGCTGGACATCAACACCCAGCAGCGCAGCGATGCCGAGACCCTGAAGCTGAACGACGTGGCGCGCATCGCGCTGACCGTGCAGCAGCCGTTGGCGGCCGACGATTACACGGCCAGCCGCGCCACCGGCGCCTTCATCCTGATCGATGAAGTGACCCACCAGACCGTGGCTGCGGGCATGATCCGCATCGCCGGCTAAGCGGGTCCTTCCAGGATGGCATGCCCCGGCAAGGTCTATCTGGTGGGCGCCGGCCCCGGCGCCCAGGACCTCATCACCTTGCGTGGCGCCAGGCTGCTGGCGCAAGCCGAGATCGTGCTGCACGATGCGCTGGTGACGGCAGAGATGCTGGAACTATGCCCGCAAGCCGTCAAGGTGTCTGTGGGCAAGCGCTCCGGCCAGCGCTCGATGGCGCAGGACGCCATCAATGAGCAACTGGTGGCGGCAGCGCGCCAATACCAGTTAGTTGTACGCTTAAAAGGCGGCGATCCGATGCTGTTCGGCCGTGCCGATGAAGAATTACGGGCGCTGGAAGCGGCCGGCATCGAAGTGGAAGTAGTACCCGGCATTACCACGGCGGTGGCGGCCGCAGCGGCCACCAAGCAGCCGCTGACCAAGCGCGGTATTGCCCGCAGCGTGGCATTCTTCACGTCATCGACCGCGCCGGAACATGCCGCCAGCAATGTCATGCCCGACAGCGACACCCTGGTGCAATACATGGGCGGGCGTGAAGCCCTGATCACCGCCGAACGCTTGCTGGCCCAGGGTCGCCGTCCGCAAACCCCGGTGGTCGTGATTGAGAACGTCAGCCGCGCCAACCAGGGCATTTTGCGCATGACACTGGCGGACCTGGCGCAAGGCCTGGCCGTGGCCCATGGTCCGGTGCTGGTGATGGTCGGCGAAGCCATGGCGCAACGTCCGGGACAGCCGGACGATACCCCATCACAGTAAAATTTGCCCTTATGGC
>JAIENA010000162.1 GCA_019751755.1 Burkholderiaceae bacterium | reverse complement strand
TACATCACCCCCGACGCAGACCCGCAAAAAGCCAACTTCAATACCATCCTGAACCACAACATCGACTGGTATCACGCCAACTACAGCAATAACCCGGATGCCAACAAATTAGGCGTACTGATCAATGGCTATTCGATTGTTTACAACAACAATACCGGTTTGGCGCCGTGGCAGGACGATTACTTTACCGCTGCGGTGGGATTAACGGTCGAGCTCGGTTACAGCAAGGCCGCGCCATTGCTGGCTTGGAAAGCGAAATTCCCGATCAGTCGCATGACGGGCAGTGGCTATTGCTGGATCTTTGGCGGCATTTACAACCTGAAAGTGCGGGACAGCAGCACGTCGGCGCTCTACACGGGGATAGGCCAGGCGTACACCAATAGCGTTGCAGCGGCAAACCTGACCCAGACTTGCAACTCGACCGCGATGGCCACCACGCTGGGCTTGAAAGTGGGACAGATGACGGGCTATGCCGACGATCCGCAAGGCTATCCATCGTATATGCAGCCGGCGCTGGCCTATAGCGTTAATGCCAACGTCGGTGGCGCCGCCGCGTGGAAGCAATTCATCAGCCGTACTGTCAAGCCAGACTACAACACGGGGCCTGAATTCAATATCGTGCCACGTTAAAACTGCTTGCTTGAAGAACGAAAGCCCGGCAACGCCGGGCTTTTTAGCCATTATATTATGTAACTATTCAGCCATAGAACGTGTTCACGATCTACTGCGCAACATGGCCAAGAAGGCCAAGTGGATAAACTACAAGCTGGTGTTGAGCCATCGTTCGCAGTTTTTTCACAATCGCCTGTTTTTTCCAGCCAGGCGAGGCTGCACTCGACCACCCAGCGCTTGGGTATCACAGAGAACTTGTGCAACTCACTGCGTTTGGCAATCTGCACCGTGACGGCATCGCCCTAGGTTTCCCGCACGCCTTAGACAAAGGGCTGTTCCATATAGCCGCTGTCGGCCAGTCCGCTTTGCACTGTATCGTGACTGCCTTTGCATCGCTGCATTGCCTGCAGCGCCCCTTTGCGGTCCGTCACATCGGCCATCGTCACGGCGATGGGTTGGGGCAGTCCTTAGGTACCCACGCCGATGTGGCGCTTGATGCCTGAAACCTTCTTACCGGCGTCGTAACCATTGTTACCTGTCGTATCCGTGTTCGTCACGCTCTGCGCGTCCACGATCAACAGCGTCGGCGTGTCGTTGCGCCCCAGTTTCTCGCGGGCCGCGCCAACCTGATTTTTTTATGCCTGCTCCAGCACGCTCATACCGTGCTCGTTGAACCAGGGCCGTCTGCATGCGTTGCACCCCAGTGTCGAATTCGACTCGATCTTTCAAACGAGAGGCGACTCGCGCCGCTCACCAATGTTACCGACGACTTCCGGACCAAGCTCAATACAGGGCTTGCCCAACGACATGTCGTCGCTGCGGAATCACGAGTTCGACAGTTAAACGCGTAAGTAATTGATTTGGCTAGGTGCGGCGCAGGTCGACCAGCGCTCGTTCCGGTGAAAGCGGTATCGTGCTGGCGTGCAAGCGGGTGCGCATGACGCGGCTCAGGATCAGCGACATGAAGCAGATCGCGGCGTGCGCCCGGATGCGCTCGGGCAAGCGATGATCTACGAGGCCGATCTCGATTTCCAATTTCCGATGCCAGGGTGCGGAAACCGCGCTCAAGATCTGCCAACGAGTTATACCGTTTCACCACCTCGTCGGGCGCCAGGTCACGGGTGTTGGTCACCAGCAGCAACTTGCCGTCCATCAGGCGTGTGCGTCAGCAGATCAGCGAGTCGCCATAACGGCGTCCCAGGAAAGCGAGGATCAATTCCAGCTTGCCACCAGCGGGCAGTTCGATGGCTTGTAGTTGCGTCAGTGTTACCGCTTGGCGACCGTGGGCCGCTTCGACTGGTCCTCTGCTGCGAATCGCTCGTCATCCCTCTTGCGCAATACAGCCAGTTCGGCCGGCAGGATACGGGAATCGAGTACCTGAATGATCGCCAGGATCGCAAAAGTCACGTCAAAGTAAGCAAAACTCAATGCCATCGCGCCCAGCACAAAGGCAAAGAGCGACAATTGCAACATAACACCCAAGGTTGCCAACCATGCGGTTTCCGCATGTTGGCGAGCAATCTTAGCGAAACGACCAGCCTTGTAGAATGCAACGGCGACGAACATCAAGTAAAACGCCAGGCCAAAGAAACCATGCTCGCCTAGCAGTTGGAAAATAAAACTATGGGCCGCACGGGCAATACGCGTGTTGGGCATCACGTCACCTGTCGGGAAGAACGAATAGGAATCCCATTCCAGCGCCATTTCTTGCCAGACGGGAAGGAATTCCACTGCCTTAAAGCCGCCGCCAAAGATAGGGTTATGCATGGCTATAATCAAACTGATTTTCCATGCCACCACCCGCCCCATGAAAGATTCATCCTTATCCGCAGCGCCGATGGTGTCCATACGCTGTGCCCACTCCGCACTAATGAAATGTGATGCAACGCCCACCACCACGATGGAAATCAGCGCCAGCGACACTTTGCGGTCACTCTTGACGAACATATAACCAAACAGCATAACCAATGCAATCATACCGCCCCGCGACTGCGTGCCGATAATGGTCATGACCGTCAAACCCATAGTGCCCAGCAAGCCAAATCGTATTAACTTGTAGCGTTTGCCATATTCGAGCATCAAGTAAAAGAGGATCGGCAGCAACATGACGCACGCTACCGCCAATTCATTGCGGTCACCCAGCACGTGGCCATCAAAGCCGGCGATGCCATGCGCACCGCCACTGGACAGGTATTTTAAACCTTCCACTACAGCGTAGAAGCCCAATGATAAAACCAAACACCATAGGAAAAAATCGACATGCAATTTCTTCGTCATAATTAAATTGACAAAATAAAATAACATGACGATTTTCAGCAGATTTTCCCACCTTTCAATTATCTTTTCAGGATTGCCTATACCCATGATGCTGGAAAGGCTAGTCCAAATAAAGAAAACCGTGACCAATGTCCCAATCGCCCCCCATTTGACGGGGGCTTTTTCTTTCTGCATCAGATAGCCGAAAATTGCCAGTAGCGCAAAGATCAAGTTATATCGCGGTACAGTCCCCAAGCCATACATCCACGCATTCGGGAAAAACAGCGCCGTCCAGATCCACATGCCCAGTGCAATAAAGGGACGTTTGGCCA
>JAIENA010000048.1 GCA_019751755.1 Burkholderiaceae bacterium | reverse complement strand
GTCGCGGCCAACGCCGCGGCGGCGCAACTGGCCGCCGCCAGCGCTGGCGCCGACGCGCCGCCGTCCGCCGCTGCCGGACCAGACACCACATCAGCGCTCGCCACGGCCACGGCCACAACCGGCGCCGCACAGCCAACAGAGGGCAAAGCGGACGCCAGCAGCGCACAGGATTTCAATGCCACCCTGGCCGCCCGCCAGGCGGCCAACACCAGCGCCGATGCCAGCGCCGACACGGGCGGCGGCGTCAAAGTCCAGGCCGACCTGCGCCAGCCTGTCGGCGCCGAACGGGTCCAGGAAAACCGCGCCCCGGCCCTGCGCGGGGTCGACGCCAATGCCGCCGCCAGCGCCCCGGCCCCGGTGGCGCAAGCGCAACTGGCTGCCAGCAAGGGGGCCGAATCCGTCAACGCCAACCAGTTGCCGGCGCGGGTCGGCACCACCGCGTGGGACCAGCAACTGGGCCAGAAAGTCGTATGGATGGTGGCCGGCGGCGAGCAGAGCGCATCGCTGACCTTGAATCCGCCGGACCTCGGTCCAATGCAAGTGGTCCTCAATATCTCGAACGACCAGGCCAGCGCCAGCTTCACCGCCGCCCAGCCGGAAGTCCGGGAAGCGCTGGAAGCGGCCCTGCCCCGCTTGCGTGAAATGATGAGCGAGGCCGGCATCGAGCTTGGCAGCGCCACCGTGTCGGCCGATACGGCCGGCCAGCAGCAAGCTTTTGAGCAGGCCCGCGCGGCACAAGAAGGTCATGGCGGCCGCGGCGGACGTGGCCAGGGCGGCAACGGTGGAGGCCAGGGCGACGCAAATGGCGGCAACGACACCACAGCGGCGCCGCGGCGCCGGGTGCTGGGTGCAGTCGACACCTTCGCCTGATGCGTACGCATGCCATAATACCGACATTGATGGTTTGATTGATTTCAGCGGGCAAGGGTTATTTTGAAAGCGAATCCGAAAGCAAAGGCGGAGCCGAAAGTCGAGGCGGCCGCACCGGTCAACTCCAAGAAGAAGTTGATCATGATAGTCGGACTGCTGGTGGTACTGGCAGCCGGTGGTGGCGGCGCCTGGGTGATGCTCAAAGGCGGCGGCGGCGACCATGAGGAAGCGCCGGTCAAGGCCAAGCAAAAGAGCGCCAAACTGGGGCCGCCAACCTATGTGACGCTGGAACCGTTTACCGTCAACCTGCAACAGGAAAACGGCGAACAATACCTGCAAGTGGCGTTCAGCGTGCAAGTGGGCGGGCTGGAAGACTCGGACAACATCAAGAACAACATGGCCAAGGTGCGCAGCCGGGTCTTGCTGCTGTTGTCGAGCAAGCGCGCGTCAGAAATCAATACGCCGGAAGGCAAGCAGCAGTTGAGCCAGGAAATCCAGGAACAGATCAAGGAACCGTTCGACCGGCGGGGGCCGGAACAAGACGTGGTGGAAGTGCTATTTACTTCTTTCATCATCCAGTAATTACCGATTCATCTTAGTCATTACCTCTCGTATTCAACATCATGGCGGATAATTTTCTTTCCCAGGAAGAAGTTGACGCCCTTCTTAAGGGTGTCAACGGCGATCAGGACGACATCGCCACACCCGAAGAAGTCACCGGTGTCCGGACCTACAACCTTGCCACGCAAGAACGTATCGTCCGTGGCCGGATGCCGACGCTGGAGATCATCAACGAGCGTTTTGCCCGTTTGTTGCGGGTCGGCCTGTTCAACTTCCTGCGCCGCAGCGCGGAGGTGTCGGTCGGTTCGGTACGGGTCTCGAAATACAGTGAATTCATCCGTAACCTGGTGGTGCCGACCAACCTGAATCTGGTCCACATGAAGCCCTTGCGCGGCACCGCGCTGATGGTGTTCGACCCGGGCCTGGTGTTCCTGCTGGTCGACAACCTGTTTGGTGGCGACGGCCGCTTCCACACCCGCGTCGAAGGCCGCGATTTTACCCAGACCGAGCAGCGCATCATCTTGCGCATCCTCGATATCGTGTTCGAGGCCTACACCAAGTCGTGGGAACCGGTGTACCCGGTCGAGTTCGAGTACATCCGTTCGGAAATGAATACGCAGTTTGCCAACATCGCCACCCCCAATGAAGTGGTGGTGGCGTCGACGTTCACGGTGGAACTGGGTTCGGTCTCGGGCCAGATCCACTTCTGCATGCCGTATTCGATGATCGAGCCGATCCGCGACGCGCTGACCTCGTCGCTGCAGGGTGAAGCGCTGGAAGTGGACAAGCGCTGGATCCGCCTGATGACGCAGCAGATCCAGATCGCGGAAGTCGAACTGGTGGCGCGCCTGGGCACGGCCAAGGTCTCGTTCGATGAAATCCTCAACATGCGCGTGGGCGACATCATCCCGCTGACCATCCCGGAAACCATTGAAGCGACGGTGGACGGGGTGCCGGTGCTCGATTGCACCTATGGCGTCCTGAACGGACAATACGCGCTCAAAGTAGAGAAGCTGCTGGCGAATTCCGACAGCATGAATGCAAAATAAGGAGTCAATAAGTCATGTCGGATAATCAAGACGATCAAAACCTCGACGACGATTGGGGCGCGGCGATCGCCGAACAGGCCAAGGCCGAAGCGGAAGCGCTGGCCAACCAGCAAGCCGCGCAGGCGGCCGTGTTCAAGGACTTTTCCAAGCAGCCGTCGAAGACCGAAACCCACAACGATATCGACTTCATCCTCGATATCCCGGTGCAATTGACGGTGGAACTGGGGCGCACCAAGATCGCCATTAAAAACCTGCTGCAACTGGCGCAGGGCTCGGTGGTGGAACTGGACGGCCTGGCCGGCGAACCGATGGACGTGCTGGTCAACGGCTGCCTGATCGCCCAAGGCGAGGTGGTGGTGGTGAACGACAAGTTCGGTATCCGCCTGACCGACATCATTACGCCGTCCGAACGCATCCGAAAATTGAATAAATAACACTGAATCGATGACGCAAGTTTCCGTAGAGCGAGGCATGACCCGCCAATGCATGCATTCCCGCAACGCTGGCATGGCGGATCGCGCTCCGCCCTACGGAATCGCGGCGCTGGTGTTGGCGTGTGTGCTGGCCCTGCCGGCCGCACCGGCGTTGGCGGGGCAAACCGCCTCGGGGGCGATTTCCGGGGCCAGCGCCGCCGCTTCCGCCGCGGCGGTCCCTGACGCATCGGTCGCGGCAGCGCCAGCACCGGCGGCCAGCACCGGCGCCGCGCCCGACGCCGCTG
>JAIENA010000050.1 GCA_019751755.1 Burkholderiaceae bacterium | reverse complement strand
ATGCCGATCAGCACCATCGGCCACTGGATCAAGATCACGCGCCAGTTGGCCATGGATAACGCGGCGATGGCGGCGTACATCAACCGTCGCATGATCTACGGCGTGAACTTGAAAGCTGAAAACCAAATCATCGCCGGCAACGGGGTCAACCCGAATATCAGCGGCTTGACCAATGCGGGCAACTTTACCGCGCACGGCTATACGGCTGCATCGCTGACGGCTGCTGGTCTGGCAAACAACCGTTTTGACGTGATCGGCAAGATGATCGGTGACTGCGCAAACTCCGACAATCCGGCTGACGTGATCATCGTCAATACGGTGGACTGGTGGTCGATGCGCCTGCAAAAAGATTCCACGGGCCGCTACCTGTTGGGCGATCCGGGTGACAACGTGGTGCCGATGCTGTTCGGCCTGCCTGTCGTCGCCAGCGGTGCGATGCCTCTCGGCAAGGTGTGGGTGGGTTCGCTGCAGCAAGCGGTCACCCAGTGGCTGCGCGAAGGCGTCGGCATCGACCTGTCGGACTCCGATGGCGACAACTTCACCAGCGGCCTGATCACCATCCGTGCTGAGCGTCGCATGGCTGTGACGGTCGAGAAGCCGGCGGCTTGCCGCTACGGCGACCTGGTGCCTGCTTAATCAATGAATACCGGGTCGTGCGCGGCCCGGTGGAAGGGATATTTTATGCAGCAAGTCGAAGTTGAAATTCTGGCGCTGACTATTACGGCGCAGTACGGCACGCTTCAGCCAGGCGATATCCTGCGCACGAGCGCCGACTTTGCGCGTCACCTGGTGGAGGACTGCATGGCCGCAAAGTTTGCGGTCACCCCATTGCCAGGCGTAGCGGTGCATTTGGGTGTGCAGACGTCTGCACAAATCGAGGACAGCACCGGCGCGCCGCCAGCAAAACCGGCGGCAAAGTCGAAGGGCCAACCGAAGGGCGCGAAGATCGAGGCTGATAATGCCAGCGCGGTGCCGGAAGGCAGCATCGCGGCAGTATCTACCGATGTGCAGACGTCTGCACAGGATCAGGACAGCGGCAATGCCCAGCCACCAGCAGCCGGTGCAGGCGACGGTCAGCAAGATGCCCCCGGTGATGCTGGCGCGGCTTAATGTGCGGGAAAGGGGCACATATGACATTTCTTTGCGTGCAACCGCCGACTGTCCTGGCGGTCGATATCCGCCAGGCGGCTGACAACCTGGGCGTTGATGGCACTGAGTCGGATGGCCAGATCGCCAAGTGGGTGCGCGGTATCGTTTCATCGCTGGAGAAGCATATCCAGCAGTGCCTCATGCGGCAAACGTGGGTGGGGACGCTGCGCGCATTCCCTGATGCAATCGAACTGCCGCACCCGGTCTTGCGTGTTGTGGAAATCGAATACCTCGACGTGGACGGCCTGCCGCAAACGCTCCCGGTCAATTCAGTGCGGTTGCTACCTCGGCAGTACACCACGCTGTTGAAGCCTGCGCGCGGGCAATCCTGGCCTGCCACGTTCTGCGACGAGGAAGCCGTCACCGTGACGGTTGAATGTGGCTACGGGAATGATCCTGACGACATACCCCATGACATTAGCCTCTACATCCTCGCCAAGCTGGTCGAGCAGTACGACCCGGCTGCTGGTGGCGAGCGCGTGACCGTGCAGACCAGCTACCTCGAAAGCATGCTCAATCCCTACGTGAGGTACGCATGATTCCGCTTGCAAAGCGCCTGCGGCAGCGCGTCCGGCTGGAGCATGCTGTTACCGTCAAAGATGCTCAGGGCGGCAGTGTAACGAGCTGGGCAGAGTTCCATACTGTCCGCGCCGAAGTTGGCGCTTCGGTGGGCAGGAACGCGCGCCAGACCAGTAATGGCGGAAGTGAGGACATTGCCTCTGTGGCGATCCGCATTCGCTATCTAGCCGGCGTGGATAGCTCGATGCGGTTGGTTTATGGCCAGGAAGTTTTTGCCATCGATCACGTGGATAACGAGCGGCAGGCAAGTCATACGATGTTGCTGACCTGCCGCAGTGTGCCAGTGGGGGCGCGATGAAGTCGGAACGGATCTCGGGGCTGGGCGAACTTCGGAGCGCCTTTGCCGAAATCAGTGATGACATGAAAACCAAGACGTCGCGGCAGATGGTTGCCGCTGCCGGCGGCGTGCTGAGAAAGGAGGCCAGGAACCTGGCACAGGGGCAGGGCTTGCGCTTGACCGGTGCGCTGATCAGGAATATCGCGATCAAGCGTGAGAAAACACCCGAAGGCCTGACCCAGTACCACCTGGGCGTGCGGCACGGGCGTGATATGGGGCGCAGTGCCGAGAAAAAGCTGGTGGTGGGTAAGAACGGCAGGGTGACCAGCGTCTATGTCAACGATCCGTTCTACTGGTCCTTCCTGGAAAAGGGACGCAATGTCTACGGGGGCAATGGCCGGCGCAAGCGCTCCAGCCTGGTCGGGCGCGTGGAGGCCACACCGTTCATTGCCCCCGCGCTGGAAAACAAACAGCAGGACGCCATTGAAGCAATGGTGGTGCGGCTGGCCAAAGCAATTGAAAAGGCGAATCAACGATGACGATCGAAGCAATGGTGTACACGGCGCTGACGGCCGTGCTGCCCAACACTCATGCCGTCGAACTGCCGGACCGGCCGACCTGGCCGGCGCTGGTGTTCGAGGTGACGACCGAACCTGAAAAAGGCTGGGTATTGGGTGGCGGCTATAACCAGCATGACTTGGTGGTCAGCACACTGGCCCGTTCCAAAGGCGAGATCGCCACATTGCGTGACCAGGTCGCTGCCGCCATCGCGGCGCTGCCCGGCTTCATGGGCGATGAATTCTCCGGTGATGCGGACTACCAGGGCGATGCCAGTGTCTACGCCTACGTGCAGAACTTCCGGGTGCGAACCCGGCGACAGCAGTAACAAACTCAAATTCGGCCCGCCCAGTGCGGGCTTTTTTATTGGAGAGAACGTATGGGCAAGAAAAATGAAGACGTGCCAGCGCCGCAGGCTACCGTCGTGGCTGAACCAGTGGCGGCGACGCCAAGCGCCATGGATGTCCTGGCTACCGACGAACATGCCGGCAAAGGCGGCAGCTACATCTTTGACCCGGCAACGGGCAGCCGTGCGCCTGTGGCGCCGGAAGATAAGGAGGCCGCATAATGGGTAAGCTCGCACGCAATGCGGTGCTGCTGGCTAAGCTGCAGCC
>JAIENA010000459.1 GCA_019751755.1 Burkholderiaceae bacterium | reverse complement strand
CTCCCCGACCTGGACTCGAACCAGGGACCTGCGGATTAACAGTCCGTCGCTCTACCGACTGAGCTATCAGGGAATTGTCTTCAGAAATATCCGAAGACAGAGATTTTAGAGCACCTTGGCGATGGCGTCAACCACCTTGTCGATATTCGTCGAGTTCAGGGCGGCCACGCAGATGCGGCCGGTGTCCACGGCGTAGATCGATTCGGCGCGCAGCGCGTCCACTTGCGCCTTGGTCAGGCCCGAGTACGAGAACATGCCGACTTGCTTGTTGACGAAGTCGAAATCGCGCGCTGGCGCTTTTTCTTTCAGCTTGGCCACCAGGGCGCCGCGCATTGCCTTGATGCGCACGCGCATCGCGGCCAGTTCGTCTTCCCACAGCTGGCGCAGTTCCGGCGTGGTCAGAACGGTCGCCACCACTTTGCCGCCGTGTACTGGCGGGTTCGAGTAGTTGGTGCGCACCACGCGTTTCAGTTGCGACAGCAGGCGGGCCGCTTCTTCAGCCGAGGCGGCCACCACCGACAACGCGCCGACGCGCTCGCCGTACAGCGAGAACGATTTCGAGAACGAGTTCGAAATCAGCAGCGGGCCACCGGCGTCGGCGAAGCGGCGCACCACGGCGCCGTCTTCCGCGATACCGGCGCCGAAGCCCTGGTAAGCCATGTCCAGGAAAGGAATCAGGCCGTTGGCGGTGATCACGGAAATGATCTGGCCCCACTGGTCGGCGTCCAGGTCGGCGCCGGTCGGGTTGTGGCAGCACGCGTGCAGCAGCACCACGGAACCGGACGGCATCGCCTTCAGGTCCGCCAGCATGCCGGCGAAATTCACACCGGCGGTGACTGGATCGTAATAGGTGTAGTTATTGACCTGGAAACCGGCGCTTTCAAACAGCGCGCGGTGGTTTTCCCAGCTTGGGTCGGAGATGTACACTTGCGCGCCTGGCGCAAAACGCTGCAGGAAGTCGGCGCCGATCTTCAGGGCGCCGGTGCCGCCGATGGCTTGCACGGTGATGGCGCGCTTCTCCTGGATGACGGCGCTGTCGGCGCCAAACACCAGCTCTTGCACCGCCTTGTCGTAGGTCGCCAGACCTTCGATCGGCAGGTAGGTGCGTGGTGCGGCTTGTTCAATCAGAATGGCTTCAGCTTTCTGCACGCAGGCGAGCAGCGGCACTTTGCCGTTGTCGTCATAATAGACACCCACGCCCAGATTGATTTTGGCCGGATTGGTGTCTGCATTGAAGGCCTCGGTGATGCCGAGGATGGGGTCGCGCGGCGCCATTTCGATGGCGCTGAAAACGGAAGAAGTCGTCATGATAAGATTGAAGTCAATTGGAAGCGTTTCGCTGCAGAAGGGTGTGCGTCCGAACAAAATCCGGTTTCGCACGCCAACAATCGCATATTCTATCAAAAGTTAAGGTCCCACCACTATGCAAGATTTGCATGGATCCGCAGCATCAGCGGCCACTGTCATCACCTTCCCCGATTCCCCCTACAAGCTGCACCAGCCCTTCCCGCCCGCCGGCGACCAGCCGACCGCGATCGACGGATTGGTGCAAGGCATTGAGGATGGCTTGTCGTTCCAGACATTGCTGGGGGTGACCGGTTCCGGCAAGACGTACACCATGGCCAACGTCATCGCGCGCAGTGGACGGCCCGCCATCGTGTTCGCACCGAACAAGACACTGGCGGCCCAACTGTACAGCGAGTTCAGGGAATTCTTCCCTGAAAACGCGGTGGAATACTTTGTCTCCTACTATGACTACTATCAGCCGGAGGCATATGTGCCCCAGCGCGACTTGTTCATCGAGAAAGATTCCTCGATCAACGAGCACATCGAGCAGATGCGCTTGTCGTGCACCAAGTCGTTGATGGAGCGGCGCGACGTGGTGATCGTCGCCACCGTGTCGGCGATTTACGGTATCGGTAATCCCAACGAATACCACCAAATGATTTTGACCTTGCGCCAGAAGGACAAGGTGTCGCAGCGCGACGTGATCGCACGCCTGATCCAGATGCAGTACACGCGCAATGAAGTCGATTTCGGCCGCGGCACGTTCCGCGTGCGCGGCGACACCATCGACATCTTCCCGGCCGAACACGCCGACCTGGCGGTGCGCCTCGACATGTTTGACGATGAGATCGATTCGATTCAACTGTTCGATCCACTGACCGGCAAAGTGAAAACCAAGATTCCCCGCTTCACCGTGTATCCGGGTTCGCACTATGTGACGCCGCGCTCGACCGTGCTGCGCGCGATTGAAACCATCAAGGACGAGTTACGCGAACGACTCGATTTCTTCCGCCGCGAAAACAAGCTGCTGGAAGAACAGCGACTGGAACAGCGCACCCGCTTTGATTTGGAAATGATGGCGGAAATCGGTTTTACGAAGGGTATTGAAAACTATTCGCGCCACCTGTCCGGCGCCAAAGCCGGCGAGCCGCCACCGACGCTGGTCGATTACCTGCCGAAAGACGCGTTGATGTTCCTCGACGAATCGCACGTCCTGATCGGCCAGTTGTCGGCCATGTATAACGGCGACCGTTCGCGTAAAACCAACTTGGTCGATTATGGTTTCCGCCTGCCGTCGGCGCTGGATAACCGCCCGCTGAAATTCGAGGAGTTCGAAGGCAAGATGCGGCAAACGGTGTTCGTGTCGGCCACCCCGGCCGACTATGAAAAACAGCACGCGGACAATGTGGTGGAGCAAGTGGTGCGACCGACCGGCCTGGTCGACCCCTTGGTGATCGTGCGTCCGGCCCGCACCCAGGTCGACGACTTGATGTCGGAAATCCAGGACCGCGTCGCCAAAAACGAGCGTACCCTGGTCACCACACTGACCAAGCGCATGGCCGAGCAATTGACGGAATATTTATCCGACCACGGCATCAAGGTGCGCTACCTGCACTCGGATATTGAAACCGTGGAACGGGTCGAAATCCTGCGCGACTTGCGGATCGGCACGTTTGATGTGGTGGTCGGGATTAACTTGCTGCGCGAAGGCCTGGACTTGCCGGAAGTGTCACTGGTGGCGATCCTCGACGCCGACAAGGAAGGCTTCCTGCGCTCCGAGCGTTCGCTGATCCAGACCATTGGCCGCGCGGCGCGTAACCTGAACGGCGTGGCGCTGCTGTATGCGGACCGCATCACCGATTCGATGGAACGGGCCATCGGCGA
>JAIENA010000274.1 GCA_019751755.1 Burkholderiaceae bacterium | reverse complement strand
AAGGCCTTGAAGCCTTCAAAGATGGCCTGGCCGTAGTGCAGCACCGATGCCGATGGTGCCAGGCTCAACGGGCCGTAAGGCTTCACTTCCCCCTGCTGCCACGCGCCATCCTTGTAAGCGATGGTCACCATGTGGTCGGTGAACAGTTTGCCAAAGCCTGGCGAGGCCATCAGCTTTTCGCGTTCGGCGGCGGGCAGGGCATGGGGGGATGGCTGGATCAGGATGTCTGGAGTGCTCATGGATGGTGTCTCAGTGTGGCGGCTATGCTACGGCCGGTTGGCAATCCCACGATTCTATCAAAGTTGCTGCCCCAGCACGTAACGCTGTCCGTGACAAAGCCTCTGCCAGACCGTTTGTTTAACGCAAATGTCCCGATTTGTCCCGGATTGCCGCGAATTGGCACACTCTGTTGCGCTTTGCCGCAGCCGGCGAGCGCGCCACACAGAGGCATCGGGGATGCGCGCCGCACTTCGCAGGTGCAGTGCGCTGCGCGGGATCTGGTATGGCCGCGATTCGGTCAATCGTTTTTGCGGCGATGACTGAATGCGGGAGTCAAGTGCCGCGCCTGTCCCAGGGCCAGGATGATGGCGGCGGAGGCTGCTGCGGCCGATCCGGTGTTAGGCAAGTCAAAGGCGCATGGCGTGGTGCGGCATGTGGTCAAGCTGGCGCAGCGGCCGGGGAAAGACGTGGTTCAGCCGCTGGTATTCCGCAGCAATGCGGAGTCCAGGCGGCTTCTGGCGGAAAGGTAGCGTTTCAGCGCGTGAGATTATTCCTGGCGAATCCAAGTTTGCGTACGGCCCAGCATCGGTACGCCGATATAGGCACGCACCTTGAGCTTCTTGCCGGCTTCGGTCAGTGTTATCTTGGTCTTGTAAACTTTACCGTCTTTCGGGTCGAGGATTTCGCCGCCGTTGTATTCGTCACCATCCTTTTTCAGACCGGTCATCATCACTATGCCTAGTACCGGCTTATCCTTGCGCGCGTCGGTGCACTTATCACATTTCGGATTTTGATCCTGATCCGGGGTGCGGAACAGCTTTTCGATCTGGCCCTGCAGCATGCCGTTGCTCTCCGTGATACGGATCAGCGCCTCGGTTTTGCCGCTGACGTCGTCGATGTTTTTCCAGAGTCCGACCGGCGAACTATCGTCGGCCCACGCTGGCGAGATGGTGAGGGCGGCTGCGAGCGCGCCTGCTTGTATCCAGATACGCATAATTTGTGTCTCCTTGAGGTGGTTGTTCTCCGCCGAGTGTAACAAAGCACATGCGATTATTTGTTGCAAAAAATAGAATAATCGTTCGTTTATTTTTCTTGATAAAAATAGTCAGCAATAGCATTGCCCCAGGCATATGAAATGCTCAGTTGCTTCGGTGTGCATCGTGAGTGATGTAAGTATTGTTGCCCGATGGCACTGAGTTGTATCTGGTCAGGTGTGTTCCGGTTGTGTTAATATTTATTTTTTAATATTGTAAAATCCAAGGTATTCGTTATCGCTCTTTTGAGTACTACGATTGCGAGCGCCTGTAACGTGACTGCTTATTCCTTGATAGACATATTGAGGATGTGCGTATATACCGGCATAGCTCTGCGCGACTGATAAGTCCTGCAGAGTCATCAGCTAGCTCTCCCTCAGACTATGAACCTGTTTTTTCGGTGCACTTCCCTACTGGCATTCTTGAGCGGTTGTAGTAGCGTCCCGACGGTGATTGCGCCGCTGGATGATGCTGATGTCACGCCCTTAAAGTCCGAGAAACTTGCGGTCAGTTATCAGTTGATCGCCAAACGAATCAATTATTTAGAAACGCTATATCGAGTGTTGTGGCTCGAGGCGAAAACCTCATCCCAAGACTTTTCTTCCATTTTTCCCGCTGACCAAGAATTGACCGGCCATGTCGTCGCCAGACTACGCGAGCAGAGCTTTCATTCGGACAGTGTTTATGACCTTGTGGGCATGAACATAATTGACGCGGCGAACCAAGCGAATGCGCGTAGCACCTTGCAAAGCGTCGTATTCAACCACCCGAGCATTCCCGGCACAAAAATTCTGCCAGCTGAATTGTTTTTCAGCGATGCGCCGAAACAGCCAGAGTTCATGGTCCTGTCGCAGACATTGCGCGCCCAAGGTTATCGCTATCTGATGCAACTAACCGCCATGGATATTTATGGAAACGCGATCGGTTACGGTATGGTAGTGGTTGCCGCTACACCCAATATACGCATCGTAGATCTGCAAACCAACAAGGTAATTTGGAATAAAAATATCACGCAATCAGCGCACTACCAGTTGGGCGGCGATTTGATGAAGCTAGCAGAATCTGATATGGCCAAGACCCGTGAAGGACTGAAGGAAGGAATTGGGAAATGGAATTTCAGCGCATTATTGGGACTTAGTCTTGAACCGGCACCATGAGATACTGATAAAATAATGCCATTAATCAATATCAATCAAGGGACACATGAAACGATTCTTGACCTGCATGACGCTAGGCTTGGCTCTCACTGGCTGTGCGCATCGTTATAATTACGTACCGATCGATGGCAAGGGAAGTGCAACACTGACACTCGCTGATGAGCGTCTCGGCTTTGTCTATCTCACCGAAAACGACGATTGCCCCAAGAGCAGGATGGCAGCCAAATCGGTTGCCATCCCAGCCGATACACGACTATGGGTTGAACCAGGCTTTTCATCACTTGGTCTAGCGTATGGCCGTGAATGCAGCGTGCCGATGAGTTTTGTCGCAGCCGCTGGCAAGAAGTATTTCATTTTCTTTCAGGACAACGGTCGAGCTTGCCAGGCTAGCATTATGTATCGTGACGAGAGCGGGCAGCTTGTGAAGGACGCGTCCGTTCAAAAGGAAAAGTCGCACCGCTGTATCTATTGAGGAGAGTATTTCAACGGCCATCAATTGGCGCGTACTGTCACATAACTTCAAAAAAGTGCCAGGCACTGAAATGCTCTAGGGAAATGCCAAGATTGAAAAAAGCCGGCGCGAGGCCGGCTTTTCTGATGCGATTGTGGATAATTACGCTGGCAATTTCGCCAGTTGTTCCTGCATCTTGGCCAGGGTCGCGCCAAACGCGGCCACGCGTTCCTTCTCTTGCGCGACCACGGCGGCCGGGGCGCGCGCCACGAACGATTCCGACGACAGCTTGCCGGA
>JAIENA010000318.1 GCA_019751755.1 Burkholderiaceae bacterium | reverse complement strand
GAATGGGAGGATTCGCTTGAGTTCAAGCGCGACCGACCGCTGGTGATCAGCATCGGCACCGCGCTCGGCCTCAATGCCGAGGGGCTGGACGACTTGTTCATTCAAGCAGCGGGGCTGTAATGCTGCGCGCCGCGTTCTACCGTGGCACTCGGCCCGGGATTCCCGGCGTCTATAACTATGCGGTCCGGGCCTGGACGCGGTCGCCATACAGCCACGTCGAGCTTGTGTTCAATGATGGTATGGCCGGCAGCTCGTCGTTTGCAGACGGCGGCGTCCGCTTCAAACAGATCGATTTCGATCCTGCGCATTGGGATTTTATTGAGTTGCCCGGCCACCTCGAGGCCGCCGCGCGGGCGTGGTTCGAACTGCACAAAGGCGATAAATATGACCTACTGGGCAATCTGCACTTCGTCCTGGCGCCGGTCGGGGACAACAAGCTGCGCTGGTTCTGCAGTGAGGCGGCCGCCGCCGCACTGCGCATCCCTGACCCGGAACGGTTCGACCCTGGGACGCTGTATAGCGCGCTGCACTTGATTCAAATCCAACCCGCTTCGGCGGGTTTTTTAATGCCCAACTGAAAGTGCCCATGGCCCTGGATCCTCAAACTATCGAAAACATCGCAGGCATCAAGGTGGCGACGCTGGTCGCTTCATTCATCGGCGCTGCCGCCTCGCTGAGCTATGCGAAGGAAATGACGCGCGGCCAGGCCGTCGCCGCAGTATTTACCGGGACGGCCGTTGCGGTGTTCGCTGCGCCCTTGGCACTGCACTACCTGAACCTGCCGGATGTTCTGGAGCGCGGGGTGGCGTTCTTCGCCGGATTGGTCGCAATGCGCGCGGTGCCGGCGCTGCTGGCCATTGTCGATCGCTCCCGCAGCATCAGGTTGCCAAGCCTGCCGGATAAGGAGTGAGCGATGGCCATCGTCTCCATCATCCAGGCCGTGGCGGCGCTTTACGTGCTGTGCGTCACCGTGCTGGCCCTGAACCGCATGAGCCCGGCCACCCGCCACCTGGTGCGCTGGTCCTACCTCGCGCTGGCCGGCGGCGCCATGGCCGCCGTTGCTTCGTGCTTTGGCGCGCGCGACGTCTTCGAGTGCATTTTCGCCGTTGGCGTGGCGCTCTATATGGCGGTTGACCGCCGGGAAGAGAAAACATGAACCTGTCTGAACACTTCACCCTGGAAGAGTTGGTCGCGTCTCAGTTGGCAGCGCGCCAGCGCATCGACAACCGGCCCACTCCGGTCGTGGTCGAGAACCTGCGCCGCGTCGCCGGCGTGCTCGAGCAGATCCGCGCCCTGGTGGGCAAGCCGGTCATGGTATCCAGCGGATACCGCAGCCCAGCGCTGAACAAGGCTGTTGGCGGCGCGCCGGCCAGCGGGCACCTCGATGGCCTGGCGGTCGACATCACGGTGCCGGGCATGACGGCACGTGAGCTGGCTGCGGCGATCCGCCATAGCGGCATTGTTCTGGATCAGTTGATCTATGAAGGCGATTGGGTGCATGTCGGCCTGACCAACGGCAAGCCACGGCGCCAGGTGCTGACTGCACGCTTTGGTCCGGGCGGCACGACCTATTCGCAGGGGATTGTATGACGCAATCACATGGAAAGCTGGACATCCTGACCGACGGCTACGTGGGATTCAACTGCCCCGGTTGCGGCGAAATCCACATCATCGCTGTGGCGCCAGCCGCTGACGGCACGCCACGACCGGTGTGGGGCTACAACGGGAACCCGGTGGTGCCGACCTTCACGCCGTCTATCCTTGCGCGCAGTGGCCACCACATGGACGGTGATACGAAAGAGTGCTGGTGTACCTATGAGGCGCGCTTCAAACGGCCATCGCCGTTCAAGTGCGGCGTGTGCCACAGCTTCGTCACCGACGGCATGATCCAGTTCCTGGGTGACTGCACCCATGCTCTGGCTGGCCAGACCGTGCCGCTGCCTGACTGGAGCGGATCGTGAGCCCGCTGCAACTGGCTGGCGGCACGGCCTGGAAAGTGGCGACGGCGGTGCTGGCGGGCTTGGTCCTGGTGGTGGGCGCTGGCGTCGGTACCGGCTGGTGGTTGGCCGCCGCCGCGCGCGACAAGGCTCAGGTCGACTTGAAGGCGGAGCAGGGCGTCAGCGCGGAACTGCGCGCGGGCATCAACGACCAGAACAAGGCGATCATGAAGCTGGGCGAGGTGCAACTGGCCGCAGAGGCGCGCGGCTTGGCCGCCCGGCAGCAGGCTGCCGCCGCTGGCCAACGCTTCGACACCGCGCTGCAGCGCATGGACGGCGCGCGCGTCACGACCTGCGCCGACGCGATGCCGTTCGTGAACCAGCTCTTGGAGGACGTCCGATGAAAATCGAGAACTTGACCAAATTGGCAAGTTTAGCCTTGGTGGCCGGTTGCTCCAGCCCGGCGCCAGTCGCGCAGCGCGTGGAAATCCCCGTGTTTACACCATGTGTAAAGGTGGTGCCTGAGCGGCCCACGTTCGAGTTTGATAACCTTCCGGCCGATGCTAGTGACGGCGCCAAGGTCTTGGCATTAGCGCGGGACTGGGCGCGCGGACGGAAGTATGAGGGCGAGCTTGAGGCTATTGTTTCCGGGTGTGGCCCAATCAATATTTAACCGGGGTTCCAACGATGGTCATATACAAGAATGTGCCATTGCTGAATTGCTGGGCCGTAGTTGAAATTTTCACGCCAATGATCGCATTTGCTTCGTCGGGACAGTTTTGCGCCAAGAAAGACAACGCTTCGTCATACTCGTTCACCTGTTTTTCGAACAATCCGCGAATCCCCTTGTTGGAAATTTCAATCGCTTTATTCACCAACACCATTGAGTATGTGGCCTGGGGTTGCAATCCTTGTGGATGGGTGTCTGTTGTCAGAATGAGCATGTTAATCCTGTTGGTTGAGGTCGGAGGATTTTACTAATATTGCCGACTGGAAATCTATTCAATTGTAACGGTCGGTGAAAAAGTTTCATCAACGCGCTTTTCCTGTTCCGCAAATCAAAACAACATGTTTACAAAACAATGACTTACAGATGCCATTTGCTGGTGTGTAGCGGAACGGATTTGAGGCTAAGTTATTGTTTTTATTAGAGAATGCGACTGACTTAAAATCTCCCGACGCAAGTCGTGCCGGTTCGATTCCGGCTCGAGGCACCA
>JAIENA010000193.1 GCA_019751755.1 Burkholderiaceae bacterium | reverse complement strand
GATAGTACGTTAGGCGAACGGTGCAGGCAACGCCAGTTTGTGGATTATCGGCAATAACCACCACGGTATTGGCAATGCCAATCGGGCGCGGCGTCCCGATTGTCAGGCTCAGTCTGACAACGACTGAAAAACACTTACAGCGTGCCCTTGCCGGCGGCAAATTGCGCGTAGCCGCGTGCGCGCAATTCACAGGCCGGGCAGGTACCGCAACCGTAACCCCAGTCATGTAATGCGCCCCGTTCGCCCAGGTAGCAGGTGTGGGTGTCAGCCCGGATCAGGTCCACCAGGCCCTGGCCACCGAGTTGGTGCGCCAGGGTCCAGGTCTGCGCCTTGTCCAGCCACATCAGCGGCGTTTCCAGTTTCAGCCGGGTCGCCATGCCCAGGTTCAGCGCCACCTGCAGCGCTTTCATCGTATCGTCGCGGCAATCCGGATAGCCGGAGAAATCGGTTTCGCACATGCCGCCCACCAGCACGTTCAAGCCACGGCGATACGCCAGGGTGGCGGCCGTCATCATGAACATCAGGTTACGGCCCGGGACGAAGGTATTGGGCAAGCCATTTTCCTGCATGACGATTTCGATGTCTTCCGTCATGGCGGTGTGCGACAGCTGGGAAATCAGGCCCAGGTCGATCATGTGGTCGTCGCCCAGGCGCGCCGCCCATTCCGGTTTGTGGCTGCGCATCTGCGCCAGCAATTGCGGACGCACTTGCAGTTCGATGGCATGGCGCTGGCCATAGTCGAAGCCGATGGTTTCCACGCGCGCGTAGCGCTCCAGCGCCCAAGCCAGGCACGTGGTGGAATCCTGGCCGCCGCTGAATAACACCAGCGCTGCGTCAGTAGCAGTCATAATTGATCCTTGTTTGCAAACTCATAAACTTAGTCGAACGCCATCGCGGCGGCCGATCCGGTAACATGGCCGGCGACCCAGCGAGGCAGGATCACGAATTTTGGCACAACTCTCCCTGACGGGCCATCGCGCCCCCACACTATTGATGGCACTGGCCGCCACCGCAGCCGCCTGTGCGCCCCTGCACGCCATCGCCGCGGACGCATTTCACTATACCGTCCGCATTAGCGCCCCCGGCAAGCTCGATAACCTGCTGCGCGACAATCTCGACCTGGAACGCTTTCACGGCAATCAGCACATGGACCGCGAACAACTGCAGCGCATGGTGCGCGCGGCGCCGGAACAGGTGAAAACCCTGGTGGCGACCGAAGGTTATTTTTCTCCCGTGGTCAGCGCCCGCATCGATGAAGGCGACGAACCGGTGGTCGTGATCGAGGTGCAACCGGGCGAGCCGGTGCGGGTGGGCAGCGTGGACCTGGTATTGGAGGGCTTCACGCCGAATCCGCAAGCGCCGTTCGACACCGCCGCCCTGGCCGCATCGTGGACCTTACCCAAAGGGGAGATCTTCCGCCAGGAAGACTGGGAAAAGGCCAAGCGCGCCTTGCTGCGGCAAGTGGTGCAGACCCGTTATCCGCGCGCCGTCCTGACGGCCACCGAGGCCGCCGTCGATCCGGAACGCCGCGTGGCCAGCTTGCGGCTGGTGCTCGACAGCGGACCGGAATTGCGCTTTGGCGCGCTGCGCATCGAAGGATTGAAGCGCTATCCGGCCTCCATCGTCGCCAACCTGAACCAGATCAAGCCGGGCGACTATTACAGCGAAGCGGCGCTGCAAGCGTATCAGGCGCGCCTGCAGGACACCGGCTATTTCTCCGCCGTCGAAGTCAGCGCCGACATGTCCGTCGTGCTCGATGAACAGATCGAGGCGGGCCAGGAACAACGGGCTGGCGCCCCCCAGGACACGGCGCCGGCGCCGATCTTGCCGCTGCTGGTGCGGGTGGTGGAAAACAAGCGCCGCAACGTCAGCGCCGGTCTCGGTTACAGCACCAACACGGGTAACCGCGCCCAGCTCAATTACGACGACCTGGTGGTGCGCGGCCTGAAAATGAAGTCTGCGCTGACGCTGGAAACCAAGAAGCAGACCGCCAAGGCGGACTTTTATTTCCCCACCTCGGCCGACGGCGATAACGACAGCGTGGGCGCGGCCTATGTGCGCAGCAATATCGAGGGCGAAGAAACCAGTACCTTTTCGCTCACCGCGCGCCGGACCTGGGGCACGCCGCTGCTGGAACGCAGCATCGGGCTGGAACTGCTGACGGAACGCAAGGACGTGGCCGGCGCCAAGGGCCAGCGCAGCACCAGCTTGCCGCTCACCTATGCCGTCACACGGCGCAAGGTCGACAGCCTGCTGTTTCCGACCCAGGGCCATGTCTTGAACTGGCAACTGGGCGGCGCCCTGCTGGCCGAAGAACCGTTTATCCGCGCCAGCGTCAAGGGCTTGTTCTATTTGCCGCTCGATCCGAAAAACCTGGTGCTGTTGCGGGCCGAGGCCGGCGCCGTGATGTCGCAGCAAAAGGACGGCATCCCGGCGACGTATCTGTTCCGCGCGGGTGGCGACCAGTCGGTGCGCGGCTATGCGTACCAGGAGCTGGGCGTGGCAGTGGGCAATAGCGCGGGCACCGCCACCATCGGCGGCCGCTACCTGGCTGCAGCCAGCGCGGAATACCAGCACTGGCTGCGGCCCGACTGGGGCGCGGCCGTGTTCTATGACGCGGGCAATGCGGCGGACCAGTTGTCCGGCCTGCATCCAAAATCCGGCTATGGCGTCGGGGTGCGCTGGAAAAGCCCGGTCGGGCCGCTCAATGTCGATGCCGCCTATGGCCATTCCGTGAAAAAAGTACGGCTGCACTTCTCGCTGGGGATTTCGTTCTGATGGCTGACCTGACTCCCCCCTCCCCCGCACCGGCTCCGGCTCCGCCAGCCGCACCCGCGCGCCGCCGCTGGCCGCGCATCGCGCTGGCAGTGCTGGCGCTGCTGGCCGTGCTGTTGGGGGGCGCGCTGTGGCTGCTGGGCCGCGAATCGACCTTGCAGCAGATCGTGCAGCGCGTGGCCAAGGCCAGCGGCGGCCAGATTGCCGTCACCGGCGTGACCGGTTCACTGTATGGCCGCATGCACGTCGAGCGCATCATCCATCAAACGCCGGACGCCGTGCTGACGGTGCGGGACGTGACCATCGACTGGTCGCCATGGCAGGTTTTTTCCGAA
>JAIENA010000514.1 GCA_019751755.1 Burkholderiaceae bacterium | reverse complement strand
GACGTTGACTACTTCTGGCCAGCCGACACCCCAAGCGGCCGCCAGCAGCCACTCTATTCAACCGCCTTCATTTTGCACCTTGAGCCGTCTGCGGAAGGGATAACCACCGTGCACGTCCTTCAAATCAACGGCGTGGCAAGGTTCGGAAAGAAATTCGACCTGCTGGGACGCACGGGGCCGAAGTTTTATTGGGACGACCGCCCCGCTCCTCCTTCGCCCCAGGCCGCAAGAGAACTGGTCGCCCATTTAACGCGCGACGCGCGCTAGGCGCGACCGCCTCAACCGCGCGGCCTGCTGACCGCCTTTGGCAGCGATACCGGCGCATTGGCCTCGACCCGGGCCGGGCGTGGGCGGTCGCCGGGATACTCCAGCGTCACCTGCGTGGTGGGATTGAGCCGGCACACCGCCGATTCGATTGCGCCCCAGTGCCGCACCGGCACCGCGCCAACCTGCAGCGCCTGTTCACTGATGGCGGGTTTGGCATCAAATGCCAGCACTCGAAAATGCTGGTAGTCCGGCAGCTCACAAAGCTGGGTGATGAGGTCGGGACGGGTCAGCAACAGCTTCTTGCCGTCCTCCTCGATGCCGGCGGTCGCGCCCGATGAACCGCCGTCTTCCAATGCAAAGGCAATCGATTCCCACGTCTGGCGGCGTACCTGATTGAGCGACAGGAAATCGTGATGCGGTAAATCTTCCAGCTTCATTTTGCCGGGATTGATGGGCAGTTGCAGCCTGACCACGAAGTCGATCAGGGTAAATTCGAGCTGATGCCGCAGTGCATAGGCATGGGCGAACATAAAGCCATCCTGCTTGCCTTGCCGCCCATACAACCCGCACATCAGCCCCGGCATTTTCCGGGGCAACGCCAGTCCACAATCTTTCAGGGAGAGCGTCTCCGGCAAGCTGCCGTTAAAGAAATACACCGTCGATAGTTCAATCAACGGGCCCGGCTTATCGTTATCATTCTTCATCATCGGCCGCCTTCCACCCGTTTTCCAGCACATCGGGGCAACCCTGCTTTTCCCCGACTTCCCTGGCTACCTTGGTCATCAATGCCCGCGTGCTCTTGGACGAGATGCCAACGCGCTGCAGCGCCACCACCAGCCGTGTCAGTTGCCTTCCAGGCTTGCCACCATGTAGCAGTAAGCGATATGCGGACGGCGCGGAGCGGCCTATCAACGCGGCAAACATTTCCCGGTCGCGGGGATTATCCTCAAACCCCAGAAACGAATAAAACCCATTCATGTCCACCACCTGCGCTACCGGGGAAGACTCCGGCCGGGTGTTATACAACTCCAGCAACAATGCCACGGTGGGATCGGCGATCCGCTGATGTGCCACCTTGGGATCGGTGAGCTTATCCCACTTGACCACCTGAAGGCCGAATGCATCGGCCGCACTGGCCTTGGTCAACCGGTTGATCACGCGCCAGCGCTCCAGATCGGCGCCACACAGCGGCTTTGGTTTATCTGCCATAAAAAATTTCAGTATTGCATTAAAGAACTGGTTGGGTGCTTGATAAAGATCAATCGAAACGTGTCCAGCGCTGGCTTACCGGGTATTTCTGCATAAGCTACTTTATGCAAAACATGCAACGGTCACAAAACTATACGCGAAATCCCCGGCAACAACATAACAACGGATGCGCCCGTTGCACTTCCCACGCACAGACAGGAAAGGCGCGCCATGGACACCGTTTCAAGACAACCCACCACATCGCATCGCACCACATCGGATGAGCGCATATTGCTGGAGCTGGAGGCACGCTCGATTGAAGAATCGGACGCCCTCGTGGCGCAGGCGCAAACAGGACCGCAATTGCCCATGCGGCCGGCGGACGCCAGGCTGTGGGCAGAAGCGGATGCCAATGCCCTCTCCCAGCTATCGCATTCGTCACAGCAGGCGGCACTGGACGTGATCGCCCGGAATCTACTTGCTTCGAGCGCCTATGCCGAGCAATTCAATCAGGTCTCGCCGCAGCACGCCATGGCAGCGCAACCGGTCGCCCATGCCCAGCAGGTGGCGCAAGTCATTGCAACCCACCTGCACTTACCTCCCGATAGCTTGCTGGAGCGCGCCGCCAACTGGCCGGCCCATGTCACCGCCTATTTCCGCGCGCCCGACCAGCAACCCAACGTGTGGCAACACCTTGCCCGTATGCTCAGCGGCATCAGCAAAGACAGCCTGATCGCGTTCCAGGCCAAGGTCGCATCCATACTCGCCCCCGCGCCAAAAGACCATCACGAGCTCACCGCCACATCCAGTCTGCGGGTCCACACCGCCTGGGACCTCAGCTACGAAGAGCAAGTGCGCCAGGTCGCCCGCGTGATCAGCGCAAATGCCAACCTGGTTCCCTGGAAAGTCGATGCGAACCTGAGTCGCGAACCGGGCGCGGTGCGGGCGCTGCTGGCAGACCCGGTCCAGATGCGTGTGCTGGAAAAAGACGTCGCGGCGCACATCGCCGTGCCGGTCGAACGCGTGGCCCAGGTCTACGCCATGATCGAACAATCGAACCCGAGCGCCTCGCGGCGCGATCAAAGCCCGCTCAACGCGCCATCACGCCCCACCATGGCGGAAAGCACACAAAGTAAAGACAAAGCGTTGCAGTTGGTCGCGGACTTCATCGCTTCCGCGCAAAATCTGACACCGGAGGCGGTATATGCGAGCGCCAGATATGCAACGCCTGCGTTGCAGGCGATTTTGGGCAATAGCCGGCAGATGCGGGAACTCGATGACGCCCTCGGCGCACGCCTGGCATTTATTCCCGCCGAACGTATCGCGGACGTACAAGCGACCATCGCCAGAGCGCTAGGACGGACCGATGCCGAGCAGCGTATGCAGACGGCGCAGGCATTGCGTGCCCCTGCCGCGCCGCCTCCGCCGCCTGAACGGCCGTCGGCCGAAACGATTCAGCGGACGATTGACTTCCTGGCCTCCGCCACCACGCTCTATGACGACAAGATCCCTGACCGCCTGGCAAACGCCCCCGCCGACGTCAAGGCGCTATTGGCCGATGCGAATCGCATGAAAGAACTCGACGCGGCCATTAACACGCGCCTGGAGCACATCCTGCC
>JAIENA010000209.1 GCA_019751755.1 Burkholderiaceae bacterium | reverse complement strand
GGCCGCCCCTTCAGGCTGCCTTCCTAAACGCCGGTTCCGGCGAAGTCTTCATACACCACGTCGTGGGACACAATCCAACTCGCGGATCGCCGCCGGGTCGTGCTTCCACGCTTCGAGAGCCTGATCGACGTCGCCATCACCGCCAAAGCTCCAGGTGAATTCAGAAACCATCAACCGTCGAAGCGCCGCAAAATTCTTTGCCTTGGCCGCTAGGTGCACTTCGCGAATGACGGCGCGCGCAGCAACCGGTATGGGCTTGTTTTCCAGATTAACTGCGGCAGCCACGCCAATCAGGAGGATGCTGGATATAATCATGGATGCCTCCTGCGCGCTAGTTGAACTGGAAGTGAAAATGATCGTCATGTTTCCGCAGCGGAATGACACCAGTAATCTTCAAATCGTTAAAGAAGATCAGGAATGGTCCGACCGCATGCGCCCGGAATAGGGCAATAAGTTGGCTGGTGGCTGCGCGATCATATTCCGGGTCCGTGTAGGAGACTGGCGCGTGTTGTCCATCCTTGCGCAGCGGACGGACATCGACCTCCAGTCCCTTCATATGGGACTTATGACCGAACGGCAGGCCGTTGGCGATACTGATATTCCCCACCCCGAACTTGCGGCTGTCGAGCGCCTGCCATTCACGCTCAACGAACAGTATTAAACTTAACAGTTTGGTGTGGGCGAATTGTGCCGCGTATGTCCGAAATCGGTCGATTCCCCTTTGATGCCATCCAATTGCAAATAGACGTCGATTGCCATTGCCGCCTCCGAGTTGGTTGTTAGTGGATTGAAGCAGTATTGCCTCTAAGAAAATCCAACTCTTTGATCAGCGTCAGCCGACATAAGGGGCGGACAGCGGCACCGGTGTGCGGTGCGCCTAGGCATGCTGTGGGGATAGGCTACTGCTACTATCTTCATACTTGCGCGCCCTCGCCATTTCTGTGCGACGAACCTCAATCGAAGTGATCCATCAGGTGCGTGGCGCTGAGCGGTTACGGTGCGGACAGCGTCAAGGTCATGCCTGGCTGTCATCCCATGGCGCCTGGACGGCCATTAGGCGCCCAAGTCCCGGATTGGCGCTCGGCGGCGCGTAGCGCATGGCGGAGAACTGCCGAGACTTTTCAACTCCGGCGGCGGACTTGGCGTACAAATCATGATTGCGATTGCCGCCACGTCGCTGCGCGAGGGAACGAATGATTTCGGCAATGGATAGTTGAAAAATGCGCGTCCACCGACGCGCATTTTCCTGGCAAGCCCCGCTTACGAAGCTTCCTTCAACTGCTCCAGAATCGCCGGATTTTCCAGCGTCGACACATCCTGCGTAATCGCCTCGCCCTTGGCCAGCACGCGCAGCAAACGGCGCATGATCTTGCCCGAACGGGTCTTCGGCAGATTGTCGCCGAAGCGGATTTCCTTCGGTTTGGCGATCGGGCCGATTTCCTTGGCGACCCAGTTGCGCAACTCCAGCGCCAGCTTTTTCGCATCGTCGCCGGTCGGGCGGGCCTGTTTCAGCACGACGAAGGCGCAGATCGATTCACCGGTGGTGTCATCCGGCTTGCCAACCACGGCCGCTTCCGCCACCAGCGGATTGGCCACCAGCGCCGATTCGATTTCCATCGTGCCCATGCGGTGGCCCGACACGTTCAGCACGTCGTCGATGCGGCCGGTGATGGTGAAGTAACCGGTGTCCTTGTGGCGGATCGCGCCGTCGCCGGCCAGGTAGTATTTGCCGCCGAACTCATCCGGGAAGTAGCTCGATTTAAAACGGTCCGGATTGTTCCAGATGGTGCGGATCATCGATGGCCATGGACGCTTCACCACCAGGATGCCGCCCTGGCCGTTCGGCACGTCGTGGCCGGCTTCGTCGACGATGGCCGTCATGATGCCCGGCAGCGGCAAGGTGCAGGAACCCGGCGTCATTGGCGTGGCGCCCGGCAGCGGCGTGATCATGTGGCCGCCGGTTTCGGTTTGCCAGAAGGTGTCGATGATCGGGCATTGTTCGGCGCCGACGTTTTTGTAGTACCACATCCACGCTTCCGGATTGATCGGCTCACCGACCGAACCCAGCAAACGCAGCGACGTCAGGTCAAAACTCTTCGGATGCACTTTGGCGTCCGCTTCGGAAGCCTTGATCAGCGAACGGATCGCCGTTGGCGCGGTGTAGAAGATCGACACTTTGTGCTTGGCGATGGTTTCCCAGAAGCGGCCCGCGTGCGGGAAGGTCGGAATGCCTTCGAACACGATCTGGGTCGCGCCCACCGACGTCGGGCCGTAGGCGATATAGGTGTGGCCGGTGACCCAGCCGATATCGGCGGTACACCAGAACACGTCGGCCGGCTTGATGTCGAAGGTCCACTTCATCGTCAGGTTGGCCCACAGCAGGTAGCCGCCGGTCGAGTGCTGCACGCCTTTCGGGGTGCCGGTGGAACCGGAGGTGTACAAGATGAACAGCGGATGTTCCGCATCCACCCATTCCGGTTCGCATTCAGCGCTCTGGTCGGCCACCAGGTCGTGCAGCCAGATATCACGGCCTTCGGTGAAGGCGATCGGGTTGCCGGTGCGCTGATAAACGATAACGTCCTTGATGTTGTCGCAGCCGCCCAGCGCCAGCGCTTCATCGACGATGGATTTCAGGGGCAGGAACTTGCCGCCGCGCAGCTGCTCGTCGGCGGTGATGACAGCCACGGCGCCCGCGTCGATGATGCGCTCTTGCAGCGACTTGGCGGAGAAGCCGCCGAACACCACCGAGTGGGTCGCGCCGATACGGGCGCAAGCCTGCATTGCCGCCACGCCTTCGACCGACATCGACATGTAGATGATCACGCGGTCGCCCTTCTTGATGCCGCGCGATTTCAGGCCGTTGGCGAATTTGCAGACTTTTTCGTGCAATTGCTGGTAAGTGACCTTGGTCACGGCGCCGTCGTCCGCTTCAAAGATGATGGCGACCTTGTCGGCATTACCGTTTTGCAGGTTGCGGTCCAGGCAGTTGTACGACACGTTCAGTTTGCCGTCTTCGAACCA
>JAIENA010000464.1 GCA_019751755.1 Burkholderiaceae bacterium | reverse complement strand
TACATCACCCCCGACGCAGACCCGCAAAAAGCCAACTTCAATACCATCCTGAACCACAACATCGACTGGTATCACGCGAATTACAGCAACAATCCGGATGCCAACAAATTGGGCGTGCTGATCAATGGCTATGCGATTGTCTACAACAACAATACCGGTTTGGCGCCGTGGCAGGACGATTACTTCACCGCCGCGGTGGGATTAACGGTCGAGCTCGGTTACAGCAAGGCTGCGCCATTGCTGACCTGGAAAACCAAATTCCCGGTCGAGCGCATGACCGGGACCGGCTATTGCTGGATCTTGGGCAGCATCTACAACCTGAAAGTACGGGACAGCAGCACGTCACCGCTCTACACGACGATCGGCCAGGCGTACACCAACAGCGTCGCCGCGGCCAATCTGACCCAGGCGTGCAACTCGACCCCAATGGCCACCTCGCTGGGCATGAAAGTGGGGCAGATGTCCGGCTATGCCGACGATCCGCAAGGCTATCCGTCGGCCATGCAGCCGGCGCTGGCCTATAGCGTGGGCGCCAACCCCGGTGGGGCGGCCGCATGGAAACAATTCTTCAGCCGTGCCGTCAAACCAGACTACAGCACGGGGCCTGAATTCAATATCGTGCCACGCTAACCGGCGTCCCGCCGTCTCAGCGTCAGGGCGTGACATTCCGGTGTCACGCCCTTTTCATTGCAACCTGCCGCCCGAATAATTCCGCCCGATCACGGGGAAACAGCCAGCGCTTCAACGGCGACGCCATCAGCCAGCGCGCGGCCATCAGTGTCAACCCGGCCGTGAGCAGGAACGACGCCGCCAAGCGCAGCACTGGTTGCTCAAGCAGATGGCCGTGGATCAGCACTTTCGCCACCGCCAGCGCGATAAACGCATGCATCAGGTACGCTTGCAGACTCACTTCGCCAAACGCCGCCACCACCTTGCCGAGGCGCAGGCGCGACACCTGGAAAAGCAGCAAGGCGCCCGTCACACCCTCGAGGTCATTGACCAGCATCTGATGCACCGCGTCATAGCCGGCCACTTCCATCGCACCGAGTTCGAAATGCAGGCCCCAGTGCATCTGCAGCCCTTTGACCAGTGCAAAACAGAGCGCCGCCAGTGCCACGGCAAGCTGGACTGGCAGGCGTTCGTACACGCGCCGATGCAACTGCACCACCAGGTAGCACAGGGGCATCGCATACAGGGCAGGAAACAGACCCAGCGGGATGTAATCCTGGCAGCGGGCAGCCCACGCCCCGAGCACGCCGTGCAACAACACCAGCAAGCCGATCAACCCGGCCTTGCCATGACGGCCCTGTGCTTCAAACACGCCGTACAACCACACCAATGCGATAAAGGAGGGCAAATACCACAGCAATCCCATATTCGCGGCGGCTTTCAGTGTATAAAAATTGCCGTTATATAAAGCCAACGCCATGACGTGCAGGCGTTCCGTGAGCGGCGCCGCCGTCGTGACGGTCACCACCAGGCCCATGGCCAGGCTCAGTAGCAGGAACGGGTAGTACAGCCGCACCATATAGGCCAGGGAACGGCGGGAAAGCGGTTGCATGGCTTCGCGCAGAAAAGGAATCGCCAGAAACCCCACCACATGAAAAGACATGCCTCTCAGGAAATCCCCAACCACACTGACACTGCGTGCAAAATCATTGTGGTCAAAGACCACAAACAGGATCAGCAGCCCCTTCAAGACATTCAGGTTCATCGCGCGGACGTCATCCTGGTCGGCACCGGCGCATCATCGGACTGGGCGCGCTCCAACAGCGCCAGTTGCGCCGGCAGGATGCGCGAGTCCAGCACCTGGATGATGGCGAGAATGGCAAAGGTCAAATCAAAATACGCGAAGCTCAGGGCCGCAGCGCCGAGGCAAAAACCGAACAGGCACAATTGCAGCATCGTGGCCAGCGTGGCGATCCAGTCCAAGCTGGCATGCTTGCGGGCAACGCGGGCAATCTTGCCGGCCTTGCGGAACGCCACCACAATGAACGACAGATAAATCGCCAGGCCACCGAAGCCGTGCTCGCCCAGCAGCTGAAAATAAATACTGTGCGCCGCATGCGCCCCTTTGGGGTCCGGCCGTGCCGTGCCGGTGGTAAAGAACGGGAAGGAATCAAATTGACTGCTAAGTTCCACCCAGTTGGGCCAATACTCGATGACCTTGAAGCCGCCGCCGAACACCGGATTTTGTACCGCGACGATAAAACTCAACTTCCATGCCACCACCCGCCCCATGAAAGACTCATCCTTATCCGCAGCGCCAATGGTATCCATGCGCTGCGCCCATTCCGCACTGATAAACTGCGACGCCACGAAGACCAGAATGGCGACCAGCACCAGCAGCGTCAATTTGCGATCGCTCTTGACGAACATGTAAAGGAACAGACTGGTTAATGCAATCATGCCACCGCGCGACTGCGTGCCAATGATCGACAGGACCGTCAATCCGCACAAACCCAGCAGGCCCAGCCTGAGGATATTGCTGCGCCGTCCATATTCCACCAGCAAGTAATAACAGATCGGCAACAGCATCACGAATGCCACCGCCAGTTCGTTGCGGTCGCCCAGCACGTGGCCCGACAAGCCGACAATCTGGTGGCCGCCGCCCGTGCCGATGAATTTCAATGCTTCCAGCGCGGCAAAAAAACCCACGGAAAACACCACGCACCACAGGAAGAAATCGATATGGAGTTTTTTGGTGATGATTAAGATGATGAAGTAAAACAGCAGCAGGATCTTCAGCAGGTAAAACCAGCGTTCTGAAATCGACGTGGGGTTGCCGCTCCCCAACAAGCTGGAAATACAGGTCCAGAAAAAGAACAGCGTCACCAGGACGCCAATCGCACCCCAATTGGTTTTGGGCTTATCCTTGAGCATCAGATAGCCGACCATGGCGATGCCGGCGAAGATCATGTTGTAGCGTATGACAGTGCCGAGGCCATACATCCACGCATTCGGGAAAAACAGCGCCGTCCAGATCCACATGCCCAGTGCAATAAAGGGACGTTTGGCCA
>JAIENA010000008.1 GCA_019751755.1 Burkholderiaceae bacterium | reverse complement strand
TCCGCGCTGTACAAGCCGGGCATGAGCGCGGCGACCGTGGGCGACAATGCGCGCGCGTTCGTGCGCGCCTGGCGCGAACAGGTGTAGTCATGGCGCTGTCCGCGCGCGAGGCTGCCGTAGGTGGTGACCGTGGCGACAACGCCACGGGCCCCGTGACCCTGCTGGCGTCCGGCCACGTTGACAGCTTGCGCTGGCACGATGGCCAGTGGTGGTGGTCCGATCCGGACAGCGCATCGCTCTATGCCTGGCCGGACCCGCTCGGCGAGGCACTCTCCAAGCCGGTGCGGATGCGCTTGCCGGACCGCGCGGCGGCACTGGCTTTTTGCGCTTCAGGACGCGTGCTGCTGGCGCAAGCCAAGTGGCTGTGTTTCGCCGAGCGCGCCACGCCGCCCGCGCCGGGGCTGGGACGGCGTCCGCCGCAACCGGGGGTGGCGGTCGATCCGGCCGAACCGCGCACCGGCATCAGCGATGGCGCCACCGACCGCACCGGCCATTTCGTGTTCGGCACCTGCAATGTGACGCCGGAAGCGCGCCAGATCGGCAGCTATTACCAGTATTCGATGGCGCATGGCTTGCGCCGCCTGGCGTTGCCGGCGGCCGCGCTGGCGCACAGTATCGCCGTCAGCCCCGATGGCCGTACCCTGTATTTCAGCGACGCCGCCACGCACCGCATCATGCAGTGTGATTACGACGCGCACGCCGCGAAAGTGGCCAACATCCGCCTGTTTGCGGAGGTGCCTTACGCACAGCCGCGCGGCGCCGTGGTCGATGCCGACGGTTGCCTGTGGAGCGCGCATTTTGGCGCCGGCAAGGTGGTGCGCTATGCGGCCGATGGCCGCCTGCTGCGCAGCATTGCCTTGCCCGCGCCCTATCCGACCCGGCCCGCGTTTGGCGGGCTGCGGAGCGAGCACTTGCTGGTGGGCGCCATGCCGCATCCGGGCGTGGCGGGCGGCTTGTACCAACTCGATAGCGATGGCGCGCATGGACTGCCGGATGCGGCGTTCAATGACTGTTCGCTGCGCGCTCAACCATAATCAGGAGAAAACGTGGTAAACCGTATTAAAGATAAAGTGGCGATTGTCACCGGCTCGACCCAGGGCATTGGTGCCGCGGTCGCCAGACTGTTCGTCGAAGAAGGCGCCTATGTGGTGTACAACAGCCATGCCGACGACGAGGTGGCGGCCGCCATGCGTGCGTCGATGGACCCGGAGCGTTCGCTGTTCGTACAGGGCGACGTGGCGGACCCGCAACAGATGCAGTCGCTGGTGGCGCAAGCCGTGGCGCGCTTTGGCCGGCTCGATATCGTCATCAACAACGCCGGTATCAACGTGTTTGCCGACCCGCTGGCGCTGTCGCGCGAACAGTGGCAGCGCTGCTTCAATGTCGATCTCGATGGCGCGTGGAACGTGACGCAGGCGGCCTTGCCGCACATGCTGGCGCAGGGCGCGGGCAGCGTGGTCAATATCGCGTCGGTGCATGGCCACAAGATCATCCCGGGCTGCTTCCCGTATCCGGTGGCCAAGCATGCGCTGCTGGGACTGACGAAGTCGCTGGGGATTGAATATGCGGCGCGCGGTATCCGCGTGAATTCGATTTCACCCGGCTTGATCATGACCGAGAACACCCGCAAGTGGATCAATGAAGCCCCCGATCCGGCGGCCGAGGAAGCGCGCCAGACCGCGATCCTGCCGAGCAAGCGGATCGGCGAGCCGCAAGAGGTGGCGTATACGGCCTTGTTCCTGGCCAGCGACGAGGCGCGCTTCATCAACGCCACGGACATCCTGATTGACGGTGGGCGCACCGCTCTCTATCATGAATAAATCGGAGCCCGCTTCAAACGCCTGGAGCTTTGTTGCCGCTCCCGCCATTTGAAACAACCTCCCTGCCATCCGATGTCCGATCCCCGCGCCGACCGCTTTGTCCGATCCCACCTGAAAACCCGCCACCTGGTGTTGCTGGTGGAGTTGGGCAAGCATGGTTCGATCCTGCATGCGGCGCAGGCGGCCAACCTGACGCAGCCGGCGGCCTCCAAATTGCTGGCCGAGCTTGAGCATGCGCTCAATGTGCAATTGTTCGAGCGCCTGCCGCGCGGCGTGGTGCCGACCTGGTATGGCGAAGTGATGATCCGCCGCGCCGGTGCGGCATTGGCGGAAATGGATTCGGCGCACCAGGAAGTGATGGAATTATTGTCCGGCCTCAGTGGCCGGGTGACGATCGGCACCGTGCTGACGCCGTCGGCCGGGCTGGTGGCCGACGCCGTCAAACTGGTCAAACAGCGTCATGCGAAGCTGCAGGTCTCAGTCACCGTCGACACCAGCAAATTGCTGACCGAGCGGCTGCGCGCGGGTGAACTGGATATGGTGATCGGTCGCATCCTGGACAGCACGCTGGCCAATGAATTGCACTTTGAACCGCTGACGGACGAGCCGCACAGCCTGATTGCCGGCGCCGGCCACCCGCTGGCGGGACGCGCCGACCTGACGCTGGCCGACCTGGCCGCCACGCCGTGGGTGTTGCCGCCGGCCGGCAGCATCTTGCGCGACCGCCTGACCACGCTGTTCCTGTCGGCCGGACTGGAGCCGCCGGTGGAAACCGTGGAAACGCTGGCGCTGCCGGTCCTGACCTCGCTGCTGATCGGTAGCCGCATGGTGGCCGCCACACCGGAAGAACTGGTGCGCCCTTACCTCGACACGGGCTTGCTGGTGGTGCTGCCGTTCGAACTGGGCTTGCGCATGGATATGTACGGCATCATCACGCGCCAGCGCCACCGCCTGTCGCCCGGTGCGGAAACCATGCTGGCCGCCGTGCGCGAAGTGGCGGCGTCGCGTTATCCACAGCGCCGCTGAGGCGCTGACATCTGCTAGGCTGTCGGCATCGACACTGTCTGAAAGATGCCCATGAAAGCCCGCGATCTGCTGCGCGTTCCCGATTCCTTTACGCTGCGTGACAAGGATGCCGCGCGCCAGCCCTTCGGCGATGGCGGCAAGGCCGACA
>JAIENA010000084.1 GCA_019751755.1 Burkholderiaceae bacterium | reverse complement strand
GAATATGGCTTCCAGCTGACCTGGCTGATGGGCGAATCGGCCGACGCCTTTGTCCATTACCACGCCAACCTGCTGTCGGCGGGTTTGCTGGGCGACGCCTCGGCACCGCTGAAAAAGGCCATGGAGTCGGCCGGCTTCGGCCGCCCGTCGCGCCTGAACGGGCATGACCCCAGCGCGCGCCAGATGCTGTTCCATGTCGGCATGGAAGGCTTGACCGAAGACCAGTTGGGCGCCGCCCGCGCCCGCATGTGGGAAGCACTGCAATATGCCGCCAGCCATGGCGTGCCGCACGACATGCTGTCAGCCGCGCTGCGCGACATCCGCTACGGCCAGCGCGACACGGCCAGCGGCCGCATGCCCAATGTCTTGAGCCGCATGCTGCACGCGCTGCCGGTCGCGATGCGCGGCGGCGATGTGGTCAGCGCGTTCGACAGCGATGCGGTGCTGGCCCGGCTCGAACGCGACATCGCCGATCCGGATTTCTTCAAAGGCCTAGTGCGCACCCTGCTCGACTCTCCGGCGCGCCTGGATGTCACGGTGGTGCCCGATCCCGCCTACTTCACGGAGCGCGCGGCGCGCGAAGAAGCGGCGCTGGCGGCGCGCCAGGCAGCGTTGAGCGATACTGAGCGCAGCCGCATCCTGGACGACGCCGCCGCGCTCGACGCCCACCAGCGGCGCGTGGTCGACAACGCCGTGCTGCCGCGCATCCTGCCGCGCGACGTCGGCAATGAACCGCGCCTGCTGCCGGAGATCCCGGCGCCGATCGACGGCGCCTACCGCTTCGCTATCGCGTCGAACGGCATTTCCTATGCGCGCGTGCATTACGATGTGTCGCAGATGCCGGCCGCCGACTGGCCCTGGCTGCAGTTGTATACCGACTTGCGGCGCGACCTTGGCGTGGCCGGCATGAATTACGAGGAAGCCGGCGCGTGGCGCCAGCGTATGGCAGCCACCTTCGGCGTCAATTTCGACGCCATCATGCGCGAAGACGGCTCGATGCTGCTCGATGTCAGTTTTGCCGCCAGCGGCTTGCGCGAAGAGCACCAGAACATGGGCGACGTGCTGGCGTCGCACATTGCCAGCCCGCGCTTCGATGAGCATGAGCGGATCGCCTTCCTGGTCGAGCGCATGGTGCGCAACCGCATCAACAGCCTGGCCCAATCGGGCAACCGCTATGCCGCGCTGACGGCCGCCGCGCCACTGTCGGCGCTGCGCCATATCGAAGACGTCGCCAGCGGCACCTCGGTGCTGCCCTTTATGGCCGAATTACAGCGCATGGCGCACACACCGGAAGGTGTGGCCACGATTGCCCAGCGCCTGGCGGCGCTGCATGAACGCATTGTCGCCGGCCCGGTCACGGTGCTGTGCGCCGGCGCCGGCAGCGACGCCGACGCGCTGGCGGCGGCGATCCGGCTGCCGGCCCACAGCGCCGGACACGTTGCAGCCAGCGCCGCGCCGGCGGCGGACCTGGCAGCGGCCACGGCTGCAGCCGAGTCAGGCACGGCGCCGCTGGCCAATGCCGCCCTGTATGCGCCGGGCCAGGTCAATCACTGCAGCATCGCCTGGCCGGCGCCGCGCCAGGCCCATGCCGACGCCCCCGCGCTGGCGGTGGCGGCGGAGTTGCTGACGCACCTGGTGTTGCACCAGGCGCTGCGCGAACAAGGTGGCGCCTATGGCGGTTCGGCCGGTTATGCCGGCAATGCCGGGGTGTTTTCCATGATGTCGTACCGCGATCCCCGCCTGGCCGCCACCTACGCGGATTTCCACACCGCGATCGACAAGGTGCTCGACACCGAGTTCACCCAGGAACAAATCGAGGAAGCCATCATTTGCGTGGTACGGGGACTGGACCGTCCGGATTCACCGTACGACGCGGTACTGGCGGCCTGGACCCTGCACCGGCGCGGCATCGGGATGGACGTGCGGCGCCGCTTCCGCCACGGCGTGCTGCACTGCACGCAAGACGCCGTCAAGGCGGCGGTGCGTACCTGGCTGAAACAGGGCACGCCGAGCCGGGCGGCATTTGCCGGCAATACCGAGCAGGACCTGGCGGGCCTGGCGGTGGTGGACTTGCTGGCGCTGGTCTCCTAATACCACGCGCATCCGACGGGTAAGCGGCGGGCAACCGGCGGCAAACACTGCCGGATGCCCGCCCGAGCCACCGCCGCCCTTGCTGTCACCCCACCCGCTCGATGGCGATCGCGATGCCCTGCCCCACGCCGACGCACATGGTGCACAGCGCATAGCGGCCGCCGCCGCGCTGCAACTGGCGCATCGCGGTGGTCACCAGGCGCGCACCGCTCATGCCCAGCGGGTGACCCAGCGCGATGGCGCCGCCCTGCGGGTTGACGCGCGCATCGTCGTCGGCCAGCCCCAGGCCGCGCAGCACGGCCAGCCCCTGCGACGCGAACGCCTCGTTCAATTCGATCAGGTCGAACTGGTCCAGCGTCATAGTGAGCTGGCGCAGCAGCTTTTGCACCGCCGGCACCGGACCAATCCCCATCACGCGCGGCGCCACGCCGGCCGCCGCCATGCCCAGCACACGGGCGCGCGGCGTCAAGCCATACTGCCGCACCGCGTCGGCACTGGCCAGCAGCAGCGCGCAGGCGCCGTCATTGACGCCCGACGCGTTGCCCGCCGTAACGCTGCCGCCCGCATGCACCACACCTTTGAGCCTGGCCAGCGTCTCCGACGTGGTCGCGCGCGGGTGCTCGTCCTGCGCAAACAGTACCGGATCGCCCTTCTTTTGCGGCAGCGACACCGCCACGATTTCGTCATCAAACAAGCCGTCGCGCTGGGCGCGGGCGGTGCGCTGCTGGCTGCGCAAGGCAAACGCATCCTGGTCGGCACGGCTGATGGCGTAATCGAGCGCCACGTTTTCCGCCGTTTCCGGCATCGCGTCGGTGCCATACAGCTGCTGCATGGCGGGGTTCGGGAAACGCCAGCCGATGGTGGTGTCATAGATCGCGGCGCTGCGGCTGAAGGC
>JAIENA010000140.1 GCA_019751755.1 Burkholderiaceae bacterium | reverse complement strand
TCGATCCGTTCGCGGTCTTCGTCCAGCAGCACGACGACACTGGTGTAGTAGCCCTGCGCCACCATCCCGCTATTGACCTCGGCTATCGCCAGTTCCGCGTCCGCGACCATGGCAACCGCATCCTGATCGATCGGGCCGGTATGGGTGTTGAAGACCTGGTCGAAGAATCCACGTATTTTTTGCCGCCATTTCTTGCGGAACTTGTCCAGATGGCAGACTGCCTGATGCGTGTCGAGGAAAATGAAGCGTGACGACCAGCGGTACTCGCATGGCAGTTCGCCCAGAATGGTGAGCATGCCGGGTGATGATTCGAGTGGAAATCCGTCGATGGCGACAATCTGGATGAACTTGTCGCCAATTTTCGGCACGACACCGGATTCCAGTTCCTGTCCGCCCAGCAGGACGTCGAGGTACATGGGATTACTGGGAAGTTGCACCGGATGATTCAGCCCGGTAACGCAGAATTGCAGCCAGCGCAAAAAATTGTCGTGCGTGGCGGTCGAACCGTCCTCGTTCTGAATGCGCTGACCGTTCAGGCGTTCGAGGGTCAGCGTTGCAGAAAGCTTGGACTCGATATTCTGGCACTCCCGTTTGAAATGGTCGATCAGGTTGTAGGTGCGTGCTTTGTGATCCGGTGCCTGGGCCTCGTCGTCAAACATCATTTCCACGATGCGGCTTTGCACCAGCATTGGCGGGAAATATGTCAGGGTCAGTACGAAATATCCTTCGTAGACTGTGCCCAGGTTTTCGAAAAGGCGCCGTCGTTCTTCGTCGATTGCAGCCGATACCGGATCGGGAAAGTGCGAGTGTTCCGGCGACAGATAGGACGGCGCCGGACGGCGCACCGCATCGACGTGCATCATCCAGCCATTCCCCAAACCGGCCAGCGCCTGATTGATGCGGGACGAAATCACTTCCCGTTCCTGATCCGTCCTGCTGGCGTTGTCCTCGCCCCGATACAGCCAGGCCGCCAGGAATGAGCCGTTCTTTCCGACGACGACGCCATCATCAACCAGTGCCGCATAGATCAGCAGGTCGGCCAGACCGGCATCGCCAGGCCGATGGGGTTTCAGGCGCGATGGCGCCTGCACCTGGCGTATCCGGGCGTAGAGCGTCGCCAGCATGGCGCTGCCCAGCGCGGAGATGCCGAAAGCAAGAGTATTGATCATTTGTAAATCCTCCCCTGGCTACGAGAGTTCTTGCGGAATGGCGTGCTGCGCGGCGGGTACCGCCGTTTGTACCGGCGATGCCGCAGATAGACCGGGCGCATCTTCGGGTCGTACTTGGCCATCACGCGGCAGCCGTACAGCGCGCTAAACCACAGCAGCAAGCCGTACGCCGTGGCGCGGAATTCCTGGGCGGTGAAGATCAGCGCGAAGGCCAACAGTCCCGCAAACATGACCAGTTCGCGGTCGCCGCCCAGGAACAGGTTGTCCCTGTTGCCTGCGCGGCGGATTGGAATTTTTCGCAAGGCCATGACTAAGCAGCCAGATGGGACGGCAGTCGTATGACGGTGCAAAGACGTTCCGCACCGACCGGCTCGATTGCGCTGATTTCCGCGCCACGGGTGAACAGGCCGCTCATCAGGTTTTGTGCACCAACCAGAAGAGCCATCACCAGCACGACGAATATCATGGTGCGGAAGAAACCATTGAGGTCACCGCCGAAAATCAAGATGCCGCCGGAAATAATGATCCCGATAATCGAGAGGGAAAATGCCACGGGTCCAGTGACGGAATTGCGCAAGGACGTCAGCCAGGTCTCGTATGGCAACGAGCCACCGGCGCCGACGGCGGCCCATGCGCTGTGAGGCGTGAGCATCACCAGCAGCAGGATGATGGCAGTGAGCAGAGGCATGACGTGGCGATTCACGTTTATGCGTTGTGGAATGGTAACCATTGGATACTCCTCAAAGTTGATTGGTTAAATACCTGCCATCCTTGTATCCACAGACTTCCAGCACCCCTGGGACTTCGCGGCCAGATGGAGAGCGGGCAATATGGACGACCAAATGCACCACCTCGCCAATCAAGGATTCAATGTCGGTCGGGGCAGCTTCGTTTCTGGTGATGAGGGATTTCAGGCGGGTCAAGCCGGCGGCTGGATTGTTGGCATGCAGGGTGGCGGCGCCGCCCTCATGACCGGTATTCCAGGCGTCCAGCAAATCAAGTGCTTCTGGCCCGCGCACTTCGCCGACAAGAATGCGGTCCGGGCGCATGCGCAGGGTGGTTCGCAGCAAATGCGTCATGCTGACGTCGGCGGAGGTGTGGTACTGGACGAAATTTTCAGCGGCACACTGGATTTCGCCAGTGTCTTCGATAATGAAAATCCGTTCCGTTGGCGTCGATATGACCATCTGGTTGATGATGGCGTTGACTAGGGTGGTTTTCCCCGAGCCAGTGCCACCAACCACGAGGATGTTGCGGTGTGCCGCCACCGCCGCCAGGATGACGTCGCAATGCGCCGACGACATGATTCCTTCATCGACGTATTGTTCCAGCGCGAATACCGCAAGTGCGCGCTTGCGGATGGCGAAAGTGGGGCTGGGGACGATGGGCGGCAGTTGCCCCGCGAAGCGCGACCCGTCCAGCGGAAGTTCACCTTCGAGGAATGGCTTGCCGCGCGTGACTTCCTTGCCGTGATAACCTGCGACGGTCTTGATGATCGCCTCGGCCTGCGCCGCGCGCAGCGAGCCTATACACCGCATAGGCTCGCCCAGTCGCTCCTGCCATAGCTTGCCGTCGGCATTGAGCATGATTTCGACGGTGCGCGGGTCGTGCAGGGCCGTCATGAGCAACGGCCCCATATCCCTTTCGAGCTTCTTTTTGGCCCGATCCTTGAGCGACGAAAAATCTTCTGACTCGTTCATGATCGCTATCCCTTCGCTTTGCTGGTGTCATAGACACTTTTGAAGGGTATGCCGCAGCGACGGGACCGGTTAGATATAGCG
>JAIENA010000130.1 GCA_019751755.1 Burkholderiaceae bacterium | reverse complement strand
TCTACTTCAACAACTATACCGATGACCGTCGGATTACCTTCACCAGCAATCCGGTCGGCACCGCGCCGCGCCAGCGTCGCCAGTGGGACGAAGACCAACTGGGCGTGTTGGCCAATCTGACCTGGCGTCTGGACGACCGGATCACGCTCGACCTTGGCGCCAACCATGAGCAGCAAGATAACCGTTATCGGCGCTACCGCTTTAATTATGCGCTGCCGACCAACTTTGAGACGCCGGCGCTGGTGCAGAACAACGACCGCTATACGCTCGACAATACCGGCGCCTATGTGCAGGCGATCTTGCGCCCCAGCCCCACGTTGAAAGTGATTCCGGCCTTGAGGGTGGACCAGTTCTCGGGGCGGACCACCAACCAGACCACGGGCGCCACGGCGGCGCTGCAGGATGCCGGCTGGATCAAGCAGCCCAAGCTGAGTATGGTGTACAGCCCGTTCGAGAGCATCAGCCTGTATGCCAACTGGGGCAAGACGTTCCAGATCTTGACCGGCTCGGGCAGTCCGGCCTATCTGTTCGCGGGCCAGCCCACGTTCGCACCGTCGACCAACACCGGCAAGGAACTCGGTGTCAAATTCAAGCCGGCGCCGCGCACCGATGTGCGCCTGGCGTTGTGGCAGCAGGATGCCACCGGCGAAGTGGCCAATATGCCGTCCACCGGCACCACCGTCGGTCTCGGTGAAACCCGGCGCCAGGGCCTCGATATCCAGCTCCGGGACCGGGTCACCGACCAGCTCGACCTGTGGGTCTCGCACTCGCTGCAGAAAGCCGAGGTGGTGCGCGCCTTCACCGGTGGCGGCGCGTCGCTGGCCGGCAAAGAGGTGTTTTCGACCCCGCGTTACATCAGTAATGCCGGTCTTGAGTATCGCCCGACACAGGCCCTGCGGGTCGGCGTGCAGGGGCGCGCGCAAGGCGACTATTTCATCGACAGTCCGAATGCGCTGGGCAAATACGGTGCGTTTGTCTTGTTCGATGCCAATCTGCGCTACGTGGTGTCGCCCCGCCTCAGTGTGGATGTCCAGGTCAAGAACCTTGCTGATCGCAAATATGCCTATGTCTGGTATGACAACTTCTTCTGGCCGGCCAACAATCCGCAAGCGATGTTCTCCTCGGGGCCAGGACGTTCGGCCCATATCGCGCTGAACCTGACCTTATAAAACCTTCCCACGCCACAGAAAGCGCAGCATGGACCGACACAATATTGACCGCGCCAGCGGTTGGGCCCGAACGCCGGCGGGGGCCACCGGCAGTATGGCGCCGCCGACGCTGCGATCACGGATTGCCGTGATTGACGTGCTGCGCGGACTGGTGATGCTGATCATGCTGATCGACCATGTGCGGGAGACGATCTATCTGCACCGGCAAGTCAGCGATCCCATGACGCTCGACAGTACCGAGCCGGCGCTGTTCTTCACCCGCACGGCGGCGCATTTTTGCGCGCCGCTGTTCGTCTTCCTGACCGGTCTGTCGGCCTGGTTGTACGCCCACCCCGCAGCGGGGCCGCGCGACGCCACCGGCTTCCTCGTCAAGCGCGGCCTGCTGCTGGTCGTGCTGGAGATCTTGGTCGTCAATTTTGCCTGGGCCGGGGTGTTCCCGCCCGCGATCATGTACTTGCAGGTGATCTGGGTGATCGGACTGGCCATGGTGTTCCTGGGCCTGGTGCATCGACTGCCGCTCAAGTTACTGGGCGCGGTCGGTCTGCTGATCATTGCCGGGCACAATGCCCTGACATGGATGCACTTTGAGCCGGGCACGGTGGCCTTTCAGGTCTGGACCGTGCTGCTGCACCGTGGCTATCTGATCGCCGATGGCGCCGTCAAACTGAAGGTCAGCTATCCGTTGCTACCGTGGATCGGGGTGATCCTGGTGGGGTATGCGGCCGGTCCGTTGTATGCCGCCGGCATGGCGCCGGCACGGCGGCGCCGACTGCTGCGCGCGGTTGGCGCCGGCGCCTTGCTGTTGCTGGCGGTGCTGCGCGGCTTCAATCTCTATGGCGAGCAACTGCCATGGGTGGCGGGGCCGGACCTGGTCCACACGGCGATGTCTTTCCTGAATTTCACCAAGTATCCGCCGTCGCTTGATTTCCTCTTGCTGACGCTCGGTGTGGGGGCGCTGGTGGCGGCGTGGATCGAGCCGATGGACAATCGGCTGACCCGGGCCTGCGCCACGTTCGGCGGCGCACCGATGTTCTATTACCTGCTGCATCTGTTTGTGTTGCTGATCCTGCAGCGCGCGCTGGTGGCCATGTTGGGGGCGAACCATGGCGCGCGTTGGGGTGTGGATGCGGTGTGGCCGATCTGGCTCTGCGCGCTCTTGCTGATACCGGTGCTGTATGTGCCATGCAAAATGTTTGCCAACTTTAAGCGGACCTCACGCCAGGCCTGGGTGCGCTACTTCTGAACCCCGACTTGCGCATGTTACTCATAAGTAGTAAAGTTTACCAATCGGTAGCGTTTTCGGGGTCGGGTCTCACGCTGTGGTCAAAGCGCCCATCCTGAACGTTGCCGTCCCTGGCACTGACACCATGCGCACCATACTTTATTGCTTTCGTGACGACCTGCGCCTGCACGACAATCCGGCACTGCTGGCCGCCTGCCAGCAGGCCGATCGCCTGCTGCCGGTCTGGCTGACGCCGGCGCCGGCCTGGTCTGACTGGGGCTTTGCCCGCGTTGGTGAACGGCGCCGCGCCTTTCGCGCCAGTGCCGCCACGGCGCTCGATGCCGCGCTGCGCCAGCGCGGCAGCCGCCTGATCGTCGAACAAGGCAGCATGGCGGCGACGCTGCCGCGTCTGGCCGCCGCCGTCCATGCCGATGCGGTCTACTGCGAAGACATTGCCACGCCGGAAGAGATGGACGACCTAGCAGTTTGTCGGACTTGAATCTGGATGCCGACTGTACGGCGGCGTCCAGCCTGGTTGTCTCGTCTTTCTTGTC
>JAIENA010000086.1 GCA_019751755.1 Burkholderiaceae bacterium | reverse complement strand
GGGCCCAGCAGGAAATGCACGAACTGGGCGCCGGCAAAATAATCGCGGTACGGCATGCCGCTGGCGGCCAGCACCGCGCAGATCAGCGCCACCGCGATGGCGACCGGGTTGGCCAGCGGCGAGAATTTGCAGCGGGTGTAGATCGCATGCGCCAGTGCATAGGCGCACAGCGTCAGCGTCAGTCCCAGCAGCGGGGTGGCGGCCAGGTAAATCCAGATCCGGTTCCATTCCGGCAGGGCGGTGTCAGGCATCCGGGGTCTCCTTGTTTTCCTTGGGCGCGGCCGCGCGCATCACCAGCGCGGTGACGCCCAGCGTCAACACCGTGCTGGCAATCACCGAAACCAGTACCGCCAGCCAGTGACCGCGCAGCACCGAGGCCGACACCATGATGCCGACGCCGGCCGGCACGAACAGCAGCGACAGGTGGCGCAGCAATTCATTGGCGGTCGCCTCCATCGTCGCCAGCAGCCGTGGTGACGCCGCCAGCGCCGCCAGCAACAGCAGCATCCCGATCACCGGCCCCGGCACCGGCAAGCCCAACGCATACGCCAGCCCCTCGCCCAGGCTTTGAAACAGCAGTAATAAGGAAAAAGTCGTCAACATGGGGCAGTTCGCTTTTTTAATGCAATCAATTCTGCGATTTTATCCCGCTTGGACGGGAGGCGTCGGCCGGCGCCTCAGATTGGTGACTGTGGCGACGGTGTGACGGGGGGCGCGCCGCCACGGCGAATGCGAGTATGATCGCAAACATGATGATTGCGTCCCGGTACATTGCGGAGAACCAGTAAGAATGACGAATAGCACAACTGGCGGGTTGCCAGGGATGGAAGCGGTTTTTGTGGCGGGGGTGTTTGATGTGGCGCGCTTGATGACGGCCGCCGCCAGCCAGCCCGTTCAGCGCGAAGCGCTGCTGGCGCTGATGGACAAGGTGTGCGGCGTGGCGCCACGCGAATTGGATGACGCCTGGGCCGCCTGGCGCGCAGGGCGGGCGGCGCAGGCGGTCAGCATGATCCACTCACTGCGCGGCAGTATCGGCACACTCGGCGCCAGTGTATTTACGGCCACGGCGCGCGAGCTGGAAGCCGCAATCAAGGCGGGCGCCGCGACCGACCGATTGTTTGGCGCGGCCCGGCGCGAATTGCAGGCATCGGTCGATGCGGCGCAGGCCTGGCTGGCCTGCCAGCCGCGCCTGGCCAGCGCCGCGCCGGTGGCCGATGGTGCGGCGCTGGCGCGCTGGAAAACACTGGTGGCCGGACGCGACATCGACGCCGTCACCGATTATCCGCACATGCGTTCGGCGCTGGCGTCACTGGGGCCGGCCCGTGCCGCCGCGATTGATCAGGCCATGGCGCGGCTCGACTTTCCCGCGGTCTTGTCCGCGCTGGGTGAGCTGCCGCAGAAAGAACATTCATGAGCGCGCCGGCCGATGACAACACCATCCTCATCATCGATGACAATGCCGAGACCATCCAGCTGCTGGCCGCCATGGTGCGTGACCAGGGCCGGGTGATTTTCGCCACCGACGGCGCCACCGGACTGGACATGGCGCGCCGCCGGCGTCCGCAACTGATTCTGCTCGACGTGGAAATGCAGCACATGGATGGCTTCGAAGTGTGTCGCCGGATTGCCGCCGACCCGGATTTGCCGCACAGCCCCGTGATATTCGTGACCGCGCAATCGAGCACGGAAAGCGAACTGGCTGGCCTGGCCGCCGGCGCCGTTGACTTTATCACCAAGCCGTTGATTGCCCCGCTGGTGCAGGCGCGCGTGCGCACCCACCTGCGCTTGCAGGCCGCGCTGCAAAGCTTGCAGGGCCAGGTCAACCGCGACGGCCTGACAGGGTTGTATAACCGGCGCTTCTTCGATGAACGGATCGCCGAGGAATTCGCCCGCCACCAGCGCCAGCGCGACTTGATGGGCGTGGCGCTGATCGATGTCGATCACTTCAAACTGTATAACGACCACTATGGCCACCAGGTCGGCGACACCTGCCTGAAAGCCGTGGCCGACGCCATTGGCAGCGGCACCCGCCGCCCGGCGGAAATCGTGGCGCGCTATGGTGGCGAGGAATTCGTGGTGCTGCTGCCCAATTCCGACTGGGCCGCGCTGGAACATTACGGCGCGTGGATCTGTGGCCGGGTGGCGGCGCTGTCCTTGCCGCACGCGGCGTCGCCGACCGCCGAGCACGTCAGCATCAGCGCCGGCCTGTGCGCGATCCTGCCGGAGCCCGGCAGTAGCATCGAAATGGTCCTCGGCCAGGCCGACCGCGCACTGTACCTGGCCAAGCAGCAAGGCCGTAACTGCTACCGGGTCGCGGCCGAGGGTCTCGGCAGCCTCGGATCCTGAGCCGCATGATGCCGCGCGACTGGAATCTGTCCGGCCAGCCGCGTTGGCGCCAACTCGGCGCCGTGCTGGCCTGCGCGCTGCTGTACGCGGCGCTGTCCGCGCTGGGCCAGATGCTGGCCATCTCCAAGGGCAATGGCGTGCCCGTCTGGCTACCGACGGGCCTCGGCCTGGCGGCGGTGCTGCTGTGCGGGCCGCGCATGCACGCCGCCGTTCTGCTGGGCGCGATGCTGGCCAACCTGATGATTCAGTGGCGCCATGGCCCCATTTTGCTCACTGGCGCGTGCGCGGCGGCAGTAATTGCCGTGGCCAATATGGTGGCGGTGATGCTGGCCGCGCGCTGGGTCCTGCGCATTTTTGGCGAGGGCGGCGCTGGCTTCCGTTTCCGACGGCTGCGTCAGGTCTACTTGTATACAGCGGCCGCGGTGGCGGCGTCGGTGCCGGTGGCGCTGGCCGGCGCCGTGACGTTGCTGGTGTCCGGCACCATCGGCGCGGCCGATGTTGCCGGCGTGGCGACCGCATGGTGGATGGGCGACGTGCTGGGCTTCCTGGTGGTGGCGCC
>JAIENA010000123.1 GCA_019751755.1 Burkholderiaceae bacterium | reverse complement strand
ACCCGGCTGGGTTACCAGCTCGGCGCGGCGATGGCGGTGAAAGCCATGGCGCGCGACAAAAAACCGGAAGGCAGCGAGGGCGTGCTGCTGTGGGCCTCCGACGCGGTGCGCGACGAAGGCGTGATGGTGGGGTTTACGCTGGCGTTGATGGGGGCCGAGCCGGTTTGGAATGCGCGCGGCATCGTCACCGATGTGCGCCTGGTGCCGGGTGCGCCACGGCGCGATGCGCTGGTGACGACGTCCGGCCTGTTCCGCGACCTGTATCCGAACCTGAACCGCCTGATCGACCGCGCCGGGCGGCTGGCGCTGGCCGCCTCGGCCGGCGCCATCGCTGCACGCGAACCGGCGTTAAAGGAAGCGTTGCTGGCCGCGCTGGCGCCGCTGGGCAGTGCCGCCGCCGTGCCGTGGGGCGGCGAGGCCGTGAACGGCAACCGTGTCGCGCACGAGTGGCTGGTGCGCACGCAGGCGCTGGCCCGGTCCGGCATGGCGCTGGCCGACGCCGGCCGCGCCGCCGCGCTGCGGGTGTTTGGCGATGCGCCCGGGGCCTATGGCGCCGGCGTCAACCGCCTGACCGAGCGTTCCGGCGCGTGGCGCGAGCGCGATGAGATCGGCCGCGCCTACCGCAACCGCATGGGCCATGCGTATGGCCTCGACAACGCCGGGGAAGCCAGTCATGCGGCCTTTGATGTGGCGCTCGATGGCATTACCCGCACTTACCACGGGCGCGCCAGCAACCTGTATGGGCTGCTCGACAATAACGATGCGTTTGACTACCTGGGCGGCCTGTCGCTGGCGGTGGAAGGGCGCACCGGGCGCGTGCCGGACGCCATGATCCTGCAGCACGCGCAACCCGGGCAGGCCGATGTGGAACCGCTGGCCGCCGCGCTGCTCGGTGAATTGCGCGGCCGCTTCCTGAATCCGGCCTGGCTCAAGCCGCTGATGGAACACGGTTACTCGGGCGCGCGCACCATGGGCCAGGAATTCCTGGAAAATCTGTGGGGCTGGCAAGTGACCCGTCCCGACCTGGTCAAAAACTGGGCCTGGGATGACGTGAAATCGGTCTACTTCGACGATGCCCACCAACTGGGCCTGCCGCAATTCCTGGCGCAAGGCAACAACGCGCATGTGAAAGCGCACATGCTGGCGATCTTTATGGTGGCGGCCGAAAAAGGCTACTGGAAGACCGATTCCGCCACGATTCGCAAGTTGGGGGGCGAACTGGCGCGACTGGTGGCCGCCAATGGCTTGCCGGGCAGCGGCCATACCAAGCCGGACCACCCGATGTGGCAGTGGCTGGCGCCGCAACTGGGTGAAGCGGAAGCGCAGGCGCTGGGCGTGACGTTGGCCCGGGCCCGGGGCGAGATGCTGCCGGCGGCGCTGCCTGCCGCGCCGTCCGCCGCTGTGGCGGCAAACGCGCCTGCCAATACTTCGGCTGAGGCGCAAGTGGAAGGCGCTCCCGCGCCCGCGCCGCGCGCCTATGAATTGACCGAGCAGGCGCCACCGCCGCCGGCCCCGGTGGTGCATGTCATCACATTACTGGCGGCGCTGGCCGCCGGGATCGCGTTGTTCGGGCTGGGGCTGTGGCGCGGCAGCGTTGGCCTCATATCCGTCGGGCGGTTCGGGGGTATCGAGCCGCCATCCATGCATCCACTTGCTGCAGGCGCTGGTGGTGATGCCGGCATGGCGGCTTCGCAGGCGCGAAACAGCCCTACGCAGTCGGCGCCGGATCCCAACGAACCGCAACTGACGCACTGATTTCACTTTTGATTGATCTGGAGACCCGCATGACTGAAACCCTGAATTTCGCCTGGCTGCACGATGGTGTCAGCCTGTTGCTGACCCCCGCCTTACTGGCGCTGCTGGCTGCTTGCGCGGTGGCGATGGCCGAGGCGGGCATTGCCTGTGGCGAGCGCTTTGTTGGCTTGTCCAAACTGGCCGCCGGCGGCAATGCGGCCCAGGTGCAGGCGATCGCGCGCCGTCGCCTGGAGCGCGCCGACTTGCTGTCGCGCATCCCGCCGATGCTGGGATTGATGGCCACCATCATTCCGCTGGGACCCGGCCTGGCCGCTCTGGGGCAGGGCGATCCGGCCAAGCTGGCCAGCGCCGTCACGGTGGCTTTCGACGCCACGGTACTGGGCCTGGTGGCCGGTATCGCTGGTTTAGTGATCGGCAAGCTGCGCCGCCGCTGGTATGAGGAATTGCTGGAAACGCTGGAAGCGCGGGAAGAACGGGACGCCCGCCATGGTGGCGACAGCGTGGAGTTGGCGGCATGAAGGCGGCAACCAATCTGGCGGCCAGCAATGTAGCGGCAAGCAAGGCCGTGGCAAGCAAGGCGGCAACCCCGGTACCGCCCCCAAAGCGCCTGCGCCTGTATTCGCGCCTCGATGCGCGCTTCGACCAGAGCGATGAAGACCCGCGCGCCAGTCTGGTCAACTTGGTCGACGTGATGCTGGTGTTTGCCTGCGGCCTGATTGCCGCCATCGCCGGCGCGCAGGGCGGCATCAAGGCCCCGAAACCGGTGGACAAGGGCCGCCAGATCGAGCGTCCCGCCACCGGCATCACGCAGTCGGGCAGCGGCTATGACCGGGTCGGCGAAGTGTTCCGCGATCCGAAGACCGGCAAGCTGGTGCTGATCGAACCGGCGCGATAATACCGCGCAGCTGTAGGGGGGATGAGCTGCGCAGCAGCGTAATCCAGCGATGCTTGCGGCACCTGTTACGTCCGCAATGGCGGATTACGCGGGCTGCGCCCGCTAATCCGCCCTACGTCGCTGCACATGAATTTCTTTCACGAGGTCACACCCATGCTCCAACCACGGGCTACTTTGATGG
>JAIENA010000472.1 GCA_019751755.1 Burkholderiaceae bacterium | reverse complement strand
CGATCAACGGCAAGGGCGCCACCACCAAAGGTATCGAGCTGACCGCGCGCACCGCGTTCACCTTCCTGCCGGGTTGGCTGGGTGGCTTTGGCGGCGACGTCAATTACACCCGCATGACGTTTAAATATGCGCCGGGCACCGAACGCCTGAATGTGCTGGACGGCACCGTGCTGCCGTATCCGGGCCTGTCCAAGAACAGCTACAACGTGGCGCTGTGGTATGACCAGGGCCCGATCAATGCCCGCGTCGCCTACAACTACCGCGACCGTTTCTTCACCGGTAACAACGACGTGTCGGGCAACCCGGTGTTCATGGAAAAAAATGGCTTCCTCGATGCCAAGATCCAGTGGCGCTACAACAAATACGTCACGTTCTCGCTGGAAGGCAAGAACCTGACGGACCAGGCGCAGATCACCGACGCCGGTGACCTGTTCCGCGTGAACGAACTGGCGTGGTCCGGTCGCCGCTACTTCTTCAGTGTGTCGATTAAAAACTAAACAAGGAGACTTATGTTTCACCGCCCGCACGACACCGTTCGGCGGATCCGGCCGGTCGCCATGGCAGCTATGCTGCTGGCGGCCGGCGCTCTCGGGGGCTGCGCCTTGCAACAAGGCGCGGCCCCTTCGGCGTTTGCGCAACCGGATTCCGTCGCCACCTTTGCCAACCCCCTGGTGCGCCAGCGCGCCGATCCGCATGTCACCCTGCACAGCGACGGTTATTACTATTACACCGCCACGGTGCCGGAATATGACCGCATCGAGTTGCGCCGAGCGCGTAGCCTGAACGGCCTGGGTACGGCCGAGGCGCAGGTGGTGTGGCGCAAGCACGCCACCGGTGCCATGGGGGCCCATATCTGGGCCCCGGAACTGCACCATATCGACGGTAAATGGTATGTGTACTTTACGGCGGGGCGGGCTGAGGCGCCGTGGGAAATCCGCCTGTACGTGCTGGAAAACAGCGCCGCCAATCCGTTGCAGGGGGCGTGGCTGGAAAAAGGCCAGCTGAAAACCGGTTGGGAGAGCTTTTCACTGGACGCCACCACCTTTGTCGTGCAAGGCCAGCGCTACCTGTCGTGGACCCAGACCGCGCCCGATGCGAAAAACCATGGCACCAATATCTATTTGGCCAAGATGGACACGCCGTGGTCGATCGTGCAGCCGGGCGTGCTGCTGACGCAACCTGAGTATGCGTGGGAAAAGGTCAAGCATGACGTCAACGAGGGGCCGGCGGTGCTGGTGCGCCATGGCCGCGTGTTCCTGACGTATTCGGCGGCGGCCACCGATGCCAATTATTGCCTGGGGTTGTTGACGGCCGATGAAGGTGCCGACTTGCTGAACCCCGCCTCGTGGCGCAAGTCAGCCGAACCAGTGCTGCGCAGCAGCGTGGCGAACAGCCAATATGGCCCGGGCCACAATACTTTTACGACGACGCCCGATGGCAAGACCGACATTCTGGTCTATCACGCGCGCAATTACCGCGACCTGGCGGGCGATCCGCTGAAGAACGCCGACCGGCATACCCGCGCGCAGGTGATCGGCTGGCGGGCTGACGGTACGCCGGACTTTGGCGCGCCGGTGGCCGACGCGGCGCGCAACGCGTCCGGCAATATCGCCAACAAGCCGTTGTACCGCGATCCCGGCATGGATGGCGCGGCCGATCCGGTGCTGGTCTGGAATGCGCAGCGGGGCCGCTGGTGGATGTACTACACCAACCGCCGCGCGCGCGCCGCCGACACCGCGCCCATCGCGTGGGTCCACGGTACCCGTATCGGTATCGCGGAGTCTGGCGACGGCGGCGCGACCTGGTCGCATGTGGGCGAAGCGGAGATCGAACTGCCAGCGACGATGGGCGGCAAGGACGCGACGCACTGGGCGCCGGAGGTGGTGCGTGGCGACGATGGTGTGTATCACATGTACTTGACGGTGGTGCCGGGTATTTTTACCGACTGGAAGCATCCACGCCATATCGTCCACCTGACCAGCACCGATCTGCGTCACTGGCGCCATCCGGTCGAACTGAAACTGGGCTCGCACAGTGTGATTGACGCCAGTGTGGCCAGACTGCCCGGCGGCGGTTGGCGCATGTGGTACAACAACGAAGCGGACCGCAAGGCGATCTGGTACGCCGACAGCCCGGACTTGCAGACCTGGACCGACCGCGGCCGCGCCGTGGCCGACCAGGCCGGGGAGGGGCCCAAGGTGTTCCAGTGGAAGGGCGCATGGTGGATGATCACCGACGTCTGGCAGGGCTTGGGTGTCTACCGTTCCGACGATTTATTGACGTGGCAACGGCAGGACGGCAATCTGCTGCAAGGCGGCGGCAGTGGCCTCGATGACCAGGTGCAGGGCGGCCACGCCGATGTCGTGGTCAGCGCTGGCCGGGCCTACCTGTTCTATTTCACCCACCCCGACCGGCGCGGCGCCGACAAGAACAAAGACGGTCCGGAGCAGCGCCGCAGCGCGATCCAGGTGACGGAATTGTTTGAAGACGCCGGCAAGTTACGGGTCGAGCGCGACAAGCCCGTTCCCATCGAACTGCTCCCACCCCTGGGGTCAGGCGTGCATTAATGCATCACTGGCGTTGGGGTCAGGCGTGCATTCGTGCATTTCTCATTCACGTTTGGCCCGTCAATGCTGGAGAAATAGGATACCAAGGTCGTGATTTTGGCCGCAACGTACGGGCTGAATTGCGCAGGTCTGATGGCGCATCCGATCAGTTGAATATCTTCGGATGCCCGTATTTGCCCGACATATTCAAATCGGGAATGCATCATTGCATGCCTGACCCCATGGTTTTCCAATAGATGAATGCATCAACGCACGCCT
>JAIENA010000066.1 GCA_019751755.1 Burkholderiaceae bacterium | reverse complement strand
AGTTCGTCCAGCAGCTTGCCCTGCATTTCGGAACCATTGAGTTTCGCCATGGCCGCCACCTCGGGCGTCAATTCACCGCGCAGCACCAGCGCCAGGCAATCGTCGACAAAGGCGCGCAGCATGGTCGCTTGCGCTTTGACTTCGGCCAGCTTGAAACGAGTGTTCTGGAAGTCGATCAGGGGTTTGCCAAACACCTTGCGCTCGCGTGTATAGGCGATGGTTTCCTCCAGCAGCGCTTGCACCGAGGCGGCCGCGCGCAGCGCGATGATCAGGCGTTCCCAGGCCAACTGGTGGGTCAGGTAGTTAAACCCTTCGTTTTCCAGGCCCAGGCGGTTGGCGGCGGGAACTCGTACGTCGTCGAAATACAGTTCCGACGTGTCCTGGCCCTTGAGGCCGATTTTCTCCAGCAGCTTGCCCTTGCCGAAGCCGGGACGGTCGGTTTCGACGCAAAACAGGGACAGGTTTTTACCGGCCGGGTCCATCTTGGCGACCGTCACCGCCAGGTCGGCGTTGCCGCCGTTGGTGATAAATGTCTTTTGGCCGGCAATCACGTAGTCGTCGTCGTCGCGCCGCGCGCTGGTGCGGATCGAGCGCAGGTCGCTGCCGGCGCCCGGTTCCGTCATGGCGATCACGGCGATGATTTCGCCGCTGACCATCTTCGGCAGCCAGCGCTGTTTCTGTTCTTCGCTGCCATAGGCCACGATGTAGTTGGCGACGATCTCCGAGTGGGTGGTAAAGCCCACGGCGGTGGCGTTGGCGCGCGCCAATTCTTCAATCAGCACCGCCGAGTGGCCGTAATCGCCGCCGGCGCCGCCGTATTCCTCGGCCACCGTCACGCACAGCAGGCCGTGTTCACCGGCCTTGCGCCACAATTCACGCGGTACGATGCCCGCATGTTCCCATTGCGCGTGGTGGGGCACGATTTCTTTGTCGATGAAGCGCCGCACCTGCTCGCGGAAGGCTTCATGGTCTTCACGGAAGACGTTACGCATAAGGATTCCTTGTTATTTTCCCGAGTAGTTGGGGGGGCGCTTCGCCAGGAACGCGTTGACCGCCTCGTGGTGGTCTTCGGTATGGTGCGCCAGCGCCTGGAACGCCGCCGACAGCTCCAGCAGTGAATCGAGGCGCATATGCTGGCCTTCGCGCAGCAAGCGCTTGGTCAGCCGCAACGCGTGCGCCGGGTTGGTGGCAATGCGTTGCGCCAGTGCCTGGGCTTCGGCCTCCAATTGCTCGGCCGGCACCACGTCCGTCACCAGGTCCCAGGCCAGCGCCTTGGCCGCATCGATGGTGTCGCCGGTAAACGCCATCAGGCTGGCGCGCGGCATGCCGATAATGCGTGGCAACAGCCAGGCGCCGCCGTCGCCCGGCACGATGCCGAGCCGGACAAAACTTTCCGCAAACAGCGCGTTATCGGACGCCAGGCGGATATCGCACATGCACGCCAGGTCCAGCCCGGCGCCGATGGCCGGACCATTGACGGCGGCGATCACCGGCACGTCCAGTTCATACAATGCCAGTGGTATGGTCTGGATGCCGTTGCGGTAGCTTTCCCGCACCTCGTAAGGCGAACCGGCAAAAATGCCGCCCCGTTCGCGCATGTCCTTGACGTTGCCGCCGGCGCAAAAGGCGCTGCCGTTGCCGGTCAAGACCACGACTTTCACTGAACGGTCACGTTTGATTTGCAGGCACAGGTCGACAAACTCCTGCATTTGCAGGGGCTCGGTCAGCGCGTTGCGCGACTCGGCCCGGTCCATGCGCACGGTCAGTACGCCGCCGTCGCGTTCACACAATAGGAATGGTTTCATGCCGCGTCCCGGGTAATGGTTGGCCAATAGTGTGCGGCGCCGCCGGCGCACGCCAGGCGGCCGATTTGCTGCGCCCAGTGTGTGGCGGAGCCGAATTCGCTGCGCCAGGCCCACAGCCGCTGGGTCAGCAAATGCAGCGCATGTTCTTCCGTGATGCCGATCGCGCCGTGTACCGCATGGGCGGTATCGGCGGCAATCCCCGCCGCCTCGGACGCGGTGACCTTGGCGGCCATCACGGCCAGTCGGTTCAGCGTGTCACCGGATTCCGCAAACGCCGCCTCGGACGCCACCATGGCGGCGGCGGTGTGTTCTGCCAGGACCGCGAGGCGGTGCTGGATGGCCTGGAAGCCGGCAATCGGGCGGCCGAATTGCGAACGTTCGCCGGCGTAGCGCACCGTCATGTCCAGCACCGCCTGCAGCGCGCCGGCCATTTGCGCCGCGCGCAACATGGCGCCGCCCAGTAGCAGGATATCGTCCGGCAGGCTGGCCGGCAGCGGCGCGCTGGCCAGCACTTCGGCATTGGAGAAACTCAGCGTGTCGCGCGGCTCGCCCGCCATGTTCAGCGCCAGCGCGACGGACACCGCGTCACCGTTACGCAGCAACACCACATGGCGGCCGGCCAGTGCCACCACGTGGCTGGCGTGGCGGCCCCAAGGCACCTCGTCCAGCTGGCCCGAGGCGGTGCCGTGGGCCAGCGTTAAACCGGCGCTGGCGGCAAAGGTCACCGGACCGCTTCGGGCTTCCAGGCCGGCGCGGCCCAGCAGCCAGTTGGCCAGCAGCGCTTCGGGCAGCGGCGCGGGCACCGCGTGGCGGCCGCTGGCGCGCACCACCCCATACAGGTCGTTCCAGTCCGAACCGGCGCCGCCCGCGTCTTCCGGCGCGCTGGCCAGGCTGAAACCGGAGTCCGCGATGGCGTCCCACAGTTCTGTGGGCCAGTCGCCTGGTTCCAGCGCCATCACCAGTTCCG
>JAIENA010000073.1 GCA_019751755.1 Burkholderiaceae bacterium | reverse complement strand
ACGGCAGCAGCACCGATAATTCCTGCGCGCCGCGCAGCAGCACCGGCAGGAAATCCTTTTCCAGCGTCTCGACCGGCACCCGGGCCGCCTGCACGCCCACATTCAGCGCCGCCAGCACCTGGCCCGACGCGCCCCGCACCGGCACGGCGATCGAGCGCAATCCCACCTCCAGTTCTTCATCATTGACAGCGTAGCCGGCCTGGCGCACGCCGCGCAACAGGTCGCGCAAGCGCTGCTCATCGACCACGGTCTTGTCGGTCATGGCCCGCAAGCGGGTCTGTTCAAAGTAGGCATCGAGTTCACCCGGTGGCAGGTGCGCCAGCATCACCCGGCCCAGCGACGTGCAATAGGCTGGCAAGCGGCTGCCGGTATTGAGTGCGACGGACATCACGCGCGCGGTGGCGGCGCGCGCCACATACAGGATTTCCCCTTCATCGAGCACGGCCAGCGAGGCCGATTCATTCAGTTCGCGGCTGATGGCGTTCAGGCACGGTTGCGCCGATACGGTCAGCGGCGTGGACGATAAATACGAATACCCGAGGGTCAGTACTTTCGGCCGCAGCGAGAAATTATTCAATTCGGCATCGACATAGCCCAACTGCTGCAAGGTGTACAGGCAGCGCCGCACGGCCGCGCGCGGAATGCCGGTCTTGTTGCTGATCTGGGCAATGGTTTGCGGCTTGCGCGAATCGGAAAACGCGCGCACCACGGCCAGGCCGCGCGCCAGCGACGTCATGAAACTGGGATCGGTCATCGCATCGATTTGTTCGGCGATGGTCGGTTCGCGCGCTGCCGCGTCGGCAAGTTCTGGGGTCGGTTTGGTAGGCATGGCGGGATTTTATCCGGAGTGTCGGGCCCGATAGAAGATTTTTTCTTGACCTTGGCGCGCCGATCTCGTTACACTGAATGTGCGATAAACAAACATTAGTGCGATAATCGAACACTCTGAATGGACTGAACCATGATCGACAAGACCTTTGACTCACTGGAAAGCGCCGTCGGCGACATCCACGATGGCGCCACCGTGATGATTGGCGGCTTTGGCAACGCCGGCATGCCGTCGGCGCTGATCGATGCGCTGATTGCGCACGGCGCGCGCGACCTCACCATCGTCAACAACAATGCCGGCAACGGCGACAGCGGCCTGGCCGCGCTGCTGAAAGCCAAGCGCGTGCGCAAAATCATTTGCTCCTTCCCGCGCCAGTCGGACTCGCACGTGTTCGATGCGCTGTACCGCGCCGGTGAGATCGAGCTGGAATTGACGCCGCAAGGCAACCTGGCCGAGCGCATCCGCGCCGCCGGGGCCGGCATCGGCGGCTTCTTTACGCCGACCGGTTTCGGCACGCTGCTGGCGCAAGGCAAGGAAACCCGCGTCATCAACGGCCGCAACTATGTGCTGGAGTCGCCGATCCACGCCGACTTCGCGCTGATTAAAGCGCTCAAGGGCGACCGCTGGGGCAACCTGGTGTACCGCAAGACCGCGCGCAACTTCGGCCCGATCATGGCGATGGCCGCGAAAACCACCATTGCACAAGTGCAGCAAGTGGTGGCGCTGGGGGAACTGGATCCGGAAGTGATCGTCACGCCCGGCATTTTTGTGCAACGCGTGGTGCAATCCGATCTGAAAGGAAACTTCCAATGAACGCCGACGTGAAACGCTACAGCCGCGAACAGATGGCGGCCCGGGTGGCCCAGGATATCCAGGAGGGGGCCTACGTCAACCTGGGCATCGGCTTGCCGACCAGGGTCGCCAATTACCTGCCGCCCGAGCGCGAAGTGTTCCTGCACAGTGAAAACGGGCTGTTGGGCATGGGCCCGGCGCCGGCCGCTGGCGAGGAGGACGAGGACTTGATCAACGCCGGCAAGCAGCCGGTGACCTTGCTGACCGGTGGTGCTTATTTCCACCACAGCGATTCGTTCGCGATGATGCGCGGCGGCCACCTCGATATCTGCGTGCTGGGCGCGTTCCAGGTTTCGTCCGGCGGCGATCTGGCCAACTGGCATACCGGCGCGCCCGATGCGATTCCGGCGGTTGGCGGCGCGATGGACCTGGCGATCGGCGCCAAGCAGGTGTTCGTCATGATGGAACACCAGACCAAGGACGGCGCATCGAAAATCGTCGGCCAGTGCAGCTATCCGGTGACCGGCATCGGCTGCGTCAACCGGATCTATACGGACCTGGCGGTGCTCGATGTGACGGCGCGCGGACTGGTGGTGCGCGAGATGGCCGACGGCCTGGATTTTGAACAACTACAACAAGTGACGGCGGCGCCGTTGCTGCGCAATTAAGGAGCCAACCATGATAGACGCTTTTATCTGTGACGCGATCCGCACCCCGATCGGCCGCTATGGCGGCGCGCTGAAAGACCTGCGCGCCGACGACCTTGGCGCCATCCCGCTGCGCGAACTGATGCGCCGTAATCCGCAGGTGGACTGGCAAGCGGTCGATGATGTGATCTATGGCTGCGCCAACCAGGCCGGCGAGGACAACCGCAATGTGGCGCGCATGTCGGCGCTGCTGGCGGGCTTGCCATTGGAGGTGCCTGGCACCACCGTCAACCGCCTGTGCGGTTCCGGCATGGATGCGGTGGGCCAGGCGGCCCGCGCGATCCAGTCCGGCGCGGCGCAGTTGATGCTGGCGGGCGGCGTCGAATCGATGACGCGCGCGCCGTTCGTGATGGGCAAGGCCGACAGCGCCTTCAGCCGCAGCGCCGCGATCTATGACACCACCATCGGCTGGCGTTTCCCGAACCCCGCCATGCAGCAGCTGTA
>JAIENA010000438.1 GCA_019751755.1 Burkholderiaceae bacterium | reverse complement strand
CGGCGTGACCATCATCGACAGGTTCTTTGCATGGGAATCGTTATTACCGGTACACAGGTTAAAAAACAACCAGCGCAGTAATTGCAAACGGTCGACCGCCGGCTGCACCGACATATTCAGTAAGGCATAACAGTCCGCAAATGACGGACCGCCGTCATGTTCGTATTTGACGTCTGACTGCTTGCCCAGCAACTGGCAAAAGTCGGCTTGCCAGATGCGGCGCAGTGAGCCATCGGCTTGGCGCAGACGGTCATAACGCTCGACCAAACAGGCTCGCGTCACCGGCTGATACGACACCCGCGCGGTATGCAAACCGCACTGTGCGGCTGCGCGCATGACGATGGTTTCATTGACCGCCGAGGCGAATACGCTGATGTCATTGCGCACAATGTCGGGCTTCAGGATATGGGTCGACGGCGCATTGCCCATGGGCCGGGACGGATGGCCTTGCGCATCCAGGTACAGCAGCACTTTGAACTGCGCGCCGGAAATCGACATACGCGGCTGCGGCATATCCTGCGCGTCCTGCTCAATCGCTTCCCGTTCGGCGGCGCGTGCCGCGCTGGCATGTACCAGCACATCCACCTGCTCCCAGGTCAACGACTGATAGACCGGCGCTTGCGGCGACTCGCCTTCCGGCAGCAGCACATAGGCACCGGCGCTTTCACCGCCCACGCGCGACAGCAAGCCGAATATCGTGGTGACCTGCTCGCGCAGGCTGATCAATTCCCGCTGATCGCCTTCCGGCAGCAGATTTTCAAAAAATGCGGCGACATACGGCGTATCGCTTCGCCCTTCGGCCAACGGTATTTCAGGGTGCAATCGCGATGCAGCGGGATTCGCCAGCCAGGATGCGCTGTAGCTGAACGAGAGCGGTTCCGACCGATGCAGCGTGCCAACCAGCCCATCGGGGCCATGCACCCACAACGCGTGCGGCAGGGCGGCTGGCGCGGCCATTACGATTTCTTCCGGATCACGACTTCCAGCCCCAGCAGGCTGAGCACATCGAGCACTTTTTGCATTTGCAGGGTTGTTTTGCCACGTTCCAGGTCGATGACAAAACGGTTGCTCATGCCGGCCAGGCCAGCGACGTCGAGCTGGGTTAAACCCTGTTCTTTGCGCACCAACCGCACTAGTTCGCCCAGTTGGACGGTGGAGTCGAGGGTATGGGGTGTGGCGGGCACAGGCATGGCGGACCTCTTGTGATAGCTCTATCACATTTTAACATCAAGGATATTTTTCACAGAATAAGTGATAGATCGGTAACTTATTCATGCGCAGATATCGTTCAAGATCAAAATATGATCGATCGTTCACCCTGACTTCGGAAACCGATCACCCGGGCAACATAGACTAATATCGTCGAGGCCGATGACCACATGTGCCTCGAATTACGGTCATCTTTGTCGGATATGCGTGGTTATTGCGATCGCGAGATGGCCAGCCCAAGCGTGCTGCCATAAGGATCAAAACCCCGTAACTCATCATTATTCTCTGACTGAGCCCAGCTACCCAAATACAGCTCGCCTTTCGACTGCATCGCCGTGCGACTTTTCTCCATCAGCTTCAACAAGCCCTGCGCGCGCGCCTGCTGGCCTGTGCGCTGGTAAAAGGACGCAATACGAAATCCTGCCTCATACGGATTCAACGGCGGAATAAATAGCCAAGCAAGGCCACACATGGGTGGCATGCTTTCGAAATCGAGCGTGCCCTCCAACCTATGAAGCAATGCCTCCGCATCGGCGTGGTTACCCAAACCGATCAATATGGCACTGCGCATCAGTTGAATGCGCGGATTGTTCGCTATGAACTGTTCGCGGACGGACAACTGCTGTAATGCGCTGTCAAGTGTGGCTAATGATTTACTGTAGTCCCCGACGCCCAGCAAAACCAGACTGGTATCGATGTCGAGCAGGGCGGCAACTGCACGCATATCCGGATCGGCAGCATCTGCGGCCAGCGTACGCGCATGGATCAGCAAGCGGAGCGCGTCCGGCAAATCCCCGGCCGTCAGCGCCATCGTTGCCAGTGCACGATACTCAAAGAGTAAAGTTTCAGGGTGTTGCGTCGACTCCCGCTGCGCCAGCAATCGTTCGTATGGTGACCAGCACTGCGAGCGCCAAACCTGCTCACAGGAAGACATGGCATCCTGCTCCGCTGTCCCGGCGAATGCCACCGGGATAGCCACCACCAGTGAGAATGCAGCGAAATACTTGCGCATTGTGTTTCCAGGGCCTAGTTGAACTTACTGAAATCCGCCTTACGCTTTTCAAAGAACGCCGTGAACGCTTCCTTGGCTTCCGGCGATTGCAGCATGGCGCCAAACAGCTTGCCTTCGGTGGCCAGCACGGTCGACAGCGCGTCGGCGCTGTTGGCTTTCATCAGGCGCTTGGTGGTGCGGATCGACGATGCCGGCAGGGCCACCAGCTTGGCCGCTTGCGCTTGCGCATAGGCCAGCACTTCGCCGGCCGGCAGCAGTTTGGAAATCAAGCCCATGCTGTAGGCTTCCGGTGCCAGGAACGGCTCGCCCAGCATCAGTTTTTCGGCCGCGCGGGCATGGCCGCCGAATTGCGCCAGCAGCACGCTGGAGCCGAATTCCGGGCACAGGCCCAATGGCGCGAACGGCACCGAGAATTTGGCGTTGTCGGCCGCGTACACCAGGTCGCAGTGCATCAGCAAGGTGGTGCCGATACCGATCGCCAGGCCCGTCACCGCCGCCACTACCGGCTTGCTGGTGCCGGACAGCGCCTGCATGAA
>JAIENA010000338.1 GCA_019751755.1 Burkholderiaceae bacterium | reverse complement strand
GCATCGCCAACTCGATCCTGATCAAGATCAACCAGATCGGCACGCTGACCGAAACCTTCGCCGCGATCGAGATGGCCAAGCGCGCCGGCTACACCGCCGTGATTTCGCACCGTTCGGGCGAAACCGAGGATTCGACCATCGCCGATATCGCCGTTGGCACCAACGCGCTGCAGATCAAGACCGGTTCGATGTCGCGTTCGGACCGCATGGCCAAGTACAACCAGCTGCTGCGCATCGAGGAAGACCTGGGCGAAACCGCCAAGTACCCAGGCCGTGACGCGTTTTATAACGTGAAGTAAGCCTCATCAGGGAAACCGCCTGAAGGCTTCAGGCGGTTTCCCTCCCCAACGGCGCCGCGCACATCGGCAGCCGTATCGTAAAGCAGCTGCCGCAGCCCGGCCCTTCACTGTCGGCGCTCACGCTGCCGCCATGCAGTTCGACGATTTTCCGCACCAATGCCAACCCCAGTCCCAGTCCGCCCGCCGCGCGGTCAGGACGGCGCGCGCCCTGTGAAAACAGCTCGAAGATACGCGGCAGCAGGTCGGGTTCGATGCCGCTGCCATAGTCCGCCACCGACAGCACCAGCGTCGCGCCTTCGCTGGCGGCGCGCACCTCGATGCGGGTCGCCGGCGGCGAGTATTTGACGGCGTTGACCAGTAAATTGGTCAGCACCTGCACCAGCCGGATCGCATCGCCGCTGATCCACAGCGGCGCCTCGCCGGTGTCCACCACCAGTTCATGCCGCCCCGCCTCCACCATCGAGGCCGCCTGTTCCAGCGCGCTGGCGATGATGGCGTCGATTGGCAGCGGCTTGCGCTCCAGTGAAATCAGGCCGCGCGTCACGCGCGACACATCGAGCAAGTCATTGACCAGGCGGTTCATGTGTTCGACCTGGCGGCCGATCACCTGACCGGCGTGGCGCAGCCGGGACGGGTCCAGGTCCGGCAGCGTCAGCAGGTGCGCCGCCGTGCTGATGGGAGCCATCGGATTGCGTAATTCATGGCCCAGCATGGCGAGGAATTCATCCTTGGCACGGTTTTGCGCATCGGCCACTTCGCGCGCCTGCTGCGCCTGCACCAGCAGGCGCTCGCGTTCCAGCGCGGCTTCGGTCAGCAGGCGGTTGGCCTGGTACACGCTGTCTTCCAGATGGTCGAGTTCATCAATGCCGCTGCGTTGCGGCGGGCCGCCGTTGCCGGTGCCCATCGCGCGCGCGGCGTCGTTGGTCTGGGCGATGGCCTTGGCGATGCGGTCCGACAGCGCCCAGGCGGTGGCGATCGCCAGCGCCAGGGCCAGCGCCAGGCCCAGGCCGGACAGCAGCACGGTGCGTTCGGTGGTGCCGTCGACCTTGTTCGTGGTCTCCGACATGGCGATCCACCAGCCCGACAGCGCCGAGCGCGCCAGCACCGTGTACGTGCCGTCGCCGGTGCGGATCAAGCCGGTGTTGTTGGAACGGATGGCGTCGGCGATCGCGGCCGGGGCCAGCGCGCCGGCGCCGGTCGGCAAATGGTTGCTTTGCATTAGCCGGCCATCGCGGTCGTAAATGCGGAACACGGCCCGCTCCGGGGCCGGCGGCGGCAAGGCCTGCGCCAGCAGCGCCGCATCAAAGCCATAGCTGATCACGTAATGGCGCTGTTCCGGCAAATGCACGGGAAACTCCAGCGCCACCACGTGGCGGCCGGTACCCGGCGCCCGCAGCAGGTTGGAGATCACGGGCTGGTCGCCAGCCAGCACGGCGGCGATGCGCTGGCCTGAAAAACTGCGCGTGTCCGGCAGTGCGGCGTCCGACGACAGCGATGTATTGACGAGCTGCCGGCCTTCATGGTCAAACAGCACCAGGTACGCCGAGCGGTCTTGCACCAGCGAGCGCGCCTTGCCGCCGAACGCCACCATCTGGTTGCTCTCAAGCTTGCTGGAATTGCTGGTGGCGCGCACCAGTCCGATGACTTCATACCACTGCGCATCGACCGCCAGCGACGTGGCGCGCGCCGCTTCCTGCATGGTGCGCACTCCCGCATCGCGCTCCGCCTCCACCAAGCGGCTCAGCGGTGCGGCAAAGAACACCACCACTGGCACCAGTGCGACGGTAATGGTCAAGGCAAGGAGCGAGCGGACTTTCATCAAGGCGGGGACTGATGGTTGAGGTCACATTGTTGCATGGTTTGTATCGGGGCGGCACGGATTTGCAGTCGCGTCATGTTGCAGTGCGGTATGGCCGGCCGTTGATATCCAATTTATGTATTTGTTACGTCGGAATGATTCGTGTGCGAATCCCGCGCCAGCCGGTAGTCTCACGCTACCAACAAAACAATGGCGCCGCAATCATTGCAGTGCCGCAAAAGGGGAACACGCGTACCTTGGGGGCAGGCGTGCATTGATGCGTTTCTCCCGGCGGGGTCAGGCGTGCATTGATGCGTTCAGCGGCCTGCCACAGGGGGCATGGCGGGGGGAAGGCAGGGGCGACGCCGGGATCGGCGTCGCTCCGCAGGATGATGGCTGATGCATATGGGACCGCCGCACAGGCTGGTTTGGAGGACGATCCCACAGCGACGGGGGCCATTGGGATTGCCCAGGCGGGAGAAACGCATGATTGCACGCCTGACCCCACCGTTTGTAACCGGGTCAAACGCATGATTGCACGCCTGACCTCAGGGTTGACCGCGCGGCTATTGCGGCTTATTGCGGGTCCCAGCCGGCGCCGTTGTTGTAGCCAGCGAAG
>JAIENA010000345.1 GCA_019751755.1 Burkholderiaceae bacterium | reverse complement strand
GAGGCGGTGCAGGGTATCGGCTGGCGCGGCCTGAGCGAGGCGGAAATCAAGGAAACCCATGGCGCCGGCGTGTTTTGCCAGCGCGTGTTTGCCCAGGGTTTCAACGTCGGCATTCGAGGCAAATATCACTACTGGCACAACCACCATACCTCGCCCAAGCCGGGCAGCGACGACTTTTGGATTCCCCCCTCGCCATCCGTCAAGTATTCGATCAGCAAGGGCCTGGATGCCAGCAAGAGCGCAGTGGGCCAAATCCTGACAGTGGCGATGGCGCCCGTGATGATTTTCTCGACTTACCTGTTCGACAAGCGCATCAACGCCCTGCCGCCCGACGATTGGCAGATCCCGCTGGATGCGCCCGACCTGCCACGCCCGTTCATGCCACTGTCACTGCGTTTTGGCGACATCAAACCATTCGATGAAAAGTATGATCCGCCGGGACAGTCGCGCGACAAGAACAATCCGGCCGGCGGCCCCTATGCCGCCAACCATCCATTACCCAAGGATGCCGATGCCGCCACCGATGCGGCGCTGGGCAATAAGGACACGCAATCGTCGCTGCTCTATGAAGACCATGCGCGCCTGCGCATGCAGGCCCGGCGCGAAAAACTCGTAAAGCCGGGCGCGAAGGTGGATGGCGAAGATAACCCGGACACGGCCAGTGACGAGTACAAGGCATGGCGCCATCAAAAAATTTCAACTTACCTTGCCGACAATGTCGACGCCAACGCCACCGACCACTCGACCATCATGACCAATGGTCAGCATGCGCAGGACGCGCTGGCGTATGACGTGGCGGTGGGGGAGTGTCGGATCTCGGCGGAAGAGCTGCACAAGCTAAGGGTTGCCGCAGACTGGCGCTATTTAAAGGATTCGCCAGCACCATTCAAGGATTTTTTCGAATACTTTGACAAGGGAGAGATGAAAAAAATGGCAGCCCATGTGTGGGTCCATGCCGCCAACAACGGCGCGACCATGCCCGATGCCATAGCTGACCGCAGGGAGCGTCCGGCTCCCGCCAAAACGGACGTTTATGGGGAAGGTAGCCAGCAATGAAATCCCTGATTGCCACACCCGCCCGCCGCGCCGGTGTAAGAACATTGACATTCCTGCTGTACGCAGGTCTGGGTCTGTGGTTCACGGATGACCAATTCTCTTCAACCGGCGTTTTCCCAACCCCAGGAGAAATCATGGCCCGCTTATTGATCCTGCCCACAGTCGCCGCTGTACTTTCGGTGGCGCTGCTGTCGTCCTGCGCCAGTGTTCCCGTCATCAGAAACGAGCCTGCGCAACCAGTTGCCGCCCCCTTGGAAGCAAAAGCGCCGCACATGGCCCAGGTCGTCGGCCTGCAGTGGCTCAATCCCTTGCAGCGGCGCGATTATCCGACGGAGTGGCAATTGCTGTGGACGCTAGGGTTGGTCAAGCCCAACAAGAATGACGAGAAGGTCATCGAAAAACCGGGGAAATTCTCCAAGCTGCAAATAATTTCCTCTATAGCGAATGGCTGGAACGGTACGCGCCCCTTCAAGGAATATCAGGAGCAATACATAGACCAGGTCTTTCGTCTGATGAGGTCCAACTATTTTTCCACATCCGATTACTTTTACAACGTGCATGGACGGGACAGCAAACAGACCTGGCGCGAACTGGCCGGTATACGTGTTGAATACACGCTTCCACCAGAGAGACTCGATACCATAACGGCAACCACATGCGTTAAAGATTCGATCGTCGGTTACTTCGATATTGGGAATCCCAACTTCCCCACCCTCTGGACCCGCGACACGCCCCCCGACGTCCGCGTCACCGCCGGCGGCCCCAACGCCGGTTTCACGTCGCTGACTGCCGCGCTCGACTACCTGCAAGCTCGCCCCACCGAAACCGTCTGGGTCATGGGCGGCGACACCCCCAGCTATCCCGCCAAGGAAGACCAGCTCAACGAGAACATGGTGTTGCTGGTCCTGGCCGGCCCCGGCTTCAAAACCGAACGCGCCCCGCTGGCCTGGATCGGCTATCCTGCCTCGCGCGCGCCGGTCGAATTCGAAGCGGCCAAGGGCATGCCATCGCGCGCCGTGCAGGCATGGCAAGCGACGCTACAAGACGCTGCCGCCAATGCGGGCAAACGCGACACCAACATCGGCTACGTGATCCACGACGCCCACAACACGCATCCGGATTCATCGAACCGCATCGGCAATTTGGCGCAAACCCTGACCACGGAGATTCCCGAGTTCGACTTCCTCAAGCAGACCTTCAACACCCCGGCGCTGCTGGGCGAGATGGGCGCGGGCACCTCGTTGACCAATATGGCGCTGGCCATCGCTTATGCCAACCACATCGGCCAACATGTACTGGTGGCCGGCACCACGGACCAGGAGCACCCCACCGCCGTGCTGATCCAACCGCCCGCCATAGTGCGCCCCATCAACCATGACGCGCCGTGGTTCCGCGCCCGTGGCGAAGGCAATGCCTACCTGATGTGGTGGGGCGCGCGACACGATGCGCCACCGCGTAGCCAGGGTTATTCGTACTGATGTGGCTTGACTTGGGGCCCCTTAGCAGACCTTATAGGTCTGGCCGGTCTGCGCCCCTTCCACGCTGCGGCTATAGGCCAACGCCACGCGGGCCGCCGGCACGGTTTCCATGCCACGGAAGTAAGCGCCGTACACGTCCAGCGATTCCGTCAACA
>JAIENA010000426.1 GCA_019751755.1 Burkholderiaceae bacterium | reverse complement strand
CGCCTGAAGGAGCTGGGCCTGTGAACCGCCGCATTGATCCAATCAGCCAGCCACTGATGTCGCTGCGCGGCGTCAGCAAGTCATTTACGCTCGGTGAAAACACCATTCACGCCTTGCGTAATGTGGAGCTGGCCGTGGTGCGCGGGGAAATCGCCGCCGTCACCGGCCCCTCCGGCAGCGGCAAAAGCACGCTGCTGAACCTGTGCGGCCTGCTCGATACCGCCGACCAGGGCGAGTTGCTGTATGGCGGCGAACCGCTGCCATCGCTGGATGAGGTGCGCCGCACCCAATTGCGGCGCCAGAGCATCGGCTTCGTGTTCCAGAGCTTTAACCTGGTGCCGGTCATGGATGCCTATGACAACGTGGAATTCCCGCTGTACCTGCTCGGCATCGATGCGACCGAACGGCGGCGCCGGGTGCTCGATGCGCTGCGGCGGGTCGGCCTGGAAGGCAAGGAGCGGCACCGGCCCGACCAGTTGTCCGGGGGGCAGCGCCAGCGCGTGGCAATTGCCCGCGCCATCGTCAAGCACCCGCAACTGGTGATTGCCGACGAACCCACCGCCAACCTCGACGCCGTCACGGCGGCCCAGATCGTGGGCCTGATGCGCGAACTGGCGCGCGAACATGGCACCACGTTCCTGGTCGCCACCCATGACGAGCGCATGCTGCGCCACTGCGACCGCGCGCTGCGCTTGGCCGACGGCGTATTACTGGAATCGGAAGCAGAAGAGGAAAGCCATGTTCACTAAATTCAAATGGCTGTCGATGGCGCTGAAGAACGCCATGCGCAACCGCCGGCGCTCGCTGGTGACCGTGGCCATCACCGCCACCGGCACCGCCGCCGCGCTGCTGGGCGGCGGCTTTGCGCTGTACACCTATCAGTCGCTGGCGCAGGCCAGTGCGCGCGATACCGGCCACCTGGTGGTGGCGGCGCCGGGCCAGTTTGACGGCATCGACAATCTGCCGCTGGAACATGGGCTGGAACAGGCGGAAGCGGTGACGCAGCAATTGCTGGCGCGCCCCGACGTCAAGCGCGTGCTGCCACGGCTGCAGTTTTCAGGCTTGATCAGCAATGGCGACAAGAGTGAAATCTTCCTCGGCACCGGTGTCGATGCGACCCAGGAATTTGTCGTCAAAGGCCCGTTCATGAAACGCGAAGCGGGCGAGTTGCTCGATGCGCAGGCGCCGGGAGCCGATGCCAAAGGCGCCCCCGGCATCGTGATCGGCAAGGGCCTGGCGAAAATCCTCAATGTCCAACCGGGCAGCGCGCTGACGCTGATGTCGACCACCGTCAATGGCGCCTTGAGCGCCGCCGATGTGACGGTGACGGGCGTGGTCAGCACCGGCATTGCCGATATCGACAAGCGCCTGGCGATGGTGGATTTGTCCACCGCGCAAACGCTGCTGCAAACCAAAAAAATCAGCACGCTGAGCGTCTACCTGAACGACCTGGAACTGGCCGATGCCACGGCGGCGCAACTGCGCGCGCAACATGGCGCCACACTGGAAGTCCGCACCTGGCTGGAGCAGGCGGTGTTCTACCAGAGCGTGAAAAGCCTGTATGACCGCATCTTCGGCTTCCTTGGCGTGATCGTACTGGTGATCGTGCTGTTCTCGGTGACCAATACGCTGGCGATGGCGGTACTGGAGCGCACCCGTGAAATCGGCACCCTGCGCGCCATGGGCGCCACCCCGAGGGAAGTCATGCGCGTGTTTACGCTCGAAGGCATGGCGCTGGGCACCGGCGGCGCGCTGGCCGGCATGGCGCTGGCGGGCGGCATCGCGCTGTTCCTGCTGGTGGCGGGCGTGCAAATGCCGCCGCCGCCGGGCCGCACCGATGGCTATCCGCTGGCCGTCGCGGTGTCGGTGCCGATGTATGCGGGCGCGGTGCTGCTCGTCGCACTGCTGTCGGCCGGCGCATCGTGGTTCATCAGCCGCAGGGCTGCCCATCAATCCGTCGTGGAGGCACTGTCCCATGTTTAAATTATCGATGCTGGCCGGGTTGCTCGTTGCGCTCTCTTTAGGCGCCCCCTTGGCCTCGGCCGCCGCGCAGGACGCGGAAACCATCCTGAAAAAAGCCGACATGTACCGCTTGCCCGACGCGTCGTCGCAGGTGGAGGCCCTGGTGCGCACCTTCAAAGGCGGCCAGCCGGACAAGGAAAAGCGCTACCAGGTGCTGGTCAAGCCGGGCGGCAAATCGCTGGTGCTGGCGCGCTCGCCAGGAGAAGTCGGCTTGAAGGTCTTGATGTCGGGCGATGACTTCTGGCTGCTGGCGCCCGGCAGCGCGCGGCCGATGCGCATCACGCCGATGCAAAAGCTGCTGGGCGAAGCGTCCACCGGCGATATCGCCAACATGACGTGGGCCGGCGACTACCAGGGCACGGTGGTGCGCGAGGTGGACATCGACGGCGTGCCCTGCCTGGAACTGGACCTGGCGGCGCTGCGCAAATCACTGAGCTACCAGCGCATCGTGCTGCACGTGGCGAAAAGCGATTACCGCCCGGTGCATGCGGATTTATATGCGGCGTCCGACCGCAAACTGAAACAGGCGCACTTCAAGGTCGAGACGCGCGACGGCCGCCCCGCCGTCACCATGATGAAACTGGTCGATGAAGTGCAGACCAGCCGCGTGACGCTGGTGGAAACCGTGAGCCGCAAGGC
>JAIENA010000267.1 GCA_019751755.1 Burkholderiaceae bacterium | reverse complement strand
AGTAGTTTTGTCTAGGTCAACGCAAAAAGTCGCTAAATTTACGGGTTACACTTATGTTGCACTGTAGCATGGCCGCTCATGCTTATGCAATTGCTAAATACGCCAAAGAATCAATTTTGTAATTGTTGGTTAATAAAAATTGGTAAATGTTGACATCTCGTTTGTCGGATGTCGTACCAGTTGTGATTGGGGAATTTAAATAACGCACCGTTTCCCCCTTTGTTCCATCGATGCACCCGCCAGTCCGCGCGCGATAATCGAGCCCATCGATAGTGCAGGGGCGGGACATGGCGGAAGAGAGCGAAAGCGAAAAGACAGAACCGGCGTCACAGAAGCGCCTCGAGCAGGCGCGTGAAGAAGGCGATGTTCCCCGGTCGCGTGAAGTGGCGACCTTTACGGTCTTGATGACGGCCGGCGCCGGCCTGTGGATCACCGGCGGCGGACTGGTGCGTGACCTCAGTTCCGCCATGGTATCGGGCCTGGCGCTGACCCCTGAGCAAATTTACAACCCCGACGTGCTGCTGACGCGCGTCGGTATCGACATTGGCCGCGTGATGCTGGCCTGCCTGCCGCTGGGACTGGCGGTGATGTTTGTGGCGCTGGCGTCGCCGCTGCTGGTGGGCGGCTGGCTGTTTTCCGGCAAGGCCATCGGCCCGAATTTCATGAAACTCAACCCGATCAGCGGGCTGGCCAATATGGTGTCCACCAATGCCCTGGTGGAACTGGTGAAAGCCATCGCCAAGACCGTCGTGGTCGGCTTTGTTGCGTACCTGGTGGTGATGCGCCAGCGTGAAGCCGTGCTGCAGCTGATCATGGAGCCGGCCAACATGGGCATGGTGCACCTGGTGGAAATGCTGGCCATGAGTTTCTTGTTCATCGTCGGCTCGCTGGGCTTTATCGCCGCCATCGATGCGCCGTACCAGATGTGGCACTACGCCAATAAACTGAAAATGACGCGCCAGGAACTGATCCAGGAATCCAAGGAATCGGACGGTAATCCGCAAATCAAGGGCAAGATCCGCCAGATGCAGCGCGAGATGGCGCGCCGCCGCATGATGGCCGATGTCCCGACCGCCGACGTGGTGGTGACCAATCCTACCCACTACGCGGTGGCGCTGAAATACGCGGAAGGTTCGCGCGGCGCGCCAAAAGTCGTGGCCAAGGGTACCGATGAAGTGGCGGCCAAGATCCGCGAGTTGGCGAAAGAGCACAAAGTGACGATCCTGGAAGCGCCGCCGCTGGCGCGGGCGTTGTTTAAACACAGCGAAATCGGTGACGAGATCCCTGAGCGCCTGTATGCTGCCGTGGCGGAAGTGCTGGCCTATGTGTACCAGCTGCGCATGTTCAAGCCGGGCCTGCGCTATCCGGACCGTCCGTCCCGGCTCGATGTGCCGGACGACATGGATCCGAACCACCCCGCGTCACAGAAAAAGAATTAACGGAGCATCATCATCATGAAACGCCTGAACGCCTACCTGCCACCCTGGTTGTCGAGCCGCATCGGTGGTATGGGCATGTCGGGTGCGCAAGGCATGAGCCTGGCGGCGCCGATTTTAATCATCATGCTGCTGGCAATGATGATCCTGCCGCTGCCGGCGTTCGTCCTCGACCTGTTCTTCAGCTTTAATATCGCGCTGTCGATCATTGTGCTGCTGACCGCCCTGTATACGGTCAAGCCGCTCGACTTTATGGCTTTCCCGGCGGTGCTGCTGGTGTCGACCATGCTGCGCTTGTCGCTGAACGTGGCCTCGACCCGCGTGGTGCTGACCGAAGGTCACACCGGTGGCGCGGCCGCCGGCAAGGTGATCGAAGCGTTTGGTCATTTCCTGATCGGCGGCAACTACACGGTCGGTATCGTGGTGTTCGTCATCCTGACCATCATTAACTTCACCGTCGTGACCAAGGGCGCGGGCCGTATCGCCGAGGTGGGCGCGCGTTTCGCCCTGGATGCGATGCCGGGTAAGCAGATGGCGATCGACGCCGACCTGAACGCGGGCCTGATTGGCGAAGCCGAAGCGCGCAAGCGCCGCAGTGAAGTGTCGATGGAAGCGGAATTCTATGGCGCGATGGACGGTGCCTCGAAATACGTGCGCGGCGACGCGGTGGCCGGCATCCTGGTGACCGTCATCAACGTCGTCGGCGGCCTGCTGGTGGGCGTGATCCAGCACGACCTGGCGTTTGGCGAAGCCGCCAAGCTGTATACGCTGCTGGCGATCGGTGACGGCCTGGTGGCGCAGATTCCATCGTTGGTGATTTCCATCGCGGCCGGTATCGTGGTGTCGCGCGTGGCCAGTGAGCAGGACGTTGGCACCCAGGTGGTGGGGCAGCTGTTTGCCAAGCCGCAGGTGCTGTATATCACCGGCGGCATCATCGGTGGCATGGGCCTGATTCCCGGCATGCCGAACCTGGTGTTCCTGCTGCTGGCGGCGACGCTGATCGGTGGTGGCTACCTGTTGGCCAAGCGTGCGAAAGAGGGCGCGCCGCCTTTGCCTGGCAGTCCGGCGGCGGCTGCCGCGGCCGACGCCGCGCAGGCCGCAGGCGGCG
>JAIENA010000298.1 GCA_019751755.1 Burkholderiaceae bacterium | reverse complement strand
CCAGCACCTTGTCGTCGCCAAAGCTGCTGATGGCTTCGCGCTTGCACGATGCCAGCGCATCGGCAAAATCGGCGCTGCGCTCAACGATGCGCATGCCCTTGCCGCCGCCGCCCGCGCTGGCTTTCAGCAACACCGGATAGCCGATGCGGTCGGCCTGTTGCTGCAGGAAATCGCTGTCCTGCTGGTCGCCGTGGTAGCCGGGCACCAGTGGCACGTCGGCCTGTTCCATCAAGGTCTTCGCGGACGATTTGGAACCCATGGCGCGCATGGCGGCAGCGGGTGGGCCGATGAACACCAGGCCCTTGTCGGCGCAGGCCTGCGCGAATTGTTCGTTCTCGGACAGGAAGCCGTAGCCGGGGTGGATCGCCTGTGCACCGGTGGCCAGCGCCGCGGCAATGATGGTGTCGCCCTTCAGGTAGCTGTCACGGGCGGCGGCGGGGCCGATCAGCACGGCCTCGTCGCACATCGCGACGTGGCGCGCGCCGGCGTCCGCTTCGGAATAGACGGCGACCGTCTGGATACCCATGCGGCGCACAGTCGACGCGACGCGGCAGGCGATTTCGCCACGGTTGGCGATCAGGATTTTCTGGAACATAGCGGGTGCTCTCTTTACATGCGGAAGACGCCGAATTTGGTGTCGGGGATAGGCTGATTTAATGCGGCGGACAGACCCAGGCCCAGCACCATGCGGGTATCGGCCGGGTCGATGACGCCGTCGTCCCACAGGCGGGCGGTGGCGTAATACGGGTGGCCCTGGTGTTCGTACTGGTCCTTGATCGGCTGCTTGAACGCGGCTTCCTCATCAAGCGGCCACTGGCCGCCCTTGGCTTCGATGCCGTCCCGTTTCACGGTGGCCAGCACGGACGCAGCCTGTTCGCCGCCCATCACGGAAATGCGCGAATTTGGCCACGTCCACATAAAGCGCGGCGAATAGGCGCGGCCGCACATGCCATAGTTGCCGGCGCCGAAGCTGCCGCCGATCACCACGGTGAATTTCGGCACCGCCGCCGTGGCCACCGCCGTCACCATCTTGGCACCGTTGCGGGCAATGCCTTCGTTCTCGTACTTACGCCCGACCATGAAGCCGGTGATGTTTTGCAGGAAGACCAGCGGGATCTTGCGCTGCGCGCACAACTCAATGAAGTGCGCGCCCTTCAGGGCGGACTCGGAGAACAGGATGCCGTTGTTGGCAATGATGCCGACCTTCATGCCATGGATATGCGCGAAGCCGCATACCAGGGTGGTGCCGTAGCGCGCCTTGAATTCATCGAAGTCACTGCCATCGACAATGCGGGCAATCACTTCGCGGATATCGAACGGCTTGCGGGTATCAACCGGGATCACGCCATATAGTTCGCTGGTCGGGTATTTCGGTTCCACCGATTCACGCAGCGCGCCCTGCCGGGGCTTGGTGCGGTTCAGGTTCGACACGATCGTGCGCGCCATTGACAGCGCATGCAAATCGTTCTGCGCCAGGTGGTCGGCCACGCCGGACAGGCGCGTGTGCACGTCGCCGCCGCCCAGGTCTTCGGCACTGACCACTTCACCGGTGGCCGCCTTCACCAGCGGCGGGCCGCCGAGGAAAATCGTGCCCTGTTCCTTGACGATGATCGATTCATCGCTCATGGCGGGAACGTAGGCGCCGCCCGCCGTGCAGGAACCCATGACCACGGCGATTTGCGGGATGCCCTTGGCGGACAGGTTGGCCTGGTTGTAAAAAATGCGGCCGAAGTGGTCGCGGTCCGGGAACACGTCGTCCTGGTTCGGCAAGTTGGCGCCGCCCGAGTCCACCAGGTAAATGCACGGCAGGTTGTTCTGGTCGGCGATTTCCTGCGCGCGCAAGTGTTTTTTCACCGTCATCGGGTAATAGGTGCCGCCCTTGACGGTGGCGTCATTACACACGATCACGCATTCCTGGCCCGACACGCGGCCGATACCCGTGATGATGCCGGCCGCCGGGGCCGCATCGTCATACATGCCGTAAGCGGCCATTTGCGACAGTTCGAGGAACGGGGTGCCGGGATCGAGCAGCATGTGCACGCGGTCGCGCGGCAGCAGTTTGCCACGGGCGGTGTGCTTGGCGCACGCCGCTTCACCGCCGCCCTGGGCCAGCTTGGCGACCTTGGCGCGCAGGTCGTTGACCAGCGCTTGCATGGCGGCGGCATTGGACTTGAAGTCGTCGCTGCGCGGATTGAGTTTGGAGTCGATAGCGGTCATGGTGTTGGTCAGCGGTGGTTTTCTGCTGCGATCATAAACCGACTTTACGTTTACGTAAACGTAAATTGAACGGTTTTTTGAAAGTTGTTCATAAACGAATGCTGTGGGCAAAAAAATGCCCGGCGACGGCCGGGCGGGGGGCTGTATTCGGCTAACAGCCGCCGGGAACACGCCGGCTTCCGTTCAAGGCAGGGTCAAGATGACTTTGACGGAATCGTCCACGGCCGATTTGTCGATATAGCCGATG
>JAIENA010000300.1 GCA_019751755.1 Burkholderiaceae bacterium | reverse complement strand
CGTGGCCGTAACCGTTGGCGTAGCGCGGATGGTGCGGGGATGTGGTGCTGGTTGCCACAGATGCGTTTGGCAATGCGTTGGGGAGCAGTTTAGCGCGCGTGAACTTGGGTGATTCTGACGATATGCTGGAGACAGCACCCGGCGTTTTACAAACCAATAGCGCTGCAGATTTTAAAGCTTTGGGCTACCCACGTTTACCAGCGGGAACTCGACTTTTCGTCAATTCCCTTGATTCGGACATAGATGGTATCGTTGCAAATGATTCTACTAGCGGGGGGAATAATGCTAATAGCATCGGTAACAAAATTTAAGCGGATCGCACTCGGATTCAGGAAATCTTTGGTGAGTCCGTATCACCTACTGCAGATCAAATACAAGAGGGATCCAAGCTATTGCACGTGTATGGGTTCCGCTCAGGTGCACTGGAAAGTGACTTCGTCGGAAGTAGTCTATCAATTGACGAAAAAATTGCGCGGCTTCGCGGAGATTCAATGGATAGTCTGCAATATGCAAAAGCATCTGCTGCAAGTTTCATTTCCGCTAGTGAAAATGAGCCGCAAGAAAGAAACGCGATTTTTGCTAGCGCGGCTGGAGGAACTATTACCCGGAATGTAGGTGACGGAATTACGCGTTCGATTACTTTTAAATTTGATCAAAGTGCGGCTAAGCTATCCGAAGGTATTGGCGTCTCATTTGAAGAAGCTCGAGCAAAGACGGATTGGAAAGCATATAGCAAAATTATTAATGCAGCGTTTGAAACCGAGGGTGTTACATCCTTGAGATTTGTTGGTCTGTGGCGTCCGACCTATCAGCTGTTCAACTCCTATTTTGCAAATAGCCATGATGAGAAATTTGATGGTAAAACAGCGCAACAACGTAGCAATATGGCTGCGGCGGTTCGAGCCAGCGCGCATATTGGAGCCACTTGGAGTCCACAGCACACAAAAGGTAATGCGATCGACATTGATCAGCTTAACGGATCTAGTATCAATAATGATGCAACCATTAAGGGAGCTGGCTGGAATCGTCAAGAATCTGCGGTAATAGGTGCCTTTACGGAAAAGCTCTGGGGCCAACACCCATCCTCACTGCTCGCTCCATGGCGCATGTATAAAGGAGGCACTCCGCCTTATATTGCCAATAGCACTGCAGACGGAGATCCATGGAACCACAGGCATCATATTCACTTTGGATTATAATTTTTCGAATTAATTTTCAGCATGCACCTCAAAGCTCTTTCGATTATATTTTTAATGCTTCCTATTTCTTGCGTTGCAGCACCAACCCTTGATGCCTGTCAAAAAAATTCGAATCATCCATATTGTTGGCTTTTCTTCGTGAAAACTGATGTGGCAACTGTACATCAAGAGCCAAATTTATCTTCTAAAGCTCTCGAATCCTTACCGATTGGAAGAACGATTCGAATTAATTGGAAGAAGAGCCGGAAGAGTAAAAATTGGGTTTACTTTGAGCATGAAGGAACAAAAAATGGCGGCTGGATCGAATCAGGCGATCTGGCGGGAAATTTGGATTTCAAAGCGGTTAATGATTGTTGGCCAATACATCGCTTCATAGATGAAAACCCTAAAGCTGGTGATTTTTCATTTAGCGCAACAATGCAGCGCAATGGAGTTGCGAAAACAGATTACTACCCTGGCAAGGTTCGTATATGGCTGCACGGGAAATTATTATTAATTGGAAAAGAACCCAATAACAACGCTATTTTGTATGTTTATGACCATGAAAAGAAAACACTAATGCATCCAGGGCTGGACTATGAAGTGGAAAATTTGGAGTGGTTTTCTGAAAAGGAAATGGTCGGCTGTATCGCTCCTGTCGCTCAGAAATAGCGGCTGTACCCAGTCCGCTTGTCCGCTACGCATACTCCCTGCCAGGCAGGGCAGGCAATTTTCGCCACAACTATGACCGAAGTATCTAATTCAAAGATAGATGATTACACTTGGCATCACCATCAAGATTTTGGCGTAATGCAGTTGGTGCGCACGGATATACATAAGCTGGCGCCTCATACAGGAGGTGTCTCTATTTGGCAGCGTGCATTTCGCATGGAATACGATAAGCCGCGTTGAAAGGATGATTTATGAGAAGACAATTTTCACAACTGGTTAGTGAAGCCGATGTCGCCGACTTTGAGAGGGTCATTGCGGGTAAATTGCCTGCTGATTATAGAGCTTTCCTTCTTGAGGATAACGGAGGCGAACCAGAAAATGCATGCTTCACTTTATTAAATAATGTTGGGAGTTACAAAGAGTCAATCGTAAGATATTTTTTCTCAACTTCTGATTCTCCAAAATTTGGCTTGGCATATCATTATGATATTTACGTGAAAGCCAATCGTATTCCCAAAGGCTCGGCGGTTTCAAGAACCAACTGCAACACTGGGTTAATTAACAGTAATATCCGGATTATTTAATTGTGCCATGTGA
>JAIENA010000114.1 GCA_019751755.1 Burkholderiaceae bacterium | reverse complement strand
AGCATGGCGAGCCGGACCCGGGCCGGATCGCGGCCCGGCTGGTCTTGCAGCGCCGCCTGCGCCGCCGCGCGGGCGCGAGCGGCGGTGCCGTGGGCGCGGCTGGCGCTGGTGGAGTGGGCGAATACGGCGTCAGCGTCAGCTTCAGGGGCGGCAGCGGCGGCGGTGCCCTGCGGGCCAAGCGCCGCCGCATCCGCCTCGAAATCACGCATCGGGGCAATGGCTTCCGTACCGAGCGCGGGCGCACTCTGGTTCGGCGGCGACGCTGCGCTGACAACGTGCGGTTCCGGCATTAGCGCCGGTGGCACATCCTGCAATGTCAGCGCTTGCAAGCGGGCCTGCGCCGACGGCAACGCCGCATTCGCCGCGTCCGGCGGCGGGGAGGCAGCCCGGGCGGCGGTGTTCCATGCCAGCGGCGCGTGCGCATCCGCCGTGCTGTCTATGGCCGGCGCCTGTGCCTGGCCGAGCGGCCGGGGAGCGCAATCGCCCACCCGGCGCGACTGGCGCGGCGTGGGATCATGCGGCGCGGGAATCGCCGGTGTCAGCGCTGGCACCTGTTCATCAACGCTGCCGGCCGGCGCCATGGCGCGCGCTTCGGCCGCTTCGATCGCTTCGAGTGACAGCGCCGCTGTGTCCGCCGCAGGCGGGGCTGGCGGTACGCGTCCGGCAATCACGTCGTCCGGCGTCAGCGCCAGTATCCCGTCAAATGCTTCGGCCGGCCGGGCCGCATCGTCCTCGTCGGGCAGCGCCTCGCGTCGGGTACGATCGGTCTTTTTGAGCGCCTGCATCAGCAAACTCATAGGCCGCTCCGCAGGGTTTCCCCATCAGGCGCGTCAGGGCCAGCCGCGCTTTCCGGCAACATGGCACGGTATGCGCGGTAATCGCCGCTGATGCTGGCGTCCTTGACCACCACCGGCCGCATGAAAATCACCAATTCGGTCTTGACGGCGTTTTCGTTGCGGTACGAGAACAGATTGCCGACCACGGGCAGGGCGCTGAGCAGCGGGACGCCGTCCTTGTTGTTGTCGACGGAATCCTGCATCAGGCCACCCATGACGGCGACCTGGCCACTGTGGACTTTCATGACCGATTCCAGTTCGCGCGCCTGGATCACGGGCACGCGTGACACCACGTTGCCGGCGGCCAGCGCTGGATTCGGGTCTTGCACATAGCCGACGATGCGCGTGATGGTGGGGCGCACGTTGAGGGTGACGTCGTCGCCGTCGGAAATTTGCGGCGTCACGCTCATGACGAAGCCGACCGGCACGGTCTGCAGGCTCGATTCATAGGTGGCGGGGACCGAGATGGTGCCGCTGGCATTGAGCACGGCGGGGGTGACCTTGATGGTAAAGAACACGTTGTTGTCGACGACTTTCAGCATGGCGGTCTGGTTGTTCAGGACGCTGATCTTCGGGCTGGACAAGACCTTCACCTTGCCGAACGATTCCAGCAGCTGGATGGTGGTGGCGAAGTTGCCTGGATTGACGTAGTTCAAGAGGAACAGGCCGGGTGAGGTATTGGGCAGTACGCCCGTTGGCAAGGGCTCGGCGCCGATCCTGCCCTGGGTGATATTCAGGCGGCTGCCCAGGCGCGACCAGTTGATGCCTTGCTGGTACTGGTCGCCCAGCCGCACTTCAATGATGGTGGCTTCGATCAGCACTTGCCGTTTCACGCTGGACAGCACCAGGTCGAGGAATTCCTGGATGCTCTCGTGCTGGCGCGCCGTGGCGCGCACGGCGATCAGGCCGCCCTCGGCATTGACCACGATCGACGGATCGTAGCGGTTACGGTTGCGGCTACCGGACAATGGCGGACTGGCCAGCGCCGTCTCCTGGTAGATCGGCGCCGCCATCGGCAGGCTGGCGCCGCCGGTGAACCCGCTCTGGCCTGGCTGTGGCGACAGCGGCTGCGCTTGTGATGGCATCTGCGGCGAATTGATTGCCGCCAGCGGGTCTTGCTGGGTATCGGCCAACGTCGAGGCGCGCAGCATATCGCGGATGTTTTTCTCGATGCTGTACCAGAAGTTATTGTCCGACCGGTTGTTCACCGACGTTGTGGAATTGTTGTTGCCGGACCCGGTTCCGGTCCCCTGGCCTTGTCCTCCCGCTGGTTGGGCCGTGGCGGCCGCCACCGGGTTGCCGGCATTGGCGCCGGAGCCGCCGCCGGTGGTGGAAATCTGGGTGGCGATGTTGACGCTGCTGCTGGTGCTGCGCGTCATGTTGACGTAATCGATCTTGTAGTTGCGCCACTCCGGCGCGTCCGGCTGCACAAACAGCGTGCGCCCGGCAATCTCATAACGCATGTCGACCTGGCGCGCGATCCGGTGCAGTAACTGGGGCAGGGTCTGGTCCAGCGCGTTGAGCGTGACGGCGCCTTCGATACCGGGGTGGATGTCGATATTGAGGCCGGC
>JAIENA010000135.1 GCA_019751755.1 Burkholderiaceae bacterium | reverse complement strand
TGTCATCGTGAATTACTGGAGAAATGACATATCGTTTCTATCGGCTCGGCATAGTCTTGGATTCGGCATGAACGGCCTTATGCCGAACGCGGCATAAGGCCGTGCCGATCAGGGAGTACATGGCAGCGGCACGCTCACCACCGCTGTCAGCACCGGCAAATAGGTAATTGCGGCGGCCGATGGCCACCCCACGCAGCGCACGCTCGGCGGCCGAGTTGTCGATTTCGATGCGACCGTCGTCGCAATAGCCCACCAGCGCCGGCCACAGGTTCAGCGCGTATTGGATCGCCGCCGCCGTGTCGGATTTGCGTGAGAGTTTCGCTAGCGATGCGTTCAGCCAGCGCTCCAGGTCATCGAGCAGCGGGCGCGCCTGCGCCTGCCGCACTTGCATGCGTTCGTCAGGTGGTTTGCCACGGATAGTAGCTTCGATTACGTACAGTTCACCGATCCGGCGCAACGCCTCGGTAGTCAGGGGTGATGGTCGGGCTTCATGCAGGTCATAAAATTTTCGACGCGCATGCGCCCAGCAAGCTGCTTCGACGATGGCGCCATCTTCGTATAAGGCGTTAAATCCGGCGTAGGCGTCCGCTTGCAGTATCCCTTTGAAGTTGGCCAGGTGGGTTTGAGGATGTTCTCCTTTGCGGTCTGGCGAGTAGGCAAACCAGACCGCAGCTGGTGTGGTGTCGCCGGCTGGTCGGTCATCACGCACGTAGGTCCACAGACGCCCGGTTTTGGTTTTGCCATTGCCTGGCGCCAGTACCGGCACGGGCGTATCGTCGGCGTGCAACTTCGATGCCGCCAGCACGTGGTCACGGATAGCATTCACCAGTGGCCGCAGCAGGACGTTGCAAGCACCAACCCAGCTGGCCAGCAGCGAGCGTTCCAGCTCGACACCTTCGCGGGCATAGATCACCGATTGACGATACAGCGGAAGGTGGTCGGCAAATTTGGCCACCACGATATGTGCCAATAAGCCAGAACCGGCAATGCCACGTTCGATGGGCCTGCTCGGCGCAGGGGCTTGGACGATGACGTCGCAGCACGCACACGCCAGCTTGGGGCGCACATGGCGGATCACGCGGAAACTTGCGGGCACATATTCGAGTTGCTCGGCGACGTCTTCACCGAGATACTTCAAGCCACCGCCACAGGCAGGGCACGCTTGTTCGGCAGGCTGATAGACTTTTTCGTCGCGCGGTAAATGATCGGGTAGCGGCTTGCGCGGTGTTTTGGTGCGCGGACCTTTGGCAGGCTGAGGCAAATCCCGCTCCGCCTCGCCTTCGTCGGCCTGCAAATCTTCCAGCTGTAATTCCAATTGCTCGATCTGACGGTCCAGCTTTTCGGATTTGCGGCCGAACTGCATGCGCCGCAGTTTGGCGATTTGCAGTTTCAGATGCTCGATCTCGACGGCGCGTGTGTTCAGCTGCTCACGTAAGGCCGCCATTTGCTGTTCGCCCTCCTGCACGCGACGCTCGCTGGCCAGTAGCAAGGCCTTCAGGGCTTCGATATCGTTGGGTAGGTTGGCGGCGCTGAGCATGCGCCCCAGTTTACGTGAGCCTTGCCACGTTTACAAGCCGGACTGTGGCTGCCAAGTCCGTTCCGGTCGGCGCCAGTCGATCCCTTCCAGCAGCATCGATAATTGCGCCTGCGTCAACATCACGGTGCCGCTGGTTGCTTGCGGCCAGACAAAGCGGCCACGCTCTAGCCGCTTGGCCAGCAAGCACAGACCATCGCCGGTCCACCACAGAACCTTGATCATATCGCCGCGTCGGCCACGGAACACGAAGACGTGACCGCTGAATGGATCTTCGGCCAACGCCGTCTCCACTCTTGCCGCAAGACCGTTCATGCCAGCGCGCATATCAGTGATGCCGGCGGCAAGCCAGATCCGGGTGCCAGCAGGAAGGCCAATCATGCGCGCAGGCTTTGAAGCACAAGCCGCAGCAACGCGGCATCCGTACCGGCACTGACGCGCACGGTGGCGTCGGCAATGGTGATCTCGATAGTACTCGTACGCGCCGCGCCGCTTGCCGGCTTTGCCGGTGGAGAAGAAGGTTGCAGCACCACCGGGAGCAGCCTGGTGTCATCCGTTCCCGGCCCAGTCAGCAAGCCGGCGCGAAGATCGCGACGCCACTTAAACAGCATGTTGGTATTGATGCCGTGTTCGTAGGCCAGCTGCGATACCGATACACCTGGAACGCAGGCTGCCACTGCGAGCCGATGCTTGAACTCTCGCGAATAATTTGGACGCCCCTTACGATTGCCCGACTCCACTTCGGTGTCCACAGTAGTTCCCGCTAAAAAAGTAACGGGAACTACTTTGGCAGAGGCTACTCGCTACGTACAGACGGTGCTGGGATGACGCTTAC
>JAIENA010000463.1 GCA_019751755.1 Burkholderiaceae bacterium | reverse complement strand
GCGCCAAAGAAACGTCCCAGCACGCCCAGGTTCTGGCGGTTGTGCTCCAACTGGAACGTGGCGCTGGAGCGCCGGTAAAATTCCGCTTCTTCCTGGGCCGTGACGTTGGCCGTGAGATTGGCCGATGTGGACGGCATCGGCTCGGCGCTGGCATCGATGGTCGCCGACGCAATCGAAGGCACCGCGCCCGGCGCGTCGGCCGGCACTTGCTGGGTCGGGATCGTCAAGACTGGTGGGTCCTTTGCTGGGCGGTATCGGCAGCTTGTTTAAAATGGCGCACGATGGTCTCGAACGGGATCCCGGCATTGCGCACGCCAGCCGCGGCTTTCCAGGTCAAGTCCCACGGACTGCCCAGCGCATGCGTCATTTCCGACAGCCGGATGCCGGTGAACTGGCCATATTGTTTCCAGACATTGTCGAGGAACTGGCGCAGTTCCGTGTCGGCCGGCGCCGGCACTTCGTGGCCCTCTTCGCAGGCCCGGCTGTCGATGTCCGCGCTGCCATAACGTTTGAATTCATGGTACAGCGACGGGATCACGGGACCATACGGCCACGCCTCCACCGCTTCGTCGATCAGCGGCTGCCCGGTATAGCCGGCGTACCAGCCGTTCGCGTAGTACACCAGCTTTTGCAGCTTCATCGGCGTCATGCCTTGCCCGCTGGCCTGCGCCAGGTCGAGGAAGTAATTCGCGATGGCTTTGGGACTGTGCAACATGGCGTGATTTCCGGTGTGGGGTGGCTGACAGTTTAACACTGGGTGTCCATACAGCCAAATACCAGGACACGCATGCGGCGCGCGGCGTGCTAGACTGGTATCACCACTCTTTGCATGGGAGGATCTGATGACTGCGGCACACGACACTTACACCCGCCGGCAAGGCTTGCGGAAAACCTACGACGTGAATTTCACCAGCATGCGTTACACCATCTCGCTGGAGGGCAAACAGCTCAAGCAAGTCGAGCTGCCACTGGACATGCTGGCCGCCTGCGGAGGCGAAGCCAGCTGGAAAATGGCGGTGGCCGATATCGAGAATTTGCGGGGGATGACGGAGCATTGATGCTGGTGTGGTTGGCCGGTGGATCGGGGCAGCTTGCGCTGCCCTTTTTTATTGCATCGATCATTCGACTAGCCGACTAGCCGACCATCCGCTATATGCCGTGTTTGCTAAGCGCTTGCTGGTAGGCGGGCCGCGCTTCAAGGCGCTCGACATAGCGCGCCAGGTGCGGGAAGGCTTCGCGTCCCTTGCCCCGGATCGCCATTTGCGCGACGAAGGACATTTGCACATCGGCCCCGCTGAACTGGTTGTCCACCAGGTAATCCTGATGTTCGAGGCAATGGTTCAGGTACCCCAGATGGTTCTGCAATTCACTCTGGATACGCGGCTGCAGCGGCGCGCCGGCGTCGCCCAGTCGTCCGACATACAGGCCTAACATCAGGGGCAACATAGCCGAGCCTTCGGCATAGTGCAGGAACTGCACATAGTGGTTGTAGGCGGGACTGTCCATGGCGGGAGAAAAACGGCCCTCGCCATACTGGCGGACCAGATAGTCGACGATGGCGCCGGACTCGATCAGTACCAGCTCGCCGTCGCGCAGCACCGGCGCTTTCCCCAGCGGATGGATGGCCGCCAACCCGGGCGGCGCCAGGCGCGTCACGCTGTCGCGCTGGTAGCGGATCACTGCATAGGGCTGCGCCAGTTCCTCGAGCATCCAGGTGATGCGGCGCGAGCGCGATTCGTTCAAGTGGTGGACTTCGATCATCAATACTCCTGGGGGGTTACGAAAAGTTACACCGGTAGCGATGCGACACTATAATCTTGATAGCATCGACACCTAATTTTCCGAGCGATAAAAAAATGAGAAGAAGCAAAGCGCGCGTAGAACGGCTAGAACGGATCATCGGGGCGCAAGCGCAAATTGTCCAGGCAGACCTGGGCTTGGATGCATTTATGCAACTCGTCGTCGATACGCTGCAAGAACTGACCGAGGCGAAAGGCGCGGTGGTTGAACTGGTCGAGGGCGACTATATGGTCTACCGCGCCGCGAGCGGCGCGATCTCAAAGCATGTCGGCATGCGCCTGCGACGCGTCAACAGCCTGTCTGGCCTGTGCGTTGCCAGCGCAGAGATTCTTCGCTGCGACGATGCGGAAACCGATCCACGGGTTGATGCCGCCGCCTGCCGCACGGTCGGCGTGCGCTCGATGGTGTGTACGCCGTTGTTTGAAGAAGGGGTGCCGGTCGGCGTCCTGAAGGTGATGTCCGAGCAGGCGCACGGCTTTGATGACGACGATGTGCAGACACTGAGCCTGATGGGGGCGGCGCTGGGCGGGGCGC
>JAIENA010000015.1 GCA_019751755.1 Burkholderiaceae bacterium | reverse complement strand
GTAGCCGATAGCCAGCGCGTATGGGGTGCAAGGGGTCGGAAGTTCGAATCTTCTCGCCCCGACCAATAGAATCAACGAGTTAGGCCAGCCTTTGGGTTGGCCTTTTTCGTTTGTGGCGCAGTTGGTAAGAAATTTGGTAAGAAAAAATCCTGGCGGCGCCTCTGCCGCTACTTGCGGCCACTGCCGTATCCCAATTCACATCATTGCCGGCCACATCGCCGGACGCCGTCGATCCAGCTATCGTGGCAGAGTTCCAGTTGTCGGTAAAACGATCGGCAAATCAATCGGCAAAAAAATTATGCATGCGCCAGAGTATTCTTCAATTACTCCATTAGAATCATAGGCTTGTGAGTAATAGGGGGCGGCAAGGAGATCGGCAAAAATGTTCAGTGAAATTCACCAGTTCGAACCGATATGGCCAAGTGAGCGGCTGTGGCGGGATTTGCATCCCGTTGCTGAAAATATTGTGGTCGCCTCCGTAAAATTGACGGAAAAAGCCCATGCCTCGACGCGATCCGCCATCCGGGCGCTGGTGCGGCAGATGAATTCCTACTACAGCAATCGGATCGAAGGGCAAAGCACGCATCCGCTGAACATCGCCAGGGCGCTTGGCAACGATTTTTCCCAGCGGCCTGATGAAGCGCGCTTGCAACGCATCGCGCTGGCTCATATCGCGGCCGAGGAAACGTTAGAGGGGGAGTCGCACGCACAACTACCACTGACGTCGACTTTCCTGATCATGGCGCATCGTGAAATGTACCAACGCCTGGCGGTAGAGGATCGATTGTCCGACGACGGGATGGAAATCGTTCCAGGCCAGCTGCGCGTGCAGGACGTCGAGGTCGGGCGGCATGTTGCTCCCACCGCACAGTCGGTGCCGAAGTTCCTGCACCGGATGGACCAGCAGTATGGCGTGGCACGCGGCTGGGAAAGTACCTTGATCGCCGCCGCCTGTGCTCATCAACGGGGCGCATGGGTACACCCGTTTGCTGATGGAAACGGCCGGGCGACGCGCTTGCAGACCCATTGCGCTTTATGGAAGCTGTCGGAAGGCTTGTGGTCCCCAAGCCGTGGTTTCGCTGGCGACACGGCCAGGTACTACGCCGCGTTGCAGGCGGCGGACATGATGCGCCAGGGTGATCTCGATGGCAGGGGCAATCTCAGCGAAAAGGGCTTCTCGACCTGGCTGCACTACTTCCTGGATGTTTGCCACGATCAGGTCAGCTACATGTCGAAGCTACTAGACCTCGATGGTGTGCGCCAGCGCATCGAAGCGTTGGTCATCCAGCGCAGCATTGCGGACAAGGGCTACCGCCGCGAAGCGGTTTTGCCACTGTTTCATGTGTTTGCCTTGGGACCTGTCACCCGTGGGGAGTTTGCCCAGATGACCGGGTTGGGGGAGCGTACGGCACGTTCGCTGATGGCCAAGTTGCTCGACGATGGCTTGCTGGTCAGTGATCACCGGGTTGGCCCCGTTCGCATGGGGTTGCCGTTGAATGCACTCAATACCCTTTTTCCTGCTCTTTATCCCGAAGTAAACCAGCCGCTGATCTGAGTGACATCCCCCGGGGCTGCGGCATTCGTATCCCCACATGGCGGCTATGTAGAATAGTCCCGAGGAAACCTCAGTTCGGCGTGGTCAATAGTTCGGAGTGCATCATTTTGATGATCGACGAGGTCCACCGCACGCAAAGCCTGGATTTTGGGGATAACCTGTGCGAAGCGTTTCCCAACGCGGCGCGCGTTGCCTTCACCGGCACGCCGTTGATTACAGAACGCCATGGCGAGCGTCAAACGTACAAGCTTGTTCACGAACTATGCCACATGCATCATCGTGACCACTCAGATGCTTTCAGGAACGAGGTCGACAAGGTGTTGCCGGACTAGCACGAGCGTAAGGATTGGTTACGGGGACGTGGGGCGGCGTTGGATCGTTGACAGCTGCTATGGCGCATCGTCACGCAACAGTGCATCTGTTGGCGTCGGTGTGAGTATGAGTGTGACGTCCAAACAAGTTCAAAGACGTCTATAGACGTCCAAAACGCCGATCAAGCCGGATTCACCGCATGGCCAAAACCCCCGTCACCCACTACCGCGGTATCCGAACCACCACCTGCCTGCTGCCATCCCAGCGCCGCCCCTGCGCATCCAGCCGGAACAGCGTAAACGGAATCTCCCCCGCGATATCGCCCACGCCATCCCACGTCACGTCCGCATACGCCCCCGCATAATCGACCTCGGTGCCCTGCCGCACCAGCGCCAGCGCGGCGCCGATCGCGTCCGGCGTGACCCGGGTGCCCGGCGCGTTCATCACGGCGCGCAAGCTGTC
>JAIENA010000434.1 GCA_019751755.1 Burkholderiaceae bacterium | reverse complement strand
ATTGTGATCCAGGCGAACAAAGATATCGTGCCTGGCGCCTGGCTTATGTGTGCCCGGACTGCGGACCCTGACGGGGTGTGGATGCTAGGGCAGGTGCGCAGCTATACCAAAGCCACTGGTGCCCTGGTGTTGGTCGTGGCGACTGGGGACACGAAGGGCACCGGTACTTTTAATGACTGGACCTTGTCCCTGTCGTCTGCGCGAAGCACTGTTTTCAATGCGGTCGACTTGGCGTTGGTAGGGCCGTCGATCCGGCCGTCGCTGCTGTGCGACTTCGCGAACAGCAAGCGGCTGGATAGTCGGTTCACGTATACGATGGCCAGCCCAATTAGCTATTACGATGCGGCTGGGGTTTTGCGGACAGCTCCCCCCGGCGTGCCGGCGTTTGACCACGACCCGGTCACGTTGGTGTGCCGGGGGCTTCCGATGTGGGAGTCGCGCACCAACTCGATTCGTAATAATACGATGCAGGGTGCGGCTGCCGGTACGCCGGGGACAGCGCCCACGAACTGGTCGATAACATCCACGAACGGGCTTTCCTCGAGTGTCGTCGGTAGCGGCACCGAAGACGGCATCGCGTATATTGACGTGCGATTTTTTGGCACCGCGTCTAGTGTCGGGGCGTCATTTATCCTGTTTGAAACTTCCACCGGCATCACCGCAGCGAATGGGCAAAATTGGACTGCGGCTTGCTATGTAAAGACGGTCGGCGGTTCTGCCGCGAATATCAGCGCTCCGAGTATTGTCATTGATGAAAAAACGGCAGCGGGGGTGTACGTTGCAGGGGGGGGCGCGGTAGTTAATTTGTCGTCTAGCTTGCTGCGAACATCACGGCAAAGCTATGTACGCGCCCTTTCCGGGGGCGCTACGGTCGCACGCGTGGTCCCGTACCTGGCGCTATTTAATACCGCCATCGGGAGCGTCGATATCACGCTGCGTGTCGGGCTCCCTACCGCCGAACAGGGCGCATCTGCCACCTCGGTGATCGCCACGAGCGGCAGCGCTGTCACTCGCAGCGCCCCGACCCCAGCAATGCCTACCAGCGCGTTTGACTTTAATGCTGCCGAGGGTTCAATTCACATAATCTTCAACTCATCAGAGGACGTGACCCAAATGTGCGCTGTCGAACTATCTGACGGTACTGCTTCAAATCTCGTGACTATCCCTGCCGCAAACACTAGCGGTGTTGGGCCGTACGGTGAAATTGTGGTGGGCGGCGTGACGCAAGCCGCGATGGTGGACGGTAACTTAGCTGCGAACGCCCTGAATAGCGCGGTACTGGCTTATAAAGCCGACGACTTTGCGTTCTGCCGGAACGGCCGTTCAGTGGTTATGGATGCCTCCGGCGCCGTCCCGCCGATGAGCACTTTAATTTTGGGGCGCAGCGTAGCGGGGAACTCGTTTAACGGCTGGCTATCGAAATTCGCCTACTATCCGCGCCGTCTCACCAATGCCGAGATGGTCGCTCTCAGCACCCTGTAAGGAACAAATATGCCCAATTTTATTATTGGCTCTGGTCCTGCCCAGTTGCCCCGCAATTCTGACCTGGGCCAGTTGTCCAAGCTGGACATGCTGCCCTTCCGAAAGCTGATCTTTACCGCCTCGCAAACTTGGTCGCCACCCCGCCCGGTAATCGCGAACATCTACGTCACTGGCGGCGGCGGGAGTCCCGGCGCGAATACGACGACAAGCGACGGATCTTCGGGTGGCTCTGGTGCAGGTACGGCTATCAAAAACGGTGTACTGCTTCTGCCGAATGTTGTTTACACGCTGGTCATTGGTGCTGGTGGTGCTCAGGCGATTGCCGGCGGTTCTGGCAATGCGGGTGGGGATAGCACGTTTAGCGGTGTCGGCGTGCCGACGCTGACGGGTGGTGGTGGCCGTGCCGGGATTACGATGCGGCATAACTCAACCGCAGCATTCGGCTTCACGCAGGCGCAGGGCGGGACAGCGTCGGGCGGCGACATCAATTTGCGTGGTGGCTGTGGCCAAGCTTACATGGGCGTGTCCCCGCAGGCGATTGGCGTTGCCATCGTCGGTGGTAGTACCACGCCCGTTGTCATGGCAGGCCCAGGTGGCGGCAGTTTCTGGGGGCCGGGTGCATCGCCGACCTCGCCGGCGTCGAACTTCGGCGAGGGGGGCGGAGGGACTGGTGTGAACGGACTGTCCCAGGGGTATGCCGGCTACCAGGGCGCGATCATGATCGAGTTCAATGAATAAAGGGGACGTATATGCGCGCAGCGCAGATTGATAAAAACAGGGTCGTGCTGCAGGTCATTGAAGTGCTTGACCTCGACTTCCTGCCGGAC
>JAIENA010000051.1 GCA_019751755.1 Burkholderiaceae bacterium | reverse complement strand
CTGTGCAGCGACGTTGGGGGCTGGAGTGAATAGCATGGCGACAGGATACTCCGATCAATGTGGCGTGAGCAATGCGTGAGCAATGCGTAAGAAGAGGGCGATAACGTCCAAGGTCGCTGATCAGCGCCAGCGCTGGCCAGGTTTGCTGACATAGTGGTGCGCGATATAACGCCAAGGCAACACCAGCGGCGTGATCACCACACCCGCCAGGCAAGCATAGAAGGACTCTTCGACCCCCGGCGTCATCGCGCCACGCTGCCACAACGGGTAGGCAAAAGCCACAATCCAGACGATCTTCCAGACCAGCTCGAAAATCAGCAGCGGCAGCATTTGCAGCGGGTAGCGCAAGCCCCAGACGCACAGGAACGACAAGCCAACCAGCATCGCCGCCATTTCCCCGCGGCGCTGGGCCCACAGGTCACTGTGGTGCAACAGCGCCGGCCAAAAGGACAGTGCCAACCCCACGGACACCAGCAAATACATTGCGCGCAACAGGTACAAGCGCCACAAGGGGACATCGTCTTCGGTCATATTGCGTGCGCTTTTTACAGGTGTGGTGGGAACCAATGTGTCGGGTTTCATGGGGTGCTTTTTAGTTGAGTTGGCTCAGGCTCTTGCGGGCGCTTTCCAGATTGGCCGGATTGGCGCGCTTGTTGGCGAGGTAGCGCGTATAAGCCGCCTTGGCCTGCGCTTTGTCGCCCTTGGCCAGGTAGGCATCACCCAGCCGGTGCTCGATCGGATACTCGTCGGCGTCGCTCAGGGTGCGGGCCCGCTCCAGGTGACGAAGCGCCTCGTCGGTTTGGCCTTGTGCGGCGACGACCCGGCTCATGCCGTAAAAGCCACTGGCCGAAGTCGGTTGCTCGCGTTGCAGCCGCTCATACAGACTCTTGGCCTTGGCCGGGCTGTCCTTCAAATATTCCTTCGCCAACTGCATGGTGGCGGTACGGATCTCGCCGCGCATCGCGCCATCCTTGCCTGGTTTGAGCGCCAATAATTCGCTTTCCATCTCTGCCCATTTCTTGTCATCGGCAGCGATATGGACGCGGATAATGCGTGCCGTCTCGGGTTGGCTGCCGCGCACGGCGGCCTCCAGGTCCCTGGCCTTGGAGACGCTGCCACCGAGCATGCCGGGCACGGTCACATACAGCTTGGCCAACTCGACCCGGGCGGTAAAACTGTTTGGATCCAGTTCCAGTGTGCGGATCCAGGCTTCCTTCAGGCTGCCCACGCTGCGCATGGCTTTGGCCATCCCCATATTGAGCATCTGCGTGCCCAGATTCTGGGCCGCCGCCAGATGGCAGGCCGCGATTAATGGGTGCTGCTCAATGCACAGCTTGGCCTGCCGGGCGCCGGCGTCGAGCCGTTTGGCATCGACGGGATCGACGAACGTGAGCGCCAGAGACAAGGCGGCACTGGCCTCGGCATCGCCGGCATTGGCTTTTAAGCGCGACTGGGCCAATTGCTCCAGATCGACATATTTGTTGGCGTCTTGCAGCGACTCTAATTGGGGATCTTTGAAGACGGCGGCTTGGGCCGTGCCGAGCGCGCCCAGTAGTGTCAGGGTGGTCATGACGGCGCTGATGGAAGCGGTGCGGCGTGACGTTTGGAAGGGAATATTCATGGTTGTTTTGTGGCCAGTGGTCGGTTAAGTAGAGCAAACAGTACGGTTGCATTCAATTCTGGAAAGGACAGAGCGATTGTGTTCCACGCTGCCGTCATCGACACAGGCATTGCGACCAGTCACGGCGCCTGGGTGCCAAGGCACGATAGCGCGGTACGAATGACGCCGTACGCCCATCGGCGCGTGCCAACGTCACTCATCGTTCCCGGCCGTCGTTCGTCCTGCCCGGCCCGTGGCCGATCCGGTATGGCTTGTGCCTTTCCCTTGTATGCGGGCAAGATGAAACTTTCCTCGTCACCGCAGGCGGTTCAATGAAAAAAGTTATGCGTTTTCTTACGCTGGGTTTATTGGGCCTGCTTGGCTTGGCGAGCGTACTCGCTGGCCTGCTGGGGTACTTCGTCTATACGCCCGACCCAGAGCGTCCGCAGCTATCCGGCACGGTGAGCAAGGCGTCCATCGAAGTCGGTGGACTGATGCGCAGCTACCGCACGTATGTCCCCAAGGGCTTGCCGCAAGGAGCACCGCTGGTGCTGGTCATGCACGGCTCGGGCGAGGGCCCGCAGGAGATTCGCAAGGGCACAGGCTATGCCTTTGAACGCCTGGCCGATCTGCATGGTTTTGCGGTGGCCTATCCCAAGTCCCACGGCGCT
>JAIENA010000283.1 GCA_019751755.1 Burkholderiaceae bacterium | reverse complement strand
GGCCGAAGGCAAGAGCGACCGGACCGCATTAAGTACCTGCTCGAACTGCTGTTCTTCATCCATAAGTGGCCCAACGTTTCGGTTCAGCGGCGCCGTCAGGCGTCCGCTGGAATATTTGGTTGGGCTAAATTAGTCATTCCCGGAAGTGCAAATAAGCCGAAACTCCGAGCAAGGCTAGTCCGGCACAAATAAGCAAGTACTCGATAACTTGGTTTGTTTCATACGCGATGGCAACAATTCGATAATGTTCAGTCCCGGAACTGTCGACTCCAAACCACTTACGCATATTAAACCACAACTCGACAGGCAAGAAGTCACCAAGCCCAAGAAGCATACCCAAGCCAATTGCAAAAAAAACCAAGCCAATACGTAATGTCCAGTAGCTCATATGAAAATTCTTGTGGCAGCCCAACGTGAGAGTTCAGCGGCGCGCGTCAGCGCGTCCGCTGGAACGAAATGTTGGGCAAGGCGTGTGAACTTGCCCCGAGTGTCCAGCCAAAAACTTTGCCGCGTAAGCGCCAACCCGCATGGCGAGCAGCCGCTGACGCCAGCTTACACCCCGAAAACCCAAGGCCTCCACGGACCAAACGCCACCGCTCGCCGCACGCACGGAATTGCCTGCGACCCACGAGCCAAGCGTAGTGGCGATAATCAATGAAACCATTTCAGAGCAAGGCCCAACGTGGCTGAATTAACCGGCGCGCGTCAGCGCGTCCGAGTTGAATGAATTGTTGGGCTTAGCGTCAACCGCCTTACCTTGAAATCGTACAGTGCACGCAGCAATCAGTTCCGCCGTTCGCTCTGGTAAAGTAATCCCTTGCAAATGGAATACACAATGACTCAATGCCAACTCCCATTCTCCGTGGCCGTTCAAACTATCGCAAGTTGCGATTACGGCCGAAGGCAAGAGCGACCGGACCGCATTAAGTACCTGCTCGAACTGCTGTTCTTCATCCATAAGTGGCCCAACGTGAAAAGTAACTGGCTGCCGGAACGCGTAGCGTGGAGGCAGTCCAGTTGACTGTTGGGTTAGCCTTGCACCTATATTTTAATGCGTCCAGAGAGCCACCCTTCAATAAAGTGTTTAAGCGATGAAGCAATCCATGTACGGCTATCGTCTTCGTGGTTCCACACAAAGATATCATTCCGCCGAACACTACCGGACAGGATTGAATAAGCGAACTGATCACCGTTGCCGGCATCCGCGAAAAACAGGAGCGAATCAAATGGCATGTAAAGCTCGGCAAAGGTCACCTCATTTCTAAACTGGATGTTGTCTTTCGCGATCTGTTCAACTGGCCAGACTAGCGATAACTCATACTCTCCCATAACACCATCGGTCTGAGACAACAATGAACGAAGTTCTTCCGGCAATGTAATTCCGAGTACTTTTTCGCAGGCATGGATATTCTCGGCAGTTGCGGGCGAATTAAGCCTTATTTCGGAGGACAGACTGGGAAGATAAGTTGACCAATGCATTTTCGGCTAACGTGGGAATTCAGCGGGCGCCGCAGGCGATCCGCTGGAATGAAAGGTTGGACATGATGATCATTTCTTAAAAGCACCTTTCTCGCACCAGAATCTAGTTCTCACACCCGGTTGAGCTTGAAAAAGCTGCTGCGCCTGCTCGCAGTTATCGCGGTTGTAGGCATCACCATCTATTGAATCAAAGGTTGCCACATGAATTCGCATGTTCTCGTCTGTGACGCTATTGCGGTACAGCGTGTGTGTGCCATCAGAGCATGCGGAAAGACATACTAGCAGAGCAATACCGGCGAAGTGTACGAGAAGCGTTTTCATTTGGCCCAACGTGAGAGTTCAGCGGCGCGCGTCAGCGCGTCCGCTGGAACGAAATGTTGGGCAAGGCGTGTGAACTTGCCCCGAGTGTCCAGCCAAAAACTTTGCCGCGTAAGCGCCAACCCGCATGGCGAGCAGCCGCTGACGCCAGCTTACACCCCGAAAACCCAAGGCCTCCACGGACCAAACGCCACCGCTCGCCGCACGCACGGAATTGCCTGCGACCCACGAGCCAAGCGTAGTGGCGATAATCAATGAAACCATTTCAGAGCAAGGCCCAACGTAAAGTAGACGTCAAATTGACGTTTTAACAAATTCTACCACGCCACCTAACCACACCATGAGCAACATCCAACGGGCCACATCCAGCCCCAGCGAGCATAAAACTGCCTAATCCTAGGGAGAAAACGTCATGCCACCGGACCTGCAGGAGAGGCAGAAAATGCAGGACCTGCAGGAGATGCAGGGACACA
>JAIENA010000263.1 GCA_019751755.1 Burkholderiaceae bacterium | reverse complement strand
TTTTGTCAATATATGCTCGTTTGTGAGTCGCATGACTGCCGTGCGTTTTTTGAATGCGACGAAGTGGCCCATGATCCGATGGAGGAGTGGGCCAAGAGCGCGGCGGTGGCGGCGCGGGCGTGCGGCTGGACCATTGGCCGCACCGGACTCGTTAAATGCGCAAGCTGCGCTGCACGCGAGGACTGAACGTCCGCGCCAGGGCGCCTGACGCACAGCGCGCCACCGGCACACTGGGCGAGTCGTACCAGGACAGCGGCACGCGATTGACGTTACTGCGGCGCGGCGCGGTGTTGTAATTGTTACGGGTTTTTGTCACTTGCAGTTCGCCGTAGGCCGTCGTCCCGCCGGAAACCTTGAGGCGTCCCGAGCCGAGGAAGGTGGCGCGCTGCGCCGGTACGCGGGCCAGCTTGTCTTGCCAATAGTCATAGAAGCACAAGCCGCCTTTCAGGTTTTCCGGCGCGCAGCCGGGCGCCGCCACATTGATCGATTTGCCGGCCAGCGAGGCCTTGCGTTCATGGTCGAGGAACGCGTGCTTGAGCGATTGCTGGGCCGGCGCCTTGACGCCGACACCACGGGAATTCTTGCGCGTGATGATATTGACGACTCCGCCCATGCGGCCATCTCAGCGGGGCGGCGCCGGGGCGTGATGGCTGACCGGCCGATACCAAAGTTCGCTGCGCGACAACGGCGTTTGCGGCGACAAGCCAGGGTTATCGATCGTAATCAAGTGGCGATGGGGCAGGTCGGCCCGGTCGATAATCTGTTTTTTAAAACGCTGAAAAATCTGCTCGAACGTGCCATCGCGGATCATCATTTCGAGGCCGGCTTCGATGCGTTTGGCCAGTTGCGCGCCCTCGGCGTTGCGCCGCACAAAAAAATAGCGTGGCAAGGGGTAGTACAGCAGCAGGGAGGGCTCCAGCACCAGTTGCGGATGGCTGGTGTGCTGTTCCTCCACTTCCCGCAACGCTTCGTCGACGGCGCGCGAAAAACCATCAAAACGTCCGACCGCCAGCATGCCGAACAAGCCTGCATAACTGGCTCCTTCGACCACTTGCAGGCCGGCTGCCCGCAGGATGGCGACATCGGCCCAGTCTTTGCCTTGCCCCAGTTTGATGGTGCGCAGGTCGGAAACGTCGCGTATGGAGGCAAAGCGCGCCCGATCATCGGCGCGGATCAGCAATAGCCGGTAACCGAGCAATCCTTTGTCGACCGGAATCCGAATCGGAATAAAGCGCTGCTCCAGCGCCTGCGTGGTGGCGCGCACCAACACGTTGATGCGGCCGCCCTCATTGGACAATTCCAGCGTCGCCCGTGCCGCTTCCATCGGCATCGACGACGGGTGCAAGTTGCAGTTGCCAAAGCGCGGCGCGGTCTTTTCCAATGCCGTTTGCAACACCCGCCAGTCATACGTGTACCGGCTGTCGACGCGGGCGGCGGGTTGCGGGTAAGTGAGCTCACAGGCCGCCATGGCAGGGAAGCCGCCCAAACAGGACAGTCCCAACAGGATGGCGGCAGTTGAGGGGAAAGTTAAAGCCATCAATAGCGATCAGGTTCGGTACGCCGATTTTCCCATGTCGGCATTGGGCAGCACAAGCCCTATTTGGCGCTGAGGAACATTGCCGGCGCTGGTCGTTTAGATTGACCCCTCGCAAATTTTGCATCGAGAATAACGGTTTACCCACCCTATATGGATTGCGCGATGACCACTGAACTGCCTGTCTTTGAAACCATCACCCTCAGCGTGGTCGATCACATTGCCACCGTGCGCCTGAACCGCCCGGACAAGATGAATGCGATGAACCTGGCCATGTGGCACGACATCCGCCGCGCCTTTCAGACCATCGACGCGTTGCCGGAAGCCCGCGTGGCGGTGCTGGAAGGGGAGGGCCGCGCTTTTACGGCGGGCATCGACCTGCAAATGATGATGGGCCTGGGCGGCCAGATCCAGAATGACTGCGACGGCCGCATGCGCGAGTCGCTGCGGCGCGTGATCCTCGACTTGCAGGACACCTTGACCAGCCTGGAGCGCTGCCGCAAGCCGGTGCTGGCGGCCGTGCATGGCGCCTGCGTTGGCGGCGGCATCGATCTGATCACCTGCGCCGATATGCGCTACTGCTCGGCTGATGCGTGGTTCAGCATCAAGGAAATCGACATCGGCATGACGGCCGACGTCGGTACCTTGCAGCGCCTGCCGAAACTGGTGGGGGAAGGCATGGTGCGCGAACTGGCCTATACCGGGCGCAAGTTCGACGCGGCCGAAGCGCGCGA
>JAIENA010000039.1 GCA_019751755.1 Burkholderiaceae bacterium | reverse complement strand
GACGCGCTGGCGAAGCCATACGAGCGCTGGCCCAGGTAAATCTGGTTGATATACAGTTCCAGGATCTGGTCTTTGGTCAGCGCCGACTCGATGCGGTAGGCCAGTAGCACTTCGGCCAGTTTGCGGCCCGCTTTCTTGTCGCGGCTGAGGAAGAAGTTCTTGGCCACCTGCATGGTGATGGTGGAGCCGCCCTGGCGCAGGCTCATATGGCGGATATCGGCCTTCAAGGCACCCAGCGCGCGGATCCAGTCGATCCCGCCATGGTCATAAAACCGTTTATCCTCGATCGCCAGGATGGCCTTTTTCATCATCTCCGGCACGTCCTTGACCGGCACGAAATCGCGGTGCTCTTCGCCGAATTCGCCGATCAGCGCGTTGTCCGCCGTGTAAATACGCAACGGAATCTTGGGACGGTAATCCGTCACGGCGTCGATCTCGGGCAGGTCGGGCGCAATCACGAACGCCATGTAGCCGGCCAGCGCGGCGGCGCATGCGCCCGCGCCGACGCCACCAATGATCAAGGCACGCTTCAGCAAGGATGAATTCAAGTCAGACACCTGTGGTTGCAAAGAGCGTCCATTATAGACTACGTGCCCGGCAGAAAAACTGCGTTACAAAGCCGTGCCCCATGGTGCGACAGGCCCGTGCTATTCTTAATTTTTATGCAAAGGAGAAACAATGCGCGCGATCTCGGCCCTGGGCTTGCTGTTGATGTTGGGGAGTGCGAATGCCGCGGTGCAAACGGTCGATTGTGGCCGCCTGCTCGATGTGAAGGGCGGCGTGTGGCGTGACAAGGTCACGGTTACCGTGGACAACGGCGTCATCACCTCGGTGGCGCCGACCGGTGCAGCCAAAGGCACGATCGACCTGTCGTCGCAATCGTGCCTGCCGGGTTTGATCGACATGCATGTGCACATGACGTCGGAAACCCAGCGCCAGGTGGACGCGTTGCGCGCCGCGCTGTCGCAGGACGCCGCCGATGAAGCGTACCGTTCGGTGCCGTTGGCCGAGCGCACGCTGAAGGCCGGTTTTACCACGGTGCGCGACCTGGGCGCCGGCGACGGTCTGAATATTTCGCTGAAGCGGGCCATCGCGGCCGGCCACATTCCCGGCCCGCGTATTTTCACGGCCGGCACCATGATCGCCACCACCGGCGGCCACGGCGACCATTCCAACGGGCTGTCGCGCGACCTGGCCAAGGCCAAGGGCCATCCGACCCCGTATGACGGCATCATCAACGGCCCGGATGAGGCGCGCGAAGCGGTGCGGGCGCGCTACAAGGAAGGCGCTGACCTGATCAAGATCACCGCCACCGGCGGGGTGCTGAGCCAGGCCAGCAGCGGCCAGAATTCGCAGTTCACCGACGACGAACTCAAAGCCATTGCCGCCACCGCCAAGGATTACGGCTTCCGCGTGGCGGTCCATGCGCATGGCCTGGAAGGCATCAAGCGCGCGCTGCGCGCCGGGCTCGATTCGATCGAACATGGCACGTATATGGACGAGGAAGCGATCGCGCTGTTCAAGAAATCGGGCGCGTATTATGTGCCGACCATCAGCGCCGGCCGTTATGTGGCCGACAAGGCCCGCGAGTCCGATTACTACACGCCGCAAGTGCGCCCGAAAGCCGCCGCCATCGGCCCATTGATCCAGTCAACCTTTGCCCGCGCCTATAAAGCCGGCGTGAAGATCGCGTTCGGCACCGATGCCGGCGTGTTCCCGCATGGCGACAACGCCAAGGAATTCGCCTATATGGTGGAAGGCGGTATGCCGGCGCTGGAAGCGATCCGCTCCGCCACCCTGAACGCCGCCGCGTTGCTGGACCAGAGCAACCGTCTTGGTTCCGTGGAAGCGGGCTACGCGGCCGACCTGATCGCGGTCGGCGGCGACCCGCTGAAGGATGTCACCGTGCTGCAACAAGTGACGTTCGTGATGAAGGACGGCGTGGTGTACAAGCGCTGAGCAGGTTCGCCGGCGTCAGGGGCATGGCGCCTTCCAGTCCGGCGTGGTCCTGCTGAGGGACGGCGCTGGCCGCGCTGACCAGGTCCGGCTGGTACTGGTGAATTAAGACATCGAGCCAGCCATCGAGCCGGCTGAAGCGGTAGCCCAGTTGCGCGGCGCGTTGCGTGTCGAGCAGCAGCGGGTACGGCAAATCGAACGGGCTCAGGTTGTCCTGGGTGGTCAGCGGCAGTGCGCGCGCCCGCAGTCCCAATACCTGGCCCACGCGGCGCTGCAA
>JAIENA010000467.1 GCA_019751755.1 Burkholderiaceae bacterium | reverse complement strand
GCAAGGCCGACACCAAGGACCGCACCGACGCGCTGCTGGAACAGGTCAGCGACCTGCAGACCATGCTGTATGCGCAGGGCCAGCACAAGGTGTTGCTGGTGCTGCAGGGGATGGATACCTCGGGCAAGGATGGCGCGGTGCGTTCGCTGTATAGCAAGATCAGCCCGGCCGGCCTGCGCACGGCTGCGTTCAAGGCGCCGACCGAACTCGAAGCCGGCCACGATTACCTGTGGCGCGTGCACCGCCAGGTGCCGGCCAAGGGCGAAATGGTGGTGTTCAACCGCAGCCATTACGAAGACGTGCTGGTCACGCGCCTGCTGAAACAGATCGACCGCCGCGAATGCCAGCGGCGCTATGCGCAGATCCGCGATTTCGAGCGCATGCTGGCCGAAACCGGCACCACCATCATCAAGGTCTTCCTGCACCTGTCGAAGGATGAGCAGCGCAAGCGCCTGCAGGCGCGCATCGAGGACCCGAAAAAGCAGTGGAAGTTCGACCAGTCCGATATTGACCAGCGCCAGCAATGGCGCGCGTTCCAGGCGGCCTATGCCGAAGCCATGCTGGCCACCGATGCCGATCACGCGCCATGGTATATCGTGCCGGCCGATTCCAAGCCGCAGCGTGACCTGGCCATCGCCGCGCTGCTGCTGGAAACCCTGCAAGGCTTGCGGCTGCGCTGGCCGGCGCCCGATCCCGCGCTGGACGGCTTGACGGTGCGCTGACAGCGTCCTCCTGCGTGCCCCCTGCGTGCCGCCTGTGTGCCAGGCCGGATGCAAACACGGCCTGACAGGCGTAGCATAGCGCTCTCACGTTACCACCCACGAGGGAGACCCGCATGCAACTCAACAATCCCGCCCTGTTGCGCCAGCAAGCCTATGTCAACGGCGCCTGGATCGACGCCGACAGCGGCGCCACCCTGGCCGTCACCAACCCCGCCACCGGTGCGCGGATGGGCGACATCCCCGACCTGGGCGCACAGGAAACCCGGCGCGCGATCGAGGCCGCGCAGGCGGCCTGGCCGGCCTGGCGCAAGAAGAGCGCCAAGGAGCGCGCCGCCATTCTGCGCACCTGGTCGCAACTGATGCTCGACAATGCGGCAGACCTGGCCTTGCTGATGACCACGGAACAGGGCAAGCCGCTGGCCGAGTCGCGCGGCGAAGTCGCCTATGCCGCCTCGTTCTTCGAGTGGTTTGCCGAGGAAGCCAAGCGCATTGCCGGCGATACGCTGGCGTCGCCCTGGCCCGATAAGCGGCTGATCGTGACCAAGGAGCCGGTCGGCGTGTGCGCCGCCATCACGCCCTGGAACTTCCCGCTGGCGATGATCACCCGCAAGGCCGCGCCGGCCTTGGCGGCGGGCTGCCCGATTGTGCTGAAACCGGCCGAAGCCACGCCGTTTTCCGCGCTGGCGCTGGCGGTGCTGGCTGAACAGGCGGGCGTGCCACCGGGCGTGTTTTCGGTGGTGACCGGGTCGCCACGCGCGATTGGTGAGGAAATGACGTCCAATCCGATCGTGCGCAAGCTCAGTTTTACCGGTTCCACCGGCATCGGTCGCCTGCTGATGCAGCAGTGCGCCCCGACCATCAAGAAACTGTCGCTGGAACTGGGCGGCAATGCGCCCTTTATCGTGTTTGACGATGCCGACCTCGATGCCGCCGTGGAAGGCGCGATGGCGTCGAAATACCGCAATTCCGGCCAGACCTGCGTCTGTGCCAACCGCATTTATGTGCAGGACGGCGTGTATGACGCCTTTGCCGAGAAATTCGTGGCGGCGGTGGCCAAGCTCAAGGTCGGCAATGGCGCCGATCCCGGCGTGACGCAGGGCCCGCTGATCGACGACAAGGCCGTGCAAAAGGTCGAGGAACATGTGGCCGATGCGCTGGCCCGGGGCGGGCGTCTGCTGCTGGGCGGTAAGCGCCACGCGCTGGGGCATGGTTTCTTTGAACCGACGGTGATTGCCGATGTGACGCCGGCGATGCGCGTGTCCAGCGAGGAGACGTTCGGGCCGCTGGCGCCGCTGTTCCGCTTCCACACCGACGAGGAAGCCATTGCGCTGGCCAACAACACCGAATTCGGCCTGGCCGCGTATTTTTATGCGCGCGATATCGGCCGCGTCTGGCGCGTGGCCGAAGGGCTGGAGTCGGGCATGGTGGGGGTTAATACCGGCTTGATTTCGAATGAAATCGCGCCGTTTGGCGGCGTCAA
>JAIENA010000431.1 GCA_019751755.1 Burkholderiaceae bacterium | reverse complement strand
GTTGGCCAGCCGTCAGGGTACTCTTATTTCGCTGCCGCGCCGATATGCTTGTCGAGGAATTTCTCGACCCGGGTCCAAAAATCGAGACGGGTCTTCAACAGCGACCAGCCGTGGCCTTCGCTCACGTATTCAACGAATTCGGCGTTGGCCTGGTTACTTTCCAGGGCCGCGCGCATTTTCTTGAAGTGGACGAAGGGCACGCGCACGTCGTTGGTGCCGTGTGCCAGCAACAGCGGACGCTTGATACGCGCGGCCTGCTTCAGTGGCGACGTGGTGATGAACTGTTGCGCGTCTTTTTCCAGGTCGCCAATCAGTTCGGGCGCCCCGTATTTTTTGTATTGATCGCTCATGTCCGACAGCACCATGGCGCCGCTATCGAACATCAGCGGGATATCGGTGACGGCCGCATAGGCCACGCCGCACTGGTACAAGTCCTGGTCTTTGACGAGGCCCATCAGCGTGGCGTAACCACCGTAACTGCCGCCCATGAGGCAAATGCGTTTCGGGTCGGCGATACCTTGCGCCACGGCGAATTTGACGGCGTCGGCGATGTCGTCCTGCATCGTCAGTCCCCATTGTTTTTTGCCGGCACTGAACAGGGCGTTGCCATAGCCGGTGCTGCCACGGAATTCCGGCGCCAGCACGGCATAACCGCGCGAGGCGAGGAACTGGCTTTCCGCATCCCACTGCCATTCGGTGCCGCGCAGATAGGGGCCACCGTGCACCAGCACCACCATCGGCAGGTTTTTACCACCGGACTTCGGCAGGGTCAGCCAGGCTGGTATCGTCAAGCCGTCGCGCGCCTTGTACTTCAGCAGGTCCAGCGTGCCCATCTCGCCAGGCTGGATCTCGGGATGGCTGCCGCCCAGCATGGCCAACTGTTTGCTCTGGGTGTTGTACAGCATGAAAACAGTGGGCTGACGGTCGGAATACGCTTTCACCAGCACCCACGGCGTTTGCGGCTGGCGCGGCGGCGTCACCAGATTGGTGGTGGCGGGCAGCAGGGCGTCGACGTCTTGTTGCACGGCTTTCATCGCGGCATCGAACCACACGGTGCCACGGCCATCGATCAGATAATGCACCCCGGCCAGCTTGTTGCCGGTGTAAATCAGTTCGCCGGAAAAGTCGAATTCCGCCATGGAGACCAGGGCTTTCTCATCCATTTTGCCGGTGCTCAGGTCGAACGTGCGCAGCGTGCTCTTGCCACTTTCCTGCGACGCGACCAGCAGGTGGACGTCATCGATAAAGCCGAGCGGATGGAAGCCGCCCTGCGGATCGTAGGCATTGAATTCGGCCACCTGGCGCCAGTTGCCGGTGGCATGGTCCTTGTAATGGATAATCGCACGCGCCTGTTGCGTTTGCAGCATGATGCGCGGCTCACCTTTCTGGTCCAGCAGCCAGCCCTGGGCTGTGCCCGGACGCGATACCGCGGTGGCTTCGCCGGTGGATGTGTTGAGCTTGACCAGGTCGGTGCGTTCCTGTTCCTCGGTGCCTTCGCGCCATATCGGACGTTCGACATGGATGATGTCGGAGTCCTGCGGTCCTTCCTGGTCCATCAGATAGGTATTCCATGGCTGCACCCTGGATTTGATAATGGTCCCTGTTTCCTGCAACTCGGGTTCATTACGGTGCGCCAGACGGCGCAAATTGCCGCCATCGCGATCCATCGCAAACAGGCCCGGGGCGTAACGCACATCGCCTGGCGCCACGGTGCGATCGTTGATGGTGAAGACCAGCCGGTTGTCATTGAGCCAGCGGAAATTGCCGATGTCTTCCCGATCCAGGCGGGCGGAACCGACCACTTTCATGGTGTCGGTCGTCATGATGACCAGGCTGTCGCGGGTGCTGTCATCGCCGACGCGCAACCCGACATAGCGTCCGCTGGGCGACAGGCGGGCGTCGCTGAAGACGGCATTGGCAAAGAACTGCTTGGCGGGCGGTGCGGCATGGCTGGCGCCCGCCAAGCTGAACAGGACGATGGAGAAGAGTTGTTTCAGTTTCATGGTGATGATTGCTGTGATTGTTGTTGTGATGGTTGTTGCGACGGTTGCTGTGAAGCGGAACCGATGTGTTTATCCAGGAAGCGCTCGACCCTGCCCCAGAAATCAATCCGGTTTTTCGGCAAGGCCCAGCCGTGGCCTTCCTCTTCATAGACGATCCACTCGACCTGCTGGT
>JAIENA010000220.1 GCA_019751755.1 Burkholderiaceae bacterium | reverse complement strand
AGGCGTGCAATCATGCACGCCCCCGCTGGGGTCAGGCGTGCATTGATGCATTTCGTGGCGGTAGCGTACGCTGATGCAAGCCTGGTCGTCACAGGGAGAGGGGCCGTTGCGACACGCGGCGTCGAGGTCGAGGCACGCATGAGTCTGGTGCCTGCGCCGGCGTTTTGATATTGTTGGTGCGTGCTCTTCGCTTTGCCAGGCGTGCACGAATGCACGAATGCACGCCTGACCCCAGGTTTTTAATGCATCAATGCACGCCTGACCCCAAGGGGTTATTGCGCCAGCCCGAACGGATCGTCGATGCTGTGTGCCGGTTGGGTGAACCAGCGCGGGCCGTCTTCGGCCATGTAGAAGTGGTCTTCGTGGCGCACGCCGAATTCGCCCGGCACCACGATCATCGGTTCGTTCGAGAAGCACATGCCGACGTCCAGCGGGGTGGTGTCGCCGCCCACCAGGTACGGCCATTCGTGGATATCGAGGCCGATGCCGTGGCCGGTGCGGTGCGGCAGGCCTGGCAGCTTGTAGCCGGGGCCGTAGCCATCTTCTTCCAGCGCGCGGCGCGCGGCCTGGTCCACGCTTTCGCAAGGCGCGCCCAGTTGCGCCGCCGCGAAGGCCGCCGCTTGCGCTTTCTTTTCACTGTCCCACACGCTGCGCTGGCGCGCATTCGGCTCGCCATACACATAGGTGCGCGTGATGTCGGAGATGTAGTTGTGTACCTTGCAGCCGGTGTCGATCAGCACCGTGTCGCCCTGTTTCAGCGTTTGCACGTAGCTGACGCCGTGCGGGTACGAGGTGGCTTCGCCAAACAGCACGATCACGAAATACGAGCCGGAGGCGCCGACCTTGCGGTGCGCGGCGGCGATGAATTGCTCCACTTCCGTGGTGGTGATGCCTTCGTGCAGCATCGAGGCGGTGGCCACATGCACCGCCAACGTCATATCCTTGGCGCGCTGCATCAGCGCGATTTCCGCCTTGGATTTGCGCATGCGGCAGTGTGCCGTGACGGCGCGGGCGTTTTCCAGCGCATAGCCCTGCGCCAGCGGCCGGATGCCGTCATAGATAAAGAACGCGGCGCTTTCGCAGATGCCGATACGCGGCGCGTTGGCGGGATCGGCCGGATTGGCGGCAATGCCCATGCGCTGCAAGGTATCGATAAACAGTTGGTACGGGCTTTCATGCTCGTGCCAGCCGTTGACTTTGCCTTCGATCAGCATGAAGTCCAGCAAGGTGCTTTCTTCAAAGGCTGGCGCGATGTATTCGAGGTCGCCCTGCGCGGGCAGGATGGCGCCCACTATGCGCTCGCTCGGATGCCAGCGGGTGCCAGTGAAATACAGCAGGTTGGCGCCCGCATTGATGTAAATGGCGGCGATGCCGTTCGCCTGCATGTAGCCTTGCGCGCGCGCGATGCGCTGCTGGTGTTCATCCTTGCCGATGGGGATGGCGCCTGCCGTCATGTCAGACAGCGTCGCCAGGGCTTGTTCCGCGGTATTGCCGCCTACGCCGATGGTCATCCTTAAACTCCTGGTAATTGCCGGTGGCGCCGATCATAGCAGTTTTGGCGGCGGGCAAAACAGCTTGTGCCGCGATCGTAATACCCGATGAGGAAAGCCGCACAGCAATCCATGCGGCTTTTTGGGGGAGGCAGTTGCCGGGCACTCGCCGCAGCAAGGGAGGAAGCGTGGCGGGCCGGCAAGGATGACTCCTCGCCGGCCCGCCACGGACATCAAGCGTTCAACCTGGGTTGATTACTTGGTGATGACACTGACCTTGTCGACCACGAACGAGGTCTGGTACGCCGAGTCTTCCGTCATCGAGAACGACAGCGTCACGGTCTGGCCTTTGTAGGGCAGCAGGTTGAACGTGCGCATCTGGTAGCCGGTGGCCTTGTTCAGGTTCGAATAGGTTGCCAGCGTGCCCAGCGTGGTGCCGCTGCTGTTTTTCACCGTCACGGTCAGCTTGTCATAAGCCGTCGAGGTGGTGGTTTCAGCGCTGTCGATGTGCAACGCGAACGACAGGTCTGCCGCGGTGGCCGCCGATGGAATCACCACCGGCTGGGTCAGGGTTTCGGTCGAGGTCGAGCCATTGCCGCCCAGCCAGGCGAACTTGCTGCCTTCGTACGCGGTCTGACCGCTGAAGGTGCCGATCGCGCCGGTCGAGCCGGTCCAGCCGGT
>JAIENA010000301.1 GCA_019751755.1 Burkholderiaceae bacterium | reverse complement strand
CCCGCGCACATCATGCTGGCCAAGGTCTGGGCCATGGGCCTGGTGGTGTTGCTGGCCGCGCTGGGCGCGCTGCTGTTCGTGGTGCAAGGCGCGCTGCAGGTGCCGGTGCGCGGCTCGCTGGCGCTATTCGCACTGGTGGCCGCGCTGCACCTGTTCGCCACCACGTCGATGGGTATCTTCATGGCCACGCTGGCGCGCAGCATGCCGCAATTCGGCATGCTGCTAGTGCTGGTGCTGCTGCCGCTGCAATTGCTGTCGGGCGGCGTGACGCCGCGCGAAAGCATGCCGGCGCTGGTGCAGGCGCTGATGCAGGCCGCGCCCACCACCCATTTCGTCGCCGCCGGCCAGGCGATCCTGTACCGCAGTGCCGGCGCCGACGTGGTATGGCCACAAATGCTGGCCATCGCCGCCATCGGCGCCATACTGTTCGCCTTGTCGCTACGGCGCTTCCGCGCCACCATCGCACAGATGGCATAAGCATCCAACCAACTTTTCGCAGGAACCCGCTATGCCCCCCAACCCCAACCCCAATACCGCGCCACCGCTGGACGATTTGACCCTGATCCGCAATCGCGTGTTCGACGACATCGCCATGGGCGACAGTGAAACGCTGGTGCGCACGCTGACCGCGGCCGACATCCAGTTGTTCGCCGTGCTGTCCGGTGACGCCAATCCGCAGCACCTCGACGAGGAATTCGCCGGCAATACACGCTTCCACAGCGTGATCGCGCACGGCATGTTCGGCGGCGCGCTGATCTCGGCCGTGCTGGGCACGCGCCTGCCCGGCCCCGGCACGATCTACCTGGGCCAGACATTGAAATTCCTGGCCCCGGTGCGCATCGGCGACACCTTGACCACCAGCGTCACCGTGACGGAACGCGAGCCCGTGAAAAAACGCCTGAAGCTGCACTGCCAGTGCGTCAACCAGGATGGCGTGGTGGTGATCAGCGGCGAGGCCGACGTGCTGGCGCCAACCGAATCCATCGTCCGGCCGCGCGCCAGCTTGCCGGAAGTGCGGCTGCTGCCGGGCGGCGGCGAAGTGCAGGCGCTGTTCACCCATGCGCGCGCATTAGGGCCGCTGGTGACGGCGGTGGTGCATCCGTGCGACGCGGTGAGCCTGGGCGCTGCGCTGGACGCGCGCGCGGCCGGCCTGATCGAGCCGATCCTGGTGGCGCCGCATGCCAAGCTGCTGGCCGTGGCGCAGCAGGCCGGCCTGGACCTGGGTTCCTGCCGCATCGAAGACGTGCCGCACAGCCACGCGGCGGCGGCGCGCGCGGTGGAACTGGCGGTGCAAGGCGAGGTCGCGCTGCTGATGAAAGGCAGCCTGCATACCGACGAATTAATGGCCGCCGTGGTGTCGTGCGCGGCGCTGCGCACCAAACGCCGCATCAGCCACTGTTTCGTGATGCAGACGCCGGCCTATCCGCGTCCCTTCATCGTCACCGACGCCGCCATCAACATCGCACCCACGCTGGAAGAAAAGGCCGACATTATCCGCAACGCCATCGACCTGGCCCATGCGATCGGCGTGCGCACGCCCCGGGTCGCGATCCTGGCGGCGGTGGAAACCGTCAACAGCCACATGCCGGCCACGCTGGACGCGGCGATCCTGTGCAAGATGGCCGACCGTGGACAAATCAGTGGCGCGCTGCTGGACGGCCCGCTGGCGTTCGACAACGCGGTGTCGCCGGCGGCGGCGCGCATCAAGGGCATCGTCTCGGAAGTCGCGGGCCAGGCCGATGTGCTGGTGGTGCCGGACCTCGAAAGCGGCAACATGCTGGCCAAGCAGCTCGAATACCTCGGTGGCGCCTCCAGCGCCGGCGTGGTGCTGGGCGCGCGCCTGCCGATCGTGCTGACCAGCCGCGCCGACAGCCGCGAAACCCGGCTCGCCTCGTGCGCCGTGGCGCTGCTGCTGGCGCGCCAGTACCGGGACTCCCCACCATGAGCGCCCGTCCCCGCATCCTGGTGTTGAACTGCGGTTCCTCCAGTATCAAGTTCGCCTTGTTCGACGGCGGCGCGGCCGAGTTGCCGCGCCAGCCGGCCTGGCGCGGCCAGGTCGACGGCGTCGGCGGCGCGCAGCCACAATGGCGCGTGGCCGGCGCCGCGCCGCAACCATTGCCGGCGGCCGGCGCCGATGCGCCGCAGCCGTACCACGCCGCGCTGGAAG
>JAIENA010000210.1 GCA_019751755.1 Burkholderiaceae bacterium | reverse complement strand
TGCCAGTTGACGCGGAACTGTTCGATGCGCACCGGCGTGTGCTTGAATTCCGGTTCGCCCGACACCGGGTCCACCACCGGATTGACCAGCGCGCCGACGCGGGCGTCGGACGCGCTCTGGTTGTTCCAGTGGATCGGCACGAACACGCTGCCGCGCGCAATGCCGCCGCCATGCTGGACGCGCGCCACCATCGCGCCCCACTGGCTGGTGAGGCGCGCCAGTTCGCCTTCGCGCACGCCGTAAATCAGCGCATCCTGCGGGTGCATGTCGATGAACGATTCAGGAATGTGGTCGGCCAGCTTGGCGGAACGGCCGGTACGCGTCATCGTGTGCCACTGGTCGCGCACGCGGCCCGTGTTCAGGACCAATGGATAATCTTCTTGCGGCAGGTTGGCGGGCAGGCGCGGCGCGGTGGCGATAAAGCGGGCCTTGCGGTCCGGATGCGAGAAGCGGCCGTCAAAAAACATCCGCTTCGCGCCTTCCTTCTCCCCCGCCAGCAACGGCCACTGCACCGGCGCCATCGCGTCATAGGCTTGCGCGCCCTGCCCCGCCAGCCCCGCCAGGTTGAACTGGCGCGGCAAGTCGGCCTCGTCATTGCGCCAGGCCGACAGGCGCGCGTGTTCATCGAAGACGTCGTACGCGCTAGTGAAATCAAAGCCCGCATAGCCCAGGCGCTGGGCGAATTGCGAAATAATCAGCCAGTCGGCGCGCGCTTCGCCGGGCGCCGGCAGGAAGGCGCGCTGGCGCGATACGCGCCGTTCGGAATTGGTGACGGTGCCATCTTTCTCGCCCCAGCCCAGCGCCGGCAGCAGCACGTCGGCAAAGGCGTTGGTGTCGGTGCGCTCGATGATGTCGGAAGACACCACCAGCTCGCACTTGGCCAGCGCGCGCCGCACCTGGTCCGCATCGGGTAGGCTGACCACCGGATTGGTCGCCATCACCCATACCGCCTTGACAGTGCCTTCCTCGATCGCGCGGAACAGGTCGACGGCTTTCAGGCCGCCCTTGTCGGCCATGCGCGGCGCATCCCAGAAGGTGCGCACGGCGTTGCGGTGTTCGGCGTTGTCCAGGTCCAGGTGCGCGGCCAGCATATTGGCCAGGCCGCCCACTTCGCGCCCGCCCATGGCGTTCGGCTGGCCGGTGATGGAAAACGGCCCCATGCCTTCCTTGCCGATACGCCCGCCGATCAGGTGGCAATTGATGATGGCGTTGGCTTTATCCGTCCCCGCCGACGACTGGTTGACCCCCATCGAATAGCCGGTGATGACTTTTGCGGTGGCGGCAAAGGCTTCATAGAATTCCGTCAGCGCGTCGACACTGACACGGCACATTCTGGCCACCTGCTCAATCTCGCCGCAGTCGGCATCGGCCACCGCCAGCGCGGCATCAAAACCGTTGGTGTGCTGCGCGATAAACGCGGGATCGACCGCGCCGATTTTATTGAGGTAGCTGAGCAAGCCATTGAACAGCCAGACATCGGTGCCGGGTTTGACCGGCAAGTGCAAATCGGCCAGTTCGCAGGTGGCGGTGCGGCGCGGATCGATCACGACCAGCTTCATGTCCGGGCGTTGTTCCTTGGCCTTGGCAATCCGCTGGAACAGGATCGGGTGGCACCAGGCGGCATTGGAGCCGACCAGCACGATCATGTCCGCCAGTTCCAGGTCGTCGTAGCAGACCGGCACCACGTCTTCACCAAACGCGCGCTTGTAGCTGGCCACCGCCGACGACATGCACAGGCGCGAATTGGTATCGATGTTGGCGCTGCCGACGTAGCCCTTCATCAGTTTGTTGGCGACATAATAATCTTCCGTCAGCAACTGGCCGGACACATACAGCGCCACCGCATCCGGACCGTGTTCCTCGATGATGGCTTGCCATTTATCGGCCACCTGTCCCAGCGCGTCATCCCACGAGACGCGGCGCAGTGCGTCCGATCCGCGCTGGTCGCGCACCATCGGATACAGCAGGCGGCCTTCCAGGCTGATGGTGTCGCCCAAGGCGGAACCTTTGACGCACAGACGTCCCGCGTTGGCCGGGTGCGCCGTGTCGCCGCTGATTTTAAAACCACCGTCAGCCTTGGGGGTCGCCTTGACACCGCAGCCGACGCCGCAATAGGCGCAGGTGGTTTGTACGGACAGGGGGACGGGGGACAGGTTCACGATA
>JAIENA010000293.1 GCA_019751755.1 Burkholderiaceae bacterium | reverse complement strand
CCCGACCAACATCCCGACCCGCACCCGCACGCCGCCGCGCTGCGCCAGGCGCAAGCCCGCTTCGACGCGATCGTGCGCAACACGCCGGGCCTGGTGTACCAGTTCATCCGCTACCACGATGGCCGGGTGGCGTTTCCCTACCTGTCCGACGGGTGCCAGGCGCTGTTGGGCATGTCCGCCGCGCAATTACATGCGCAGCCGGAACACTTCGAAGCACTGATCCTCGATGACGACCGCCAATCCTATACCGACGCCATGCAGGCCTCCGCCGCCACGCTGTCGGCCTGGAACTGGGAAGGCCGGATCTGGGTCGACGCCTGGCGCGACGTGAAATGGATCAACCTGCGTTGCACCCCGCACCCCTTGCCCGGCGGCGATGGCGTGCAGTGGGAAGGCATCATGACCAACATCACGGAAAGCCGCCTGGAACAGCTGGAAGTGCGCAACAGCCGCGCCCGGTTGGCGGAGTTGACGGCCCACATTGAAACGGTCAAAGAACAGGAACGCACCCGCATCGCCCGTGAAATCCACGACGACCTGGGCGGCAACCTGACCGCCATCAAGATGGCGCTGGCGATGCTGACCAAGCGCCTGCCGCCGGATTCGGCGCTGCAGGAAAAGGCCGCCTATGTCGATGCGCTGGTGGACCGCACCATCGACGCGGTACACCGCATTTCACTGGACTTGCGCCCCTCCATCCTCGATTTCGGCCTGGTCGCGGCGCTCGAGTGGCAAGTACGCGAATTTACCGACCAGACCGGCATTGATTGCGGCCTGGACTGTGCCGACAAGGACATCGAGGTGGCGCCGGACCGCGCCAGCGCGCTGTTCCGTATCGTGCAGGAAGCCCTGACCAATATCGCCAAGCACGCCGGCGCATCCCGCGTCGACGTCCACCTGTCGCGCACGCGCAGCACCCTGCACTTGAAAATCACCGACAACGGCCACGGCATCGGCCAGGCCGACCGCAGCAAACCGCAATCGTTCGGCTTGCGCGGCATGGCGGAACGGGCCGCCGCGCTGGGCGGCACCCTGTCGCTGGGCCATGCGCCTGGCGGCGGCACGGTGGTGGCCATCAAGATCCGGCGCGCGGCTTAACTCGCTGGCGGCCAGCCAGGGCGGTACAATGAGCGGATTATTGATATTGCTGTAATGAAATGACTGACAAAGCCCTCATCAAGGTCTTCATTGCTGACGACCATGCCATCGTGCGCGAAGGCTTGAAACAAATCCTCGCCGATACCCGCGACATCGTGCTGGCCGGCGAGGCGGAAAACGGCCTCGACGCCATCAGACTGTTCCGCCGCTCCGGCTGCCATGTGGTGCTGCTCGACATTTCACTGCCGGACAAGAGTGGCATCGAAGTGCTCAAGCAAATCAAGAAAGAAAAGCCCGAACTGGCCGTGCTGATGCTGTCGATGCACCGCGAAGACCAGTACGCGATCCGTTCGCTGAAAGCCGGCGCGTCCGGCTACCTGACCAAGCAAAGTGCGCCTAAAGAGTTGGTGACGGCTATCCGCCAAGTGGCGGGAGGATTAAAATACGTCAGCCCGGCGTTGGCGCAGGAATTGGCCAACCACCTGGGGGAAGACCACGAGGCGCCGACGCACGAAACACTGTCCGACCGCGAATACCAGACCTTGACCATGATTGCGTCCGGCAAGACGGTGGGCGTGATCGCCAAGGAATTGTCGCTGTCCGTGAAAACCGTCAGCGAATACCGGGCCCGCCTGCTGGCCAAGATGAAGTTGAAAAACAGTGCGGAACTGACGCATTACGCGATTAAAAACGGCCTGATTGAATAAGTGCTGAGGTATTGCTTAATTTCAACGGCTGCACTGTCGCTTTGCCACATCGATGGGGCGGACCAGCGCCAGATGCAGCAAAGTAACAGTAGTTCCACCCGTTAATCGTGAATTTGACAGACCGGTCTGTGAACTATCATGCAGACAGTCTGTTAACACTGATAACAAGAGGCCGTGCGTCACATGTCCAGCAAACCTACCCCACCAGCCGCAATGGATCAGAATCCGGCCGACATCGCCCGTGAAGCCTTCCGCCGTCTGGCCCTGCGGCGCATCTCGCCGACGCCGGAAGCGTACCGCGACATTTACTATGAAATCGCCGGCATC
>JAIENA010000450.1 GCA_019751755.1 Burkholderiaceae bacterium | reverse complement strand
TTTCAGTATCAGCCTGCGCTCGGTGGCAACATCCACCAGTTCTATCCGCCGTGGGGCATCATGCGCTGGGCGGCAAAGTGGTACCACCAGCATCCGGATGCCTTTATGACAGCGGGCGGTGTCGGTATCAGCGCGGCATCGCTTGGGCTGATCGCGCTGGTCGTGGTCCGTATGGTCTTGGCGAACACCTCCAAGGCGAACGAGTACTTGCATGGCTCCGCGCGCTGGGCCGCCATCAAGGATATTCGTGCGGCCGGACTATTGCCCAAAGCGTTCCGGCCAATCGACAAGTTGCTGCGGCGGACGCCGCCAGCCAACGCGGGTGTGTATGTCGGCGCCTGGGTGGACCGGAAAGGCCAGACCCACTACTTGCGCCATGATGGACCGGAACATGTGCTGACCTATGCGCCCACTCGCTCCGGCAAGGGTGTGGGGCTGGTCGTTCCGACATTGCTTTCATGGAGCCACAGCACGGTCGTGACCGACCTCAAAGGCGAACTCTGGGCCTTGACTGCGGGCTGGCGCCAGCGGCACGCACGCAATAAAGTGCTGCGGTTCGAACCCGCCACTGCCAGCGGTAGCGTGTGCTGGAATCCGCTGGATGAAATCCGCCTTGGCACCGAGAGTGAAGTCGGGGATGTGCAAAACCTTGCCACCCTGATCGTCGATCCGGACGGCAAGGGACTGGAAACACACTGGCAGAAGACCAGCCAGGCGCTGATCGTGGGCCTGGTGCTGCATGTGCTGTACAAGTCCCGCCTGGAGGGCTTGCCCGCCACGCTGCCTGCGGTGGACGCGATCCTTTCCGATCCTAACCGCGCCGTTGGCGAGCTGTGGATGGAGATGGTGACGTACGGCCATGTCGATGGCAAGAACCATCCGGTCGTTGGCGCCGCCGCGCGCGATATGCTGGACCGGCCGGAAGAGGAAGCAGGTTCGGTGCTGTCCACTGCCAAGTCCTATCTGGCGTTGTACCGCGACCCCATCGTGGCGCGCAATGTCAGCAAGTCGGAATTTCATATCCGCGACCTGATGAACCACAACAGCCCGGTCAGCTTGTACATCGTGACCCAGCCCAACGACAAATCGCGCCTGCGTCCGCTGGTGAGGGTGATGGTGAACATGATCGTGCGCCAGCTGGCGGACCGCATGAGCTTCAGCGAGGGGCGGGCGGTGGCGCATTACAAGCACAGGATGCTGCTGATGCTGGACGAATTTCCCAGTCTGGGACGCCTCGACATCATGCAGGAATCGCTGGGATTCCTGGCCGGCTACGGCATCAAGTGCTATCTGATTTGCCAGGACATCAACCAGTTGAAAAGCCGGGAGACAGGCTACGGCCACGACGAAAGCATTACGTCCAGCTGCCACATCCAGAATGCCTACCCGCCCAACAGGGTGGAAACAGCGGAGCATCTGTCGAAGCTGACCGGGCAAACGACTGTCGCCAAAGAGCAGATTACGACCAGCGGCAGGCGCACCAGTGCGTTGCTGGCGCAAGTGTCGCGCACCATACAGGAAACCCAGCGCCCGTTGCTGACACCGGACGAATGTTTGCGCATGCCCGGGCCGCAAAAGGATGCCAAGGGTGACATCGTCGCGCCGGGCGATATGGTCATCTACGTCGCAGGCTATCCCGCCATCTACGGCAAGCAGCCTTTGTATTTCAGCGATCCGGTATTCCGTGCCCGCGCCGCCATTCCGGCGCCTGCCGCCAGCGACAAGCTGCGCAGCCTGTATGACGGCAAAGGCATCACGCTATGAAAGCGCGGCTTCAAAAAATTGGCCTGGTGGCGTTGTCGTGTGTGCTGGCGCTGCTGGCCCTGTGCGCATTGTTTTTGATGCTGGGGGCCCGGATCAACACCACGCGCAGCGTTCCGCTTGGCCTGTATTGGCGCGTCGATGCACCGGTGGTGAAAGGGGCGTTCGTCATCATTTGTCCACCACCGGACGCGGTGTTCAAGGAAGTGCGTGAACGCGGCTATATCGCATCGGGCCAATGCCCCGGCAACTTCGGCTACCTGATGAAGCGGGTGGCGGCGGTCCCCGGTGACTTGGTGAACGTGGCGGTTGACGGCGTGTATGTCAACGGCCAGCGGCTGGCGCACAGTGCGCCGCTGGTGAGTGAT
>JAIENA010000310.1 GCA_019751755.1 Burkholderiaceae bacterium | reverse complement strand
GTAAGCGAACAGCCGCTCCACCTATGCTGGTCTAACCGATTTCCGGATACTCCGGTATTTCAACGGAGGTCGGAGATGAAGGAACAGGAAAATTATGCAATGTGGGCGGAGCGTGTGGCCGCCTGGCAGAGCAGTGGCGAATCGATGCGGGCCTTTGCGCTGCGGCATGCGTGGAGGCCTCGGCAATTGGCCTGGTGGGCCAAGCGGATCAATGAAGAGAAGGCGGCGGCCCCGGCACTGATTCCGGTGACAATCAAGCCGTTATCGCCAAGCAATCCGGTTCGGCTGAACGGGACGGGTTGGACGCTTGATTTGCCGTCCACGACGCCGGCAGCCTGGCTGGCGGAATTGCTGCGATCATTATGATGCAACTCCATGCCGAGGCAGTATGGCTGAGCACTGCGCCAATGGATATGCGCGCCGGAATCGACAAGCTATCGCTGCACGTGCAGCAGGCGTTGGGACGGGCGCCGTGTGACGGCACGGTGTACGTGTTTACGAACCGCCGTCGTTCGCGCCTGAAATTGATTTGTTGGGACGGTACCGGCGTCTGGATGTGCCTGCGCCGCCTGCACCGGGGCCAATTTACCTGGCCACAGGATGGCGATGCCGCCTGGGCGTTGACCGACCAGCAGTGGCAGTGGCTGGTTGCCGGCGTGGATTGGCAGCGCCTGTCGGCGCCGCCACCGGCGCATTGGCGGTTGTAAACGTGCCGCGACAGCGTTAACATCGTGGTCATGAACCTGCTCGCCGAACTGACCCGCACCAATGCCGATCCCGCTGTAATCGCGCAGGTACGCGCGCTGCTGGAGGCACACCAGGCCCAGATCGCGGAGAAGGATTTCAAGATCAAGGCACTGACGGCGGAACTGGCGTATCTGCGCCGGGTCCGGTATGGCAAGAGCAGTGAAGCCTTTAAAGGCGAGCAGCGCGATTTGTTCGAAGAAGCCGTCGACACCGACCTGTCGGCCATTGACGCTGAACTGGGCGAACCGCCTGAAACGAAGAGCTCGTCCGACAAGCCGGCGCAAAAGCGCCCCGGCCGCCAGAGGCTGCCACCGGAATTGCCGCGTATTGAGCACCGCCACGAACCCGACTCGTGCCAGTGCGGCGCCTGTGGCAAAAATCTGGTGCTGATCGGCGAAGACGTCAGCGAGCAGCTGGACCTGGAGCCGGGCCGTTTCTTCGTGCATCGCCACATCCGCCCCCAATACGCCTGCCGTGCCTGCGAAACGGTGACGGCGGCGCCGGTGCCACCAGCCATCATCGATGGCGGTCTGGCCGCGCCCGGTTTGCTGGCGTGGGTGGGTGTATGCAAGTTCACCGACCACTTGCCGTTGTACCGGGTCGAGCAAATCACGGCCCGCCAGGGCGTGCCGATAGCGCGTTCAACACTGGCGGCATGGATTGGCCGCATCGGCGTGGCGCTGCAGCCGCTGAGCGACCGGCTGGCCGAACTGTTGCGCCAGCGGCCCTGCCTGCATGCCGATGAAACGCCGGTACGCCAACTTGATCCTGGCGCCGGAAAAACCAAACAAGCTTTTTTATGGGCCTACCGCTCCAACGATTTCGACACCGGCCCGCCCATCGTGGTGTTCGACTACCAGACCGGCCGCGCCGGCGCCCATGCGCGCGCCTTCCTTGAAGGCTGGCAAGGGCATCTCATGGTCGACGATTACATCGGCTACAAGAAGCTATTTGCGAACGGCGTGACGGAACTGGCTTGCCTGGTCCACATTCGCCGCAACTTCTTCAAGCTGCACCAGGAGCACGGCAGTCCGATCGCCGCCGAGGCGTTGCGCCGCATTGGTTTGTTATACGAGATCGAAGCCGAGGGCCGCGAGATGACCGTGGCGGCACGCCTGCAACTGCGCCAGCAGCGTGCCAGGCCGGTGCTGGCCGAGTTGCACGAATGGCTGCTGACCACCAAGAAAACCGTCGCCAAGGGCAGCAAGATCGAAGGAGCCATCGAGCATGCCATCAAGCGTTGGCCCGCCTTGCTGCGCTATGCCGAATCGGGAGCGCTGCCCATCGATAACAACCCGGCGGAAAATGCGATCAGGCCGATAGCGCTTGGAAAAAAGAACTGGCTCTTTGCCGGCTCCGAGCGCGCCGG
>JAIENA010000057.1 GCA_019751755.1 Burkholderiaceae bacterium | reverse complement strand
GCCGGCATGCGCGACGGCCTGGACGCCATGGCGCAATACCCTGCCCTGCGCAAGGTCGTGTGGCGCGTGCCGCAGGCACTGTGGGTCCGCCCCAAGCATTACGGCCACGTGATCGCGTTCATGGAAGACGGCGCCCTCGTGGCGGATTTGCAGGACCCGAGCGGTAATTCGCCCGTCACAACCGGCGTCACCGAGACGGCAGACCGCCTTTATATCCACAACGTCACCGGACAGGAATTGGGCTGGCTGAAGAAGTAACCTGCATTTCAGGCATCATTCGGTGGACGACAAGGTCTTGTCCGCATGCGGCGTCAACTGCAGACCGAACTGTTTGTGGAACGCGGGGGTGTTTCGAGGGCAACCTTGCGCGGCATTGAAAAAGGCGACCTTGGCGTATTGATCCAGTCAAGTACGCCGAAACGGGCTTGCTCGCCGGCGCTTGGCTGGTGGAGTTTGAAATCGTGCCTGATCAAAGTTGGCGCGCTGGTTGAGGAGTTCCTCCCCATCGATACGCTCGGCGAGGTCTTCAATATCGCGCTGTGTCACCCCGGCCTCTGCAAAATGCTCCTTCCAGGTGTTCACGACCGCGATGACGGCGGTGACTTCGGCTGCAGCCTCGGCCGGCAGCAGGCCAAATGCATCGCACTGCGACATCGCATTGTCGAGCGTCGAGTCGCGGCCCAGGGCGCCACAAATGAACTCTTGGTAGCCCTGCCCCGAATTGGTCGGCAGGACGTCATAGGCGGGCGCCAGCTTCAGGCGGCCATTGTCGAACGGATTCACGACCAGCAGCGAGTGGTTTTTCTCGTGGTCATCCGTGTTGTCCAGCAGGATGTTGAACACCATGCGACGGAACAGTTCGCGCGCATCCCGTTGGTTGATATTGTCCTGGGTAATGCCGACACGCCGGAGTATCCGTGCCAGTGCGGGATAGCCCATTTCAGGCTCTTCTCCGGATGGCGTCACCGCGCGGATGGCCGTGCCCGCCGAAATACTGTGAATGCGCCGGCCTTGTTCACGGTCAAAACGACGCACAACCACAGCGTTCCCGTCGGCCAGATGGATGACCCGCGTCATGGCCACCGTGATGCCCGCGCGCTCGGCCAACGTCATCGTCGCGTGCTCGATAAGCGGTACGTCAACCGGCTCGCCGTTGAAGAACTTGACAACCCACTGCTCGCCGCCAATGTCGACGAGCGCCTTGGGTTTAGCACCGCCAAGGCTGCCGCCAGCACGGACTATATTGGCCTCCAAGGCGCTGATGGGTTCGGACGCTTCAATCTTTGCCACCACATCGCTGAGCTGTTGGACCTGCTCAAGCCGCGGCAACGGACTGCCAGCGCGCGGGCTGTAGGTACTTGATGAGGTCGAAACGCCGAGCGCGCCGAAACGGTCATCGCCGGCGTAATACAAATACTCCATGAGGGAAAGGCGTTTCGGCTTGTCCACGAAGCGGATCACCTTCTCGCCCCAACGATCCGGCCGCGCATCATCCACCGCACCAACTGCACGCTGCGTATCCGCCGCCAAGCGGCCTGGGGTCAAGTGCTCGATGTCAACAAGCGGCAGATCCTCGCTCAGGGCAAAGCCATGCGCCAGCCATTCTGTGCCGTAATGCAGCGAGACACCTTTTCCGGAAGAGACCAGCTTCAAATCGCCGACATAGCGGGGTACGGATGGATCAGCCAAGTACCAGAGAGACAAATCGTCCAAGCGCATGTCAACCCTCCATTCGGTTTTTACGCGCGCGTGCTTCGGCAGAGGCCAAAGCACGCGCCCGCCCCAGCTCCTCGGCTTTGCGAACATCCATCTCAATCGCCCCCAAGTCGTGCTCAGGCGCCGCCAGCTGCCCCAATTCACCATCACGCTGGATAAGCCAGAGCGCCGTCGCGACGATGCCAATGCCGACAGAGGGGTCACCCGCCTCGAGCCGCTGCAGCGTGGGCACGGAAACCCCCATGCGATTGGCCCAGGTCTTCAATGATTCCTTGCGGCGCAAGCGCGCCACGGCGAGGTTGGCGCCAAGTTTTTCAATGGCGGCTGCCGTTGCGGGCGGGAGTTGTAGGAGGGCACGGGCAGTCTTTGGCATACATATAGATTATAGTTA
>JAIENA010000364.1 GCA_019751755.1 Burkholderiaceae bacterium | reverse complement strand
CTGGCCTTGCAGCGCAAGATCGGCTCCGACATGCGCGACATCTGGTCGATGCAGCCGCGCTTCGAGCGCCGCACCGGCAAGAATCCGTACAAGCTGCTGGAACACACGCGCTTCCGCGCCGGTTACGACTTCCTGCTGCTGCGCTGCGCATCGGGCGAAATCGACGCCGAACTGGGCGAATGGTGGACCGCCTTCTACGAAGCCGACGAGACCGCGCGCGAAGACCTGATCGCCGGCTTGCACGCGCCATCGCAAGGCGGTGCGGCCAAGCGCAAGCGCGCGCCACGCCGTGGCCCGCGCAACCGTGAAGGCGGCGAAGGCCGTACCGACGCGGCGCCGTCCCACCCTGATGGCGAGTGAACGCGTGACCGTGACAGCCTACATCGGCATTGGCGCCAACCTCGGTGATGCGCGCGCCAATGTGCTCGATGCGGTGGCGCGCCTGGCGCGCGCCTCCGGCTGTGTGGTGACGGCGGTCTCCAGCCTGTACCGCACCGCACCGATCGATTCGTCCGGCGACGACTACGTCAACGCCGTGGCGGCGATCGACACCACGCTCGACGCCCACGCGCTGCTGCACACGCTGCAAGAGATCGAACAGGCGCATGGCCGCGAGCGCCCCTACCGCAACGCGCCGCGCACGCTGGACCTGGACTTGCTGCTCTATGGGCAGGAACAGATCGACTCGCCAACACTGACGGTGCCGCATCCGCGCATGTGCGAGCGCGCCTTCGTGCTGGTGCCGCTGCTGGAAATCGCCCCCGGCGTCACTATTCCCGGCCGCATGCCGGCGCGCTGTTTTGAATCTGCCGTACAAGACCAGGCCATCACCAAGGAGAATCCATGACCACCCTGCGCCAACCATCGCAGCGCCGCCTGCACAACACCAACAACCGCCAGCGCAAGAAACTGCACCTGGGCGACTATAAACAGCTGCGCGGCGACGTCTCGGTGCGCTTCAAGCAAGTGCTCGACAGCGCCGCGTTCGAAGCTATGCTGGGCGCCTGGATCGAATGGGTCGAAACCAACGGCCTGTACCTGGCCTGCTTCGGCGGCGGCCAGCCATTCGCCACCACCGACGCCATGCTGATCGGCGAAACCTCGCTGACGCAAGAACAGCTCGACGCCGCCGTCACGTGGCTCAAGGGCCGTCCGGAAGTGGCCGAAGTCACGCAGGCGGTGCTGCGCGACGCGACGTATGATGAGTTCAAGTCGGTCGGGTAATTTTCCTTCCTGCGGACCGGGTTGCTGACAGCCCGGTCTCAATTCTCCTTCCTCAAAAACGCCTCCTAAAGTGAGACGATTGTATCCGTTAGGGATACAATAATTCCATGCTTGCCGAATTCCTGCTCGGACCACTCCGCGCCAAGGTCCTGTCCGCCATCTTGCTACAGCCAGACCAGCCCTGGCATGTGCGTGAACTTGCACGCCATTTACATGCCATTCCAGGCAGCGTCAACCGGGAACTTTTACGGCTGGCGGAGGTCGGAATCCTGGTACGGCACAATATCGGCAACCAGGCACATTACCGGCCCAACCCCGCCTGCGCCATCCTCGATGAATTGATAGCCATGCTGCGCAAGACATCCGGCGTCGCCAGCGAGTTGGCTGCCGCGCTGCAGCCGTTGGCGGCACGCATTCAGTCTGCCTGCATATTCGGCTCGCAGGCACGGGGGACGGAGACCAGCTATTCCGACGTGGATGTGCTGGTGCTGGGCTCAGTGTCATTGGATGATGTCGTGGCGGCCCTGTATCCGGTGCAACAGGCGTTAGGCCGCGATATCAATCCCGTGGTCTATAGCCCGGCCGGTTTCCAGGCCAAACTGGCAAGCGGCAACGCCTGGGCGCACGAAGTCGTACGCAACCCGAAACTGTTTGTAATGGGGGCGGATGATGACTTTGGAAAACTTGTTAAAGGTCCAGCGATTGCAGGCGCTCAAACCTGACCGCCAGGACATCCAGCGCTTGCTGGAAGCTGCCAGGCGCAACCTGCGCGATTCCCGCGTTGAAGCGGTCAGCGATGAAAACCGCTTCGACGCCGCCTACAAATGCATCATGCAAAGCGCGATGGCTGCGCTGCGGGCGGAAGGATA
>JAIENA010000337.1 GCA_019751755.1 Burkholderiaceae bacterium | reverse complement strand
AGAACACCGATGCGCAATACCTGATGACGACGCCGCTGACGCACAACACCGACGTGTACGACCCTTCCGAGCTGACCTTGATCACCAGCAAGAAGAAAAAAGACACGCAGTGGGCGCAGCCGATCTTTGTGCTGCAGCGGCGCAGCGGGGATAAGGCGGCTTGATACATACCGGCGGCCTGGCTGGCGGATTTGTGCGCTGCAATATTTCACTTGATCAACTATTTGTTTTTTGATATCATGCCGAATTGGCAATTTCTCGCCAATGCATATATTAAGGAAACGATTCATGATCAAGAAAATTGCCGCCGCAGCCGCCCTGGCCGTACTGGCCACCTCGACTTTCGCAGCAGAACCAGCAGGTGTGTACGCTGGCCTGGACGTGGGCTCGACCAAACTGGACGACCTGAGCGGCCGCAAGACCAGCGTGGGTGGCTTTGTTGGCTACCAGTTCAATGAGACCTTCGCCGTGGAAGGGGGCTATCGCCGCCTGGCGTCGTTCACCGACTCCGGTGTCGATGTTAAAGCGAACCAAGCCGCCGTATCCGTGATTGCTTCCCTCCCCGTGACCGCTGGCATCAAGGTGTTTGGCCGCCTCGGCTACAACCGTCTGGAAGCCAAAGCTTCCGCAGGACGCGGCAGCTTCAGCGATTCGACCTCGTCCGCTGTGTATGGCGTCGGCGCCAGCTTTGATGTATCGCCAGTGGTGGCTGTGCGCGCTGAATGGCAACGTCCAAGCAGCGATTCGAACAACCTGAGCTTGGGCGTGTCGTACAAGTTCTAAGCGATTGCTGAATGAAAAAAGCCAGGTGCGATGACCGTCGCACCTGGCTTTTTTATTGGCCGTGACGATGGCGTCAATCCGCAGCGGTGGACGTCATGCCGCGGCCGCCGCCTGAACGTCATCAGGCGTGTTTGCGCCGGCGCATCAGGCCCACCGCGGCCAGACCCAGGCCGAACAGGCCCAGGCTGGCTGGTTCCGGTACCGCGTTCGGCGTGCCGACCACGATCTGGATCAGACCGGCCTGCCCCAGGTCAGAGAAAGTCCAGTCATTGTGCTGGCGGCCCAGCAGGCTGGCGTTGCCGATGCCGAATTCGGAGGCCGCGCCGGGGGAGTTGCCACCCCAGTCGTTCCAGCCGAACAGCGTCTGGGTCGCGCCATAGTTATGGATCTGGAACGAGCCGTGCCCCTTTTTGGCGGTGAAGCCGCTATCGTTGTAGTCGAACATGCTGCTACTCCCGCCGGGGATGGCGCTGGTGGTGGTGGTGCCGTAGTCCGATGGCCACATCTCCAGCGAGACCGTGCTGATGCCCTTACCTTTCACGATGTTGCTGTTGTTGGAATAGATGTTGGCGTTGGCGACGACTTGCTTGCGGGCGACCGGATTGTTGACGTTATGCGGCACGGCCAGTTTGGCGGGGTTGCTGTCGAAGGCATCCATCGACACATAGACGAACTGCCCCTTCTGCGGACCTGACGTCACCTCGACGTAGTAACCCACGCGCGAATAATTGGACAGGATGGACGTCAGGTTGTTGACGGTGTAGGGCACCGGGGTGTTGCCGAAATACGCTGGATTGCGGGCCGTGACGTTGAATTCATACAGCAATTGCATGCCGGAGGCTTCCAGTCCGGGTACAGCGGCATTGCCATTGAAGATGGGACTGGCCATGGCAACCGATGACATGCCGGTTGCAAACAGCAGGGAAATGAGCAGTTGTTTCTTCTTCACGGTGGCCTTGTTGGTCAATGGAAATGTAAGTTACCTATAAGCAAAATTTGTACCAATCTGTCCATGTCGTTGATTCGATGGGAATTCCGATTTTGAGTGCATGGTCGGTGTAAAGTTTTTCGACATTTTCGTCCCTCCGCTGTACACCGTTGTTCGCAATGAATGTTGATAGCAGGGTTTGACAGCATTTTTAGTGTAGACTTTAATTTCTGTAACAACAGAAATAAAGGAAATGCGATGCAGCTCAGCCCGACCATGCAAAAGTACATTCTTCACTGGGGCGAGATGGGCACGCGTTGGGGCGTGAACCGCACGGTGGCGCAAATCCATGCGTTGCTGTTCCTGTCCAA
>JAIENA010000156.1 GCA_019751755.1 Burkholderiaceae bacterium | reverse complement strand
GCTCGATCCGTCACACTACACGTTGCTGCAGAACCTGACGTATGAAGCGCTGATCGCCGACCGGCAGAAGATTGTTTAGGGATTAGTTAGGGACTACTTAGGGATTATTTGTCTCTATGGCGTCTTTGGCACTGGCGTTGGTAACGGTCGTCGTATTTCTCCAGGCAATGCCACCACTCTGAATCACAGGAGTAATGGTAACCGTCTCGCCATCGACGCCGTCGCCCAAGCCTGGCGCCAAGGTCAACGTGATGATGCCAGCCGACACGGTGGCGGCCGATACTTCTTTAGTCGGCGTGAATATTGGCACCACCGTCGGCGCCGCGACTGTCGTGACGTTGCATGCAGAAGCCACACCGCCCGCCTCGTGAATACAGGTGCCGACGCCGGTGCGTAGCGATGCCACCGACGACATTGCCATACTGATCCGGCTCGTCAACAAATAACTGCTATACACCGGAATGGCCACCGCCGCCAACACGCCGATAATGGCGACGGTGACCATTAATTCGATCAATGTGTACCCCTGTTGCCAAACAGTGGTGTGCATGATTCTCTCCTACCGGACTATAAAAAAACCGGGCACAGGGCCCGGTTCTTAATCGCGGTGGCGGTTAAGCCAACCTGCTGACATTAAGGATTGTTCTTGGTAATGGCCGCTTGCACAGCGGTGTTAGTAACGGTTGCATCGTAGGAGTTGGTCCATGTCAGCGAATTCGAACCCGCAGCGCCGAAGCTTGGCGTGAAGGTGATTTTGCCGCCATCAATACCGCTACCCAGGCCAGTCGCCAAGGTCACCTCGATCACGCCGTCAGTGGTGGTGGCGCTGGAAACTTCTTTGGTGGCCGTGAAGGTCGGTACGCCATTCGAGCCCGCATCGCAGCTATCGAATACACCACCCGCTTCCTGCGCGCACATTGCCACGCCTTTCTTGATCGAATCAACCGAACCCAGCGCATTGGCAATCTTCGCTTTCGCCGTGTAGTCGCTGTAGGCAGGAATCGCGACGGCCGCCAGAATACCGATAATGGCCACCACGATCATCAGTTCGATCAGGGTGAAGCCGTCTTGGGCTTGCTTCTTGATGTGTTTAATGGATTTCATGTTATTTCTCCTCAGGCGGTGAGTGCTACAGGTTGTTTGATGCCACGAAGGAGTAATAGCAAACCGCGTGCCAGCCTGTTTTTGCCGTTAGAGAAGGGAATTTACGACAATTTCTGTCAACCCGGACGCTCTGATTGACGATTTTTGTCAGCCTACAGGGCCAAAAATTGGCAACTGACAGATTTTGTCAGCTCAATCTTGCCGAAATGCCATTTGGGTGCCGCTGAGATCGATAATGTCGCCGTTTTTCAGCCGCATCGGCTGCTTGCCCAGCAACGCGCCATTGACCAAGGTCGGCGCGTCACCCTCCACCTGGGCGATCGCATACGCATCGACGCCACGCGAAATCACCACCACTTGCAGCACCGGGCGGCCCAGGGTCGTCAGCGGTTTGGTCAGCGCCAATTGCTTGCCGGCGTTGGCGCCATTCAAGACTTCAACCCGCCCCGGCGCCGTCACGGCGGCCGGCGGCAGCGGCACGGTGGTGTCCGCCGGGGCGGCGCCCTGCGGCCGTACGCCATCGGCCAGGTAAGCAATCCGGTAGGTCGCCAGTTTGATGGCGTCGCCATGGCGCAGGAAGTGTTTGCCGATGCGCTGGCCATTGACGAAGGTGCCATTGGTGCTGCGCAGGTCTTCCAGAAAGGAATCGTCGAGGATGGTCGTGATGACGGCATGTTCGCCGCTGACGGCCGGGTGGCTGAGGACGATGTCGTTATGGCTGCGGCGGCCGACGGTCATGCGTTCTTTGCTTAACGCGATTTCCTGTTCGACGATGCCGTCACGCGCAATGATGATCTTCCCCAACCAGCGCCTCCTGAGAAATGATGCACCTGACACCGGGGTACCAGGCCCATGGGAGAATATAAAAAAAGGGGAGCTTGACGCTCCCCCTTATTATTCACCAAAAGCTTGAATTACAGCATTGCTTTCAGCAGACGCGCCATTTCGGACGGGTTGCGGGTG
>JAIENA010000460.1 GCA_019751755.1 Burkholderiaceae bacterium | reverse complement strand
GGCGCCTTCAGTGCGGCGCTGGCGCAACTCAGGTCGGATGAAGACGCTGGAACCGGCAAAAATCTGCGGCAGGAATTCCCGGCGGTGGACCGCTACGGCAAGGAGCTGACGGTCGAGGTCAGCATCAATGTCAACTATATCGGCGGCAGGCTCGAGCTGACAGCGTTCCTGCACGACATTTCGGAACGCAAACAACTGGAAGCCGCCCTGCGCAATATGGCGCTGTCGGACGGGTTGACCGGATTACCGAACCGGCGGCGCTTTATGGACGCGTTCGGGCAGGCCATCGCCCGGCAGCCCCGGCAAAAAAACGGCCTGGCCTTGTTCTTCATGGATTTGAACGGTTTCAAACAAATCAACGACACCCTGGGTCATGAAGTGGGAGACCAGGTGTTGAAGGAATTCGCCGGCAGGGTCGCGGGATGCTTGCGCGAGACCGACATCCTGGCTCGGCTGGGCGGCGATGAATTCGTCGTCATCGCCGAAGGCATCCGCACCGCAGCGCATGCGCAAGGCCTGGCCGAGAAAATCATCGGAACCCTGGAAGCGCCGGTTCCAGGCACGGACGTTTGGATTGCGACCAGTATCGGCATCAGGCTCTGCGGTGAGTCAGCGGATGCCGCGCAACTGTTGCGGGAAGCGGACCTGGCGATGTATCAGGCAAAGCAGAACCGGGCTGGTCGTTGTGCGATGGCGGTATTCGCGGAAGACGCGCAGACTGAGCCATAGTGCATGATTAGTGCGTGGCGGTATCCGGCAACAACGAGCAGATACCGTGCCGCCCTCTCAGCATATAAACCGCAGGCAGCCAGGCAGTGGCCGCCTGAAATAGCGGATCAAAAACAGCCGTTGATGGCGGCGCTGATACCGCCCTGATTAACGACGACGACGACGCGTCAAGCCGAGGGCCACCAGGGCCAAGCCGGTCAGGGCCAAGCCAGACGGTTCAGGAACGGTTGCCGCTGCCGCCGTGCTGGTCTCGAGCACCGAGTTGGCACCGCCCAGCAATGCGTAGGAACCATTGGCAGCACGCACTTCCAGTTCCACGGTGGCACCGCCGCCGCCTTCAAAGAACACGAAGTCGAAATTGTGCTGGCCGGCCGTCAGGTAGATCGAGTTCGAGAAGTACTGCTGTGGGTGATAGCCCGAGTCTGAGAACAAAACCGTGTTGTCGATCTTGAGCCGAACGCCGTCGTCGGCCAGACTGCGGAATTCATAATTGCCCGCCGTGGCAACGTTGAGGTAACCCAGGTAGTTCACGCCAAAGTTGTAGTTCAGGCCGCCGGCGAAGCCCTGATTGTTGCCATAGTTACCAGCACTACCCGAACCGTCCCAATGGTCGATAACGGCCACATTGCTGCTAAAGGTTGCCGGCCCTGCCGCGATGGCGTTGAGTACACCCGTCACGCCGCCGAAGCCGGCGTCGGCATAGGTATTCATGATGAGCGACGCCTGTGCCGACGTGGACAACAGCAGTGCGGCGCTGACCAGCGCCATGGATAAGGTTTTCTTCATGGAAACACCCCTAGTTTGTTGGAAACATTTTATTAGCAACATCTGTGCCAACAAACCTAACACTATGTTTCCAAAGGGCAATTAGTGAGATCACTCAGATAACTTAATGTGCACTGTAAAGAATTCCGACAACATCTTATCCAAGGGTGAGACTACGCGAGTGCCAGTGGTGGGTGCCGCAGAGCACACTACCATTGACGAGGCCGCGAAAGAGATAGTTGATTCGATCTATCCCGACGCCGAGGTCATTTGCTGCAGCGAGAAGGAGCAACGCTGGTGCTCTTTTCTGCCAAGCCAGGGGGATCGGTGTTTCTTGGTATATAAGCTTGGGAGAGGACACAGCATTCCCGGCGGAAGCTACTGATCTGGGCTTGCGGATCGCTGCGCTCCCGCTCGCCAACGGCCACTGCGGATCAGTGCGCGCCCACGGCGCGCAGCCCTGCTCGCTTCGCGAGCAGGAGTCGGAGGATTCGAAGCGGTACGCGCGTAGTACGCGCGAGACCTTCGAATCTCACTCGCAAGGCGCGCAGGCGCCTTGCTCGTTTCCGCCA
>JAIENA010000410.1 GCA_019751755.1 Burkholderiaceae bacterium | reverse complement strand
CAGCGCAATGACGTGGTGCTGGCCGGCTTGAACCACAAGATGGGCAACCGGGGCACCACCAACTGCCTGCTGAACTTTGGCGAAGGCGTGTTTACGCCGCAGGGCAAGGCCGGCGCGATCGGCTACCTGGTCGGCCAGCCGCACCATGGCCTGGCCAATATGTTCCACATGATGAATGAAGCGCGCATCGGGGTCGGTGCCGGCGCCGCCGTGCTGGGCTATACCGGCTACCTGCATGCGCTCGACTATGCGCGCAACCGCCCGCAAGGCCGCCATCCAGCCAACAAGGATCCGGCACAGCCACCGTTGCCGATCGTTCAACATACCGACGTGCGGCGCATGCTGCTGGCGCAAAAAGCCTATGCCGAAGGGGCGCTGGCGCTGGTGCTGTACAGCGCCAGACTGGTTGATGACGAACGCACCGCGCCGGAGCCGGAACAGCGCGCATTGGCCACCCGCTTGCTGGAATTTTTGACGCCGATCACCAAATCGTGGCCGTCGCAGTGGTGCGTGGAAGCCAACAGCCTGGCGATCCAGGTCCACGGCGGCTATGGCTACACGCGCGAATATCCGGTCGAGCAGTTTTACCGCGACAACCGCCTTAATGCGATCCACGAAGGCACCCACGGCATCCATGGCCTCGATCTGCTGGGCCGCAAGGCGGCGCTGCAGGATGGCGCGCTATTAAAAGCGTTCGCGGCGCAAGTGCGGCAGACTGTGGCGCGGGCGGCCGGTGTTGCCGGGGCCGGGGCCGGGGCCGACATAGCCGCCTATGGCCGGCAGTTGGAAGCTGGCTTGCGGCGCGTGGAACAGGCCACCGCGACCTTGTATGGCGCGGGCGACATGAATATCACGCTGGCCAACGCCAGCGTTTATCTGGAAGCGGTCGGCCACGTGGTGGTGGCGTGGGTCTGGCTACAACAGGCGCTGGCCGCCCAGGCCGGCCTCGACGCGGGCGCCACGCCGGACGACGATGCGTTTTACCAGGGCAAGCTGCAAGCCTGCCGCTACTTCTTCCGCTGGGAATTGCCGAAAACCGGACCGCAGTTTGATTTACTGGAAAGCCTCGACACGACGACGCTCGACATGCAAGATGCGTGGTTTTAGGCCACCAGTGCCCCGATGACACACTATCAGTACGTCTAGTACGTCTATACAAGGAGAGAATCAAGATGACACGCACCCCGCAGCAATTGTTCGACCTGAGCGGCAAAACCGCGCTGGTTACCGGTGGTTCGCGCGGCCTGGGCCTGCAAATGGCGCTGGCGCTGGGCCAACAGGGCGCCAAGGTGGTGCTCACCTCGCGCAAGCAGGCCGACCTCGATGAGGCGGTCGCCGAGCTGGCAAAACATGGCGTGACGGCGTACGCGATTGCCGCCGACTTGCAACAGGAAGCGGCGGTCGGCCCGCTGGTCGATGCGGCGCTGGAAAAACTCGGTGGCCATATCGATATCCTGATCAACAACGCCGGCGCCACCTGGGGCGCGCCAGCCGAAGACTATCCTGTGGAAGCGTGGGACAAGGTCATGAACCTGAACGTGCGCAGCATCTTCCTGGTGTCGCAGGCGGTCGGCAAGCGTTCGATGATTCCCCGCAAATCGGGCCGCATCATCAATATCGCCTCGATCGCCGGCCTGGCCGGCAATCCGCCCGGCATGCTGACGATTGCCTATAACACGTCGAAAGCGGCCGTCATCAACTTTACCCGCACCCTCGCGGGCGAATGGGGCGTGCATGGCATCACCGTCAACGCGCTGGCGCCGGGCTTCTTCCCGTCGCGCATGAGCGCCGGCCTGATTGCCGCCCTGGGCGAAGACAAAATGGCGGCCGAAGCGCCGCTGCGCCGCTTGGGCGATGATGAGGATTTGAAGGGCCCGGTGGTGCTGCTGGCGTCCGACGCCGGTAAGCACATCACCGGCCAGACGCTGGCCGTCGATGGCGGCGTGTCGGCGATCTGATCTGGAATAACCCGTGCTGGAATACCCCGTCAACTACCCCGCCCTGAAGGACGGAGCTTGCAAGGCATCGCAAGCTTTGGTTGACCAGATCGAGCGCCCCGGAT
>JAIENA010000037.1 GCA_019751755.1 Burkholderiaceae bacterium | reverse complement strand
CGTTCTTCATACATTCTGGTGTTATGCAATTGCCTCATAGACTTTCATTCGTATTGCGTAATATGCAGCCCAACGTGAAAAGTCACTGGCTGCCGAAACGCGCAGCGTGAAGGCAGTACAGTGGACTGCAGGGTTAGCCAGCATTTTCTTGCATTCTATAGTAGCAGGCCAACAAAGCAGTCAAGTCCTCCTTACCTCGATAGAATTCCTCTTCCAACGCTCCGAAGCGTGCGGTATCGCGAATACCATCAAGCGACAACTGGCGGAGCTCACGATCTACAGGCGGGAGCGAGTCGGGAAATTCTGAATTCGCAGCACCGAGTAGGGCTGCAGTGTTCCTCGCACCTATTTCAAGAAGTGCCTTTACCGTAGGGATAGCCAAATCGCCAGCAGAATTGAAATAGTATTGATCAAAACCACCATTATTAACTTCGGCTTCAAACAACAAGACACCAACCCCAATGACCTCCTCGCTGGAAAGCACCTCTGGGCCGTGGTTGATGTATTTATCAATCCACGGACTAATAATATTAAGGACGTAATCGAAGTCTGTCATTCTAGGGCTAACGTTCTTGCTCAGCGGCGCGCTTAGAGTGGAGATCAAAGCGAGAACCATGTTTCAAAACCTTTTCAACGGCTTCCTCAAATTGATCGATTGAACCGGGGCAGGCGGATTGCCACTCACCTTCCAGTTCGATTTCAGAGAACAGGCCACGAACATCGACTTCTTTCCAGTTATTCAATTCACATTCCGTATGGAGATATTCACACATGGCTAAATATGCCTGTCTTACCGTCAGCAATTTTTCTTCCATAAAAATAACTCCTAACGTAAAAATTTAGCCGCGCCGCAAGGTGTCGACTGGAATGGATTGTTGGGCGAATTGGTGCCCATCCACATAGCTAAAACGGTAGACATCGCCGTTGAAATCGGTAGCCTCGACGAAGTCATCGTGCAGAGCGAACTCCTCTGAAAAGATGTCCACACCCGACTCGGACCAAATGATCTCACCTGAAGAAGTGAAGCGAGCAATCTCAAGCTCACCATGAGAAAGGAGTGCCCCTGTGCGTGCATGAAAGTAAACGCCAAAGCACGTCGCAGGATCTACTTCTAAGACCCAATGATATTGGAACGGTGATGGACTGAAGCACACAACGTATGGTCCAACGGCCAAATATGCGCGATCTTCGACTTCAAGCATCGACCTAGCATGTATTCCGGTTACGCCACCACTTGCGCCAACGATAACCGTAGGGATGTCATCGATTATCACGCCATGCACTGAACTGTGGCGATACTTACCCGACAGATCCAGTTCAATGTCATAACGGCGAGTATTGTCCGCAGACCCGAATGTATAAGTCGGTTCGTTAACTATTTCTATTTTCGCCATATCAGATACAGAGGTGTCTTATGCCCAACGTTCGGAATCAGCCGCGCCGGAGGCGTCGGCTGGATTTTTTTGTTCGGTCACAGACCACAAGCCCCCGTCTTGAATTTGTACTTTCGCACAGCCTTCCCAGATTGAATTTTAATCTCTGCAGCAAACCCGCTACTCTCTGAGCAGTCTCCCGCACATTCATTCCCTTCGGGCACTTCAGTTACTACAGTAGTTACCTGAACGCTCATATCACCGGCTTGATAGAGATAAGTTTCCCGAGCACCCATTCTGAATCGTTTTCTTTTTGCGATGGTCTGTGTATAGGGAATCTTTATGAGTTCACCATCAAGGTCAAAAACGGCCGAGCTCTCCTCCCGCTCACCTCTGATCAGAAACATCAACTGGCCACCATCACCACGTTTCCAGTTAAATTCCTTGTGGAACCAACAGCCACCGGACCAATCCTCACCCCATGCACTGTCTGGAAGTGGGCGGAGTTCCAGAACTCGCTCCGCAGCGTTTGCTACCAGAATCTTGGTAGTCGCCACAAAGAAAAAGAGCAAAAACCTTTGCAGGAATTTCATGAGACCGAACGTGATTGCTCAGCGGCGTGCGAAAGCGGGCAACGCCCGGCGTAGCGCGTCCGCTGGAGCTGAAAGTTAGGACAG
>JAIENA010000417.1 GCA_019751755.1 Burkholderiaceae bacterium | reverse complement strand
GTAAGCGCGCCATAAACCCCAGACTTGCGGCCCGGCCCCGCTTTCCGGTAAGCGCACCGTAACGCCAAATCTGTTTAAGCCACTGTTTCGCTGGCCAAATCCAGGTTTTGCAGGTTCCATGGCAACAGCGCTTCCATCTCTTCCACCGTTTGCGCCATCGGCAGGCTACGCATAACGCGCCGCAGCCAGGTGTAGGGTTCCAGGCCGTTGGCCTTGGCCGTTTCCACCAGAGAATAGATAAGCGCACTGGCATGGGCGCCAGCTGGGGTATCACTGAACAACCACGATTTCCGGCCGACCACAAATGGACGGATGCAGTTCTCGACTCGATTATTGTCGATGGGCAAGTCCCCGCGCTCGGTATAACGCACCAGACGGTCCCAATACTTGTCCATGTACGCCAGCGCCTTGCCCAGCGCGGTTTTCGGCGGGACGGTCGGTAAGGTCTTGTCCATCCAGGCTTTCAAGGCCGCCAGTGCCGGCACGCTCAACTGTTGGCGCGCCAGCAGCCGATCTTCGTCGGTCGCGTCCTTGACTGTGCGTTCAATCCCGTACAGCTTGCCGATCAGGTCCACCGCCTCGTCTGCGCGTCCGCGCTTACCCTTCGGCTGCACGCGCACAGCCTCCACGAAATACCTTCGCACATGGGCGAAGCACACCAAATGCTCGACGCCGTCGACCTTGGCCAGCTTGTTGTAACCGGTATAGCCGTCGGTCATCAAATAGCCGCGGTAATCGGCCAGCAGGCGCAACGGCACCGCCGCGCTGCGGCTGGGATCGTAATCGAACAGCACCACCGGCTTGCCCGGCGGGCCGCCCGACTGCACCCACATGTAACTTTGCGTGCTGGCCTTGCGCTCGGCCTCCTTGAGCACCTGCACCACGGTTTCGTCCATATGGATCACCGCGCCATCGAGCAAGGCGTCGCGCATCAGGTTGTGCAGCGGTTGCAGCAGGTGGCTGGCGCCGATCACCCAGCGCGCCAGCGTCTGGCGCGGCACCGGGGCGCCGTGGCGCTCGAGGATGTTTTCGAAGCGGGCCAACGGCAAGCCATCGACATATTTCACCGTCAGCAGCATGGCCAGGAAGTCGGCGCTGGCGTTGCTCTTGGGCAGGGGCTGGGGCGGCAGAGCCGCCGTCACTGGCGCGTGGACGCTGCCGGGGCAGCCGTAGCGCTTGCGGATATGGCGCAGCACCCGCACCTGCATCGGCACGATGTCGAGCTGCTCGCTGACGTCCTGTCCGATTTCCACCATCGGCGTGCCGCACGGGCAGGTGCGTTCGTGTTCCGGCACATCATGCACCACGTCCACGCGTTTCAATGCAGGCGACAGTGGGCCGCGTTTGCCGCGTCCCTTGGGGGCTTTCTCGTCCGGCGCGGTTGACGCCGGCACCACCTCCGGCAGCGCGGCGACATCCTGTTCCTCGGTGCTGGACGCTGCCAGCGTTTCGGCCTCGTCGAACAGGCGGCCCTGGGCGGACAGTTGTTCCGAACTGGCGCCGAACAGCCGGTGGCGCGCCAGCACGGACTGTTCGATCATGCGAATGATGTAGTTGTGCGCCTCGCGCATCGCCTGCTGCCTGACATTGGCCAGGGCGTCTTGCTGGGCCTGCAACAGGGATTTGAGCGCGCCGATGTCATCGGGTAAAACCGCCGGTAAGACGAACTCAGGAAGCTCGATTTCCGGTGGCAGAGACGATGATTTCAGCGGGGTAAAAGGCATATGCCATTTTACCAATTTCCCCTATGAAACCGAAGAGAAATGCAGCGTTTTATGGGGCGTGTTGCGCCATAAATCGAAGCCCTCGAGCAGCCACTCGAGCTCCTGCAGGCTGATCGTTTGCGTGGCCGATGTACCGTTCTTCGGCCAAGCGAATTTATCCATTTCCAGGCGTTTCAGCCACAGGCAAAATCCATTGCGGTGCCAGTACAGGCACTTGATTTTGTCATGCTGCCGGTTGATGAAAACGTACAGCGCACTGGCAAACGGGTTCAGTTCCAGCCCCTGCTCAACGAGCACGCTCAAGCCGCCAATTG
>JAIENA010000025.1 GCA_019751755.1 Burkholderiaceae bacterium | reverse complement strand
GCGTCGCTGATTGGCGCCAGCATCAACGCCGTGTTCGGCTTCATCGTGGCCTGGGTGCTGGTGCGCTACCAGTTCCCCGGCAAACGCATTGTCGATGCACTGGTGGACTTGCCGTTCGCCCTGCCGACCGCCGTGGCCGGCATTACGTTGACGGCGCTGTATTCGGCCAACGGCTGGTTCGGTTCCATCATCGAAGGCCAGTTCGGCTTGAAGATCGCCTTTACCCCGATTGGTGTCATGGTGGCGCTGACCTTCATCGGCTTGCCGTTCGTGGTGCGGACCGTGCAGCCGGTGCTGGAAGACGCCGAGCGCGAACTCGAAGAAGCGGCCGCCAGCCTGGGCGCCAGCGCCTGGCAAACCTTCACCCGCGTGGTGTTCCCGACCGTGTTGCCGTCGCTGCTGACCGGCTTTGCGCTGGCCTTTGCCCGCGCCACCGGCGAATACGGTTCCGTGATCTTTATCGCCGGCAATATGCCGATGGTGTCGGAAATCACGCCGCTGTTCATTATTACCAAGCTGGAGCAGTACGACTATGCCGGCGCCACCGCGATTGCCGTGGTGATGCTGTTGATCTCGTTTGTGCTGTTGTTGGCGATTAACCTGTTGCAGGCCTGGGCCCGCGGCAAATCCGGCAAGGGGAAATAAGATGAGTGGAGCACCCGTAACCGCGCCGGCGCCGGTGCGCCGCGGCGAACTGTCGCAGCCAACCAATGTTCTGGAACCGACATGGGTCAAGGTGGCCTTGATCACCGTGGCGCTGACCTTCCTGACGCTGTTCCTGTTTGTGCCGCTGGTGGCGGTGTTTGTCGAGGCGCTGAAAAAAGGCTGGGAACTGTATTTCTCTGCGATCCGCGAAGACGATGCGATTGCCGCCATCAAGCTGACCCTGATCACCGCCGCGATTGCCGTGCCGCTGAACCTGATCTTTGGCGTGGCCGCCTCGTGGTGTATCGCCAAGTTTGAATTCCGCGGCAAGAGCTTGCTGCTGACCTTGATTGACTTGCCGTTTTCCGTGTCGCCCGTGATTTCCGGCCTGATCTACGTGCTGCTGTTTGGCGCCCAGGGCTGGTTCGGTCCGTGGCTGCAGGAACACGACATCAAGATCCTGTTTGCCGTGCCGGGCATTGTGCTGGCCACCATCTTCGTCACCTTCCCGTTTGTTGCGCGTGAGCTGATTCCGCTGATGCAGGCGCAGGGCAGTGAAGAAGAAGAAGCGGCCATCGTGCTGGGCGCTTCCGGCTGGCAAACCTTCTTCCGCGTGACCTTGCCGAATATCAAGTGGGGCCTGCTGTATGGCGTGATCTTGTGTAACGCCCGCGCCATGGGCGAATTCGGTGCCGTGTCGGTGGTGTCGGGCCACATCCGCGGTGAAACCAATACGGTGCCGCTGCAGGTGGAAATTCTTTACAACGAATACAACTTTGCGGCCGCCTTTGCTGTCGCCTCGCTGCTGGCCTTGCTGGCGCTGGTGACGCTGGCCCTGAAATCCTTTATCGCGTGGCGTCTCCATGAAGACTATGCCGGCGCGGACAATGCACACTGAGACGGAGTACTGCCATGACCATCGCGGTTAAGAATATCAATAAACGCTTCGGCGACTTCGTCGCCCTGAACGACGTGTCGCTCGATTTCCCGACCGGCAAACTGACGGCGCTGCTGGGCCCATCGGGTTGCGGTAAGACCACCTTGCTGCGCTGCATCGCCGGCCTTGAACATCCGGATTCCGGCCAGGTGCTGCTCGATGGCAGCGACGCGTCGGACCGCCATGTGCGCGAACGTCAGGTCGGCTTTGTGTTCCAGCACTATGCGCTGTTCAAGCACATGACGGTGTTTGAAAACGTGGCCTTTGGCCTGCGCGTCAAATCGCGCGCCGAGCGTCCATCGGAAACGCAAATCCGCAAGAAAGTCATGGATTTGCTGGGCCTGGTACAGCTGGACTGGCTGGCCGATCGTTATCCACCGCAACTGTCCGGTGGTCAGCGCCAGCGTATCGCCCTGGCGCGCGCCTTGGCGGTGGAACCGCGCGTGCTGTTGCT
>JAIENA010000007.1 GCA_019751755.1 Burkholderiaceae bacterium | reverse complement strand
ATTTTGTGGTGCGCCGGGAGACCGGTAAGGAGTAAAGGGTGAAAGTCCCTGACAATAAAGGAATAGCGAATCATATTGTCCCCGAGTCATGCGCGACACGCCGCGAGGCGTGTGGCGAAGCGTTGACAGGGGTGTGTACAGGCCAGCCATTGAGCCGCGAAATACTTTTGATTCGGGTGCCGACGTGGTCACAAACACGGAAGGCCATATGGGAAGGCGCGATACCGCGAGTGCCGACCCGACCCGGCGAGGTCAGAGAACCTGGCATGTACATACGCTCTTTGCCCGGGAACCGGGAGATCTCTTGTTTGGCCGCTGGCAGCGCTGCTGCGTGGCGGTCCGCATCGGGAAGGTGAGTAACCGAAGCCGATGATGCACGAACAGGAGAAGTCGGACTCCCCCATAGTAGCGGAGAAGCTGACGAACAGACTCGGGCGACCGGGCGCGGAGTCGGTGGAGCCAAGGGGGGAGGCCAAGGGGAACATGGACTGGCAACGCACGCGCCGGACTCAGAGCCGGGCAAGCGTGTCCCAGAGGCTGGACCATGTGCGGCAAGCAGCAAGGCAGAGGAAGAAGGAACGGTTCACTGCGCTCTTTCACCGAATCGATATCGACATGCTTGAGGCGGCGTACTTCTGGCTGAAACGGAAGGCGGCAGCAGGCGTCGATGGCGTGACGTGGGCAGATTACGAAATAAATTGGGAAAACAACCTGCGAGACTTGCACGGGCGGCTTCACCGGCAATCGTATCGAGCGCTGCCCACTCGGCGGCAATATATACCAAAGTCAGATGGGCGAATGCGCCCACTGGGAATCGCTGCGCTGGAAGACAAAATCGTCCAACGCGCATTGGTCGAGGTGCTCAATGCAATCTACGAGGTCGACTTTCTCGGTTTCTCTTATGGTTTCCGGCCCGCGCGTAGTCAGCACGATGCGCTGGACGCGTTGGCTGCTGGAATCGCGCAAACCAGAGTGAACTGGATACTGGACGCTGACATCAGTCGATTCTTCGACACGGTGAACCATGACTGGATGCTCAAGTTTCTGGAACACCGGATAGGCGACACCAGAGTCCTCCGTTTGATAAGCAAATGGCTGAGGGCCGGTACGATGGAAGACGGGGAGCTGAATCCCACGGACGAAGGAACGCCACAAGGGGCGGTTATCTCCCCTCTGCTGGCGAACATCTATCTCCATTACGTCTTCGATCTATGGGCCAACCAATGGCGCAAGCGGCATGCCATGGGAAACGTCGTCATTATTCGATATGCGGACGACATCGTCGTCGGTTTCGAAAAGGGCGGCGATGCCAAGCGCTTTCAGCGGGCGATGCAAACGAGATTGGCGCAATTTGCACTGGCGCTTCACCCGGACAAGACCCGACTGATCGCATTTGGCCGTTTCGCGGCACAGGACCGATCGGAGCGTGGTCTGGGCAAGCCTCAGACGTTCAACTTCCTTGGATTTACCCATATATGCGGACGTGACCGGAACGGCAAATTTATGCTGCTGCGTAAGACACGCCGGGACAGGCTCCAGGCTGCATTAAAGGAAATCAAACAGGGACTGAGAATCAGATGGCACCACTCAATCGCGGAGCAAGGGAGATGGCTACGGCGGGTCGTGCAAGGGTATTTCAACTACCATGCCGTCCCGACAAATATTCGGGCGATGAATTCCTTCCGACACCATGTCGATGATCTCTGGCGACGTGCGCTCTTGCGTCGCAGCCAGAGGGATCACACAACATGGTCGAGGATGAAACGAATCTGCAGCGACTGGCTACCCGCGCCCCGCGTCCTTCATCCTTGGCCGGTTGTTCGCTTTGCCGCCAAACACCCGAGGCAGGAGCCCGGTGCGTGAATTGCGCACGCCGGGATCTGTGCGGGGGGTGTCCAGTAATGGGCATCCCTACCGTAACTGCGGGGCCAAAGTTTAATTAGCTGATCGCGTTGGTGAAACGCTCCCCATACATGATGGCGAACTGGTTAACTGCTT
>JAIENA010000358.1 GCA_019751755.1 Burkholderiaceae bacterium | reverse complement strand
CGCAAACTTCGTAGGGCGGTTTCCGCGCGGCGCAAGCCGCCATGCCGGCGTTTGCTAGTCAGGTCAGCGCTTCCGTCATCCCGGCCCGCAAGCGCTCCACTGCCATGGCCGCCGCCGCACCGCGGGTATCGACGTGCAGCTTGTTGCAGACCTGCGCGATATACGATTCCACCGTCAGCGGCGTGGCGCCCAGCAGCGACCCGATATCGTGCGTGCTGCGCCCGCGCGACAGCCAGTGCAGCACTTCCGCTTCGCGCATCGTCATCCGGAACAGCGCCATCAACGCCTGCACTTGCGCGCACTCGGTTTCTTCGCGCAGCACGATCATCCATTGTTCACTATTGCTGAGATCGGCCGCAGTGAATTTCAGCCGCGAGGCGCCGCGCATCACCGACAGCGGCGGATAGTCGTGTCCCTGGCGGCGCGCCTGCGCCGTGGCGGCCAGCCAGGCCGCCAGCGCCAGCGGCATGGTGCGCAATTCGGAACCGCCGCCCGCGCCTTTCAGCGCAAAGTATTCCTGCATCCACTGGCGCGCCAGCGGCGTTTGCCACACGATGCGGCCATTGTGCGGCGTCACCGCCAGCAGCGCGTTGCCAAACGCATCCATCGCATTGCGCGCCTGGTTCAACTTGCGCGCGGCCGGCATGTGCGCGGCCACGCGCGCCAGCATGTCGTTTTGCCGGATCGGTTTGGTGATGTAATCGGTACCGCCGGCATCGAAGGCGGCGGCGGTTTCGCCGCTTTCCACTGGCCCGGTCAGGAAGATCACAGGAATGTGGCGGGTGGCCTGTTGCGCGCGCAGGCGGCGGCAGGTTTCAAAGCCATCCATGTTCGGCATGGTGGCGTCGAGCAGGATCAGGTCCGGCAACTCGCGGCTGGCCTGGTCCAGCGCGGCCATGCCGCTGGTGGCGGCCAGCACGGTATAGCCGGATTCATCCAGCGTATCGTGCAGGGCAGCAAGATTTTCAGGGGCGTCGTCAACAATCAACACGACATGGCCGGGGCGGCGCGGGGTAGACATGGGAACTCCTTGGTCGATTCTGGTGCGGCCGTGCGCTAGATTGGTGCGCGCAGGCCGGCGGCGCCACTCGTGATGGCGCACATGCCGAACTCTTGCAAGAAGCGGGCCCGGGGCGTTTGTTCAGGCGGTGCGCTGCCCGGCTGCCCGCGCGCGGGTGGTGGTGTCGACCAGTTCGCGTAGCGCGGCCAGCAGCGGCGGGTGCGCCGTATGTTGGGTGCCATAACCGAGGTTGAAGGCGTAATCAAAGTGCGCGGGCTGCTTGCCCTGATTGTGCTGGATCATGGTTTCCAGCTTGTCCAGGCCTTTGACGATGCGCGCCTCGGGCGTGGCCGCCGCATCATATTCATCCCATAAGGCCAGCAAGTGTTCGCGTAAGTGGGCTGGCAGCGGCGCGGCCAGTGTGGCGAGGTCGGCCCGTTCGCGGGCGGATTTGTCCGGCGCACCGGGGTGCCGGTCGATGGCGGGGATATCGCCATGGAGCGCTTCGCCGAGGTCGTGGATCACGCACAATTTGAGGATGCGGCTAAAGTCCAGACCGGGCAACTGGTCTTCCAGCAGCATGGCAAACAGCGCCAGCCGCCAACTGTGCTCGGCCGAGCTTTCACGCCGGCCACTGGACGTGTGGCCGCTGCGCAGCGTGTCTTTCAGGCGTTCCGCTTCCTGCAAAAAAGCCAGGCAGCCTGGCAGTGCGTTGTGGTCCATGGGATGCGTTGCGGGAATGGTGGAAGATGGCAGGGTAGCGCAAGTTGGCGGCGCTGTGCAGTCCGGTTCCACCAGCAGCGCCTCCATGATCTTGTCGCGGTATTGCAGGACAAAGCTGCTAAACGCTTCCTCCTTGACCAGCAGGCGCACGGGAAACGGCAGGGCGCGATAGCAGAAGGTCGCCAGCGTGCGCATGGTCTCATCGTTGCGCAACAGGGTCTGCGAGCGTCCACCGGCGTGTTTTCTCAATAAGGGCAGGATGTCGTTGCGGC
>JAIENA010000254.1 GCA_019751755.1 Burkholderiaceae bacterium | reverse complement strand
TCGCCGTGCGTCTCCGCGATGGCGCCGCCGCGTCCAAAGAACGCGCGCAGCGATTTCAAAACTTTCATGTGCTGATTACTCCTTGTGCGTAGTCGTCCATGCTGCCCTCGCGTTCCGCGTCCGACACCGCCCGACTGAGCGCCATGACCGTCGCGACGATGCCGTCGATACGCCCGTTGGCATTCGACTTCTTTTTGTCAGGCCGAAAATTGCCATTCGAGTCAAACAGCAGCGCGGTATTACCGGCACACCAACGCAGCGCAGGATTGCCCCCATGCTGCAGCGCTTTACCGTACACCAGCTCTTCCAGACGCTTACTGCCGGGGTACATGCCGCCCGTGTTCTGCGGCACCTCCACCAGCGGGACGCCTTCTTCCATCAGTTCGTTGGCCAACTGCAGCGCGTTCCAGCGGTCATAACCAACCTCCACCAGGTTGTAATCCTTGACCGCCTGCAGCACTACGGCGCGCACCGGCTCGTAGTCGGTGACGTTGCCCGGTGTGGCCGTCAGCCAACCGGCGCGGCACCATGCTTCATAGGGCGCCGCGTCATCAGCCGATTGCGTATCCACTTTTTCTTGCGGACACCAGAACCACACCAACACGTACCACTGGCCGTCTGGCTCGTCCGGCGGAAATACCAGGGAAAAGGCTGTCAAGTCGCGCGTTGAGCCCAGGTCCAGACCGCCGTAGCAGCGCCGGTCCTTCAACATTTCCGGGTTGAACTTGCGCTTACCGGCATCCCACACCACCAGGTCGAACCAGCCATCGGCGCTGTTGCACCAGATGTTCAGGTCTTTGGTCAGGAAGTTGGCCTTGGCGCCGGGCAGCGCCGCAGCCTTGCGCGCCTGAACGCGCAGGTATTCGATCGACTTGGAACGGCCCAGGCCGGGATTGGCCTTGATCCAGTTGCATTCTTCGAACGGATCGTCGTCCGCGTCCAGCGTGTAGACGTAGCCGAAATATGCATCGTCCACACGCTTTTTCTCCAGCACCGAGATCAGATAGGCACGCTGCTCGGTGCAGATGCCATCCATGATGAACCCGGCCGTCGTGATGGCCGACAGCAGCGGCTGCGCGCGGGCGCCCAGCGCCGACTCCATCACATCCCATACATCGCGATGCTTCTGCGCGTGCAGCTCATCGAACAGGATAGCGGACGGGTTCAGGCCGTCCAGGTTCTCGGCATTCGCCGGCAACGGCTGGAACACCGAGTTATTGGACAGCGTGACCTTCTCTTGATTCTGCCCCTCGTAAATCTTGAACGAGCGCGCCACACCTGGTGACCGCCGCGCCCAACGCCGGATGTTATCGAACGCCGGCTTGAACACCGTCATCGCTTGGTTGCGCGTGGTTGCCACCGCGTACACCTCGGCGCCGGCCTCGCCGTCCATCGAAAACAGGTAAGCGCCTTGCGGCCCCTTCCATGTGGACTTGCCATTCTTGCGGGCCACCTCTTCGTAGCCGCGCGAGAACCGGCGCATACCGTCCGACTCACGGCGCCAGCCGTAAAGCACGGCGGTCCAGAACTTTTGCCATGGGTCCAACAGGATCGGCTTGCCCGCCAGCGGCCCCTTGATATGGACGAAGAACTTTTCGATGTAGCTGATGATGTGCCAGCCGTGCGCCGGCACAAACTTCAGGCCGCGCGCGGCGCCATGCACCAGGTCATCGTAGTGCCGCTGCACCGCCAGGTACACGTACTTGCCGGTGATGATTTCGCCGCGCAGCACCGGCAGGCCATACTGCACATCCCACTCTTGCAGTTCGGGCGGGATTAGTTGGGCAAGCTTCTTGCTGGTGAGCTGGTGGCGTGGTCGACGAGATCGCCGAACAGGTCGTCCTGCTTGCTTGGGTCGCCCATGTCCTTGCGGGCGCGGGCCAGTGCCGGTAGTGTTAAACAAAGTTTCGGCAGCCATTGCATCAGTTCCATCGTGAGGCGTTTCTCGTCATCCGCCCACGGTGTCGGCGTTGCCCA
>JAIENA010000393.1 GCA_019751755.1 Burkholderiaceae bacterium | reverse complement strand
GCTCCATCGATGACGCGGTTTCTTCCAGCGTGCCGGCTTGCTGCTCGGTGCGCGACGACAGGTCACGGTTGCTGCTCGATATCTGTTCGCTGGCGGTGGCGACCGACTCCGTCCCGGCCCGCACTTCGCGCACGATTTTCAGCAGCGAAGTGTTCATCAACTGTAGCGCAGCGAGCATCTCACCGGTTTCATCCTGGCGATCCACGGCAATCTGCGCCGTCAAGTCGCCCGCGGCCACCTGCTTGGCCACCGCCACCGCTGTCGACAACGGCGCCACGACGCCGCTGATGATTGTTATCACGATCACGGTGCTGCTGACAATGGCGAGGGCCAGCAAGCCAACAATCACCGTCAGCGCGAACTGTGCTTCATGTTCGGCGGACTCCGTGTCATGCGCCATCAGTTCGCCCTGGAAGGCAACAAACCGCTCCAGCGCATCCATGTAACGCCGTTGTACCGGGCGCACATCATTGATCAGCAAGGCTTTCGCCTCGTCCATGCGCTGCGCCTTGACCGCGTCGACGAGACGCTCACGCGCCGGCAGGAACTCCGCGCGCGCCGTAGCCACTTCGCGCAGCAAGGCGCGGCCTTGCTCGAGCTGTACCGTGGTATCGAGTCGTTGCAGCGCACCATTAATCGTCCGGGTCGCCTCCTCCATGTGGGCAATTTCCAGCGCACGCGCGGCGGGGTCGTCAAAGATCAGCAGATTGCGCATATTGCGCGCGGTTGCATTCAACGCATCCTTGATCAAGTGCGTCTGTACTGTCTTTTGATAGTCGGCACTGGCCAGATGAAGCTTGGCGTTCACTTCCTTCAGCTCCAACAGGGCAATGCTCCCCATCAGCACCATCAACAGGATGACGGCGCCGAAGCCGGCCAGCAGCTTATGGCGAATTTTCCAGTGTTTGAACGACATCGCTTTCTCCCGTTTCAGCTGACGGTATCAACCCCGGCAGATGCACCACATCGAGGCCAAGGCAAAAACATATCAAGGCGGCAGGTACGGGGCCGAAGCAAGCAGCGGTGACTACGGGGGAGTGGTAGTCAAAATCGTCAGGTTAGCGGCGTGTGGGGCGCCGGTGGCGTACAACGCACATCAATAACGCATGCTGATCTGTGAATGATAGTAACAGCGAACTTTCCCAAAATCAACATTTTTAATGAATTTAATGGATTTAATGATTTTCCCCGCAATTCAACATCGGGCTTACTGCGGCGCGACCAGGCGCTAGTTCGCCGCTCGGCAAGCCAGCACGCCGGTCGGTCATGGTCGTGGCGCCATGGCACCTGTGCCGGCATGTCCGTACCCGTTATTTGAAGGGCGAGATGACGGCCGAGGGGTATCCACTGCTGCCGGGCGACCGATGCCACTTTCTTGCAATCGGTTTAGACGACGAGGATTGGCGTGAGGATACCCGCGACCTTTACAGAAACGCCCCCCCGGTCAACCAGAAGCGCTCAGGCAGTCACTGCGGCGGTGATGACAGTTCAGTCCGCCTGCCTCCGCAAGAAAGCAGGGATATCAAAATGAACTCTCCCACAGCTAAACGCCTCGCGACGTTGTAGCTGGGGTTTCGCGGGTCAAGGACTTTGACTTGGCGCGTTGCCGCGCCAGAGGTTTTGGTCTCGCCGCCACGCCCATTCCAGGCGTGTGCGCATCGATGAGTACCACCGATGCACTGTTCTGGTCGCGCTGCATCGTGTGGCCGCAAGGGCACACATGCATACGTTGCGCAAGTGTTTTGGGCACGATGGCCCAGCACTTCGCGCAGCGCTGCGACGGCTTTAGTTGGCGCGTGTTCGACACATGCAGGCGCGTACCAGCCTCTACCGCTTTGTACGCGAGCATTTGATGCGCCATCCCCAACCCTGCCGAGAGTATCTCCCGGTTAAGGCCAGCTTTCTGCTTGACCATTTTGCCGGGCTTGTCCATCGATCCCTTGGCCGAACGGCTCATGTTCT
>JAIENA010000320.1 GCA_019751755.1 Burkholderiaceae bacterium | reverse complement strand
CAGGCGCTAAAGGAGTGGCAACGCCAGAAGCCCGAGCTATTTGTAAAACGCGTTTATGAACAGACGGGACTGGACACCTAAATTCTAGGCCCCGCAAAACGCTTGGCTGGAAGACGCCGGCAGAAGCACTGGACGAGTATCTAAGATCTGTACAACAATCTAGTGTTGCGACGACCGGTTGAATCCGCCCAATACGCCAGCAAAGCGTTCCAAGACAAATTGAAAGAATTCGGCATGCGTTGCTCGATGAGCCGCAAAGGCAATTGCTGGGATAACGCCCCGACGGAGAGCTGGTTTAACAGCTTCAAGAATGAGCGTGTCCATGGCGTGAAGTACAAAACCTTGGAAGAAATGAAAGCGGCCAGCTTCGAATACATTGAGGTCTTTTATAATCGCAAACGCCAGCATTCCACGCTGGGTTTCCGCTCACCGGTCGAATTCCTTGAGCGCTGGAAGACGTCCCAGGAACTGAATCAGCAGGCTGCATAAAACTGGGCCGTTGGAAGACGGAAAACCGTGGGAACCTCAGATATACCTCGGGTGTTATGAGGCAAACGCGTACCTGCGTGGGTTTGTCAGGATTTGCAATGTCACTGTCCGGATAGATATGGGTTCCGCTACTTTGGTAATTATCATGTAGCAAATGCTGCGGGCGGTAACCAGATCTTACCGTCCCATGCGGAGAGTGCAAATGAAATACGCCTTCAAAGTCAATTCGATTGCTCAAGCTATTACGGCCCAACGTTGGAGGTAATTGGCGCCGGAGCGCGCAGCGCGGAGGGAGCCCAAACGGCGCAGCCGGTTGGGCGTCCGGTTGACCGAAGTATTAAACGATGAGGTCGCGACTTTGCAGTTCATAAGCAGGCGGTTGAATACCTAGGGGAACATAGAAGTTGTTTACGACCAACACTGGGATGCCTCGGAACGCGATCTCAAGCAATTCTGAACCACTGTCGTGTTTGGTGAAAGAGGACGTGGTGTGCGCCAATCCTTTGTTGGCGAGGTATGCGACATAGGCCAGCGCCCCCTCTGCCTCAGAGCGTGTGCCGGGATAAGAGCTTGCAACTTTTTCGATCGAGAGCATAGAAAGCCCCGAGAAATGTTCAATGCCAATGTCGTCCTCTTTGGCTCGCGCTTTACGTTCTGACAATTTTGTCTGGCTTTTACCACCAAGTCCCAAAAACTCTAGTAATGCGCGACAGTGAACAATGGCAGCCTCGATTGCCCCATTTGTGAATCCAGTGGCCTTCCCTTCAACAACTTGCTTTCCGTCGAAAAAGACTTCAAGGGAGGGTGGGGTCTCCCAGGTCATAGAGTATTTAAGCGCAAGGTGCCCAATAGCGACCGCGCGGAGCCGATATTCAAGAAGAGACAGAAGTTCCGGAGAAGGGGAAGGCATGTGTCGTCTAACGTTTCGGTTCAGCGGCACCGGCAGGCGCCCACTGGAATAAATGGTTAGCGCAAAGCATGTTCAACCTCGTTCTGCAAACGGTTAATCAGCAACGCCAACTCTGGTTGATCGCCGTACATATCTAGTTCGCGTGTCGCGATTAGCCCCATGGTGAATGGACCAGGACGTTCTTCAGTCGGCAAGTCGGAGGCAAACGCGATGCACCAGCGGATTTGCCGTTCTATGCTTTGAGCCGGCGTCCAACCGGCTTCAGCCATCGGCGAAATCTGAGCAATCGCTTCATTGGCGAGTTCGAGTATCGTGGTTTTCATTCGCTAACGTAAGTCGACGTCAAATTGACGTTTCAACAAATTCTACCACGCCCGTTTCCGACACCTTCAGCAAAGCCCAAAGCCCAACTCCCTGCCGCGCATGAGCATAAAACCTCCCAAGCCAGGCGCAAAAAACATCATGCCAGCCAGAGCAAGCCGGGCTGCTGAAGCAAGTCCGCGCCTTGATCCGCTCGATGCACCACCGCATCCGCACCCAATAGCTCGCC
>JAIENA010000340.1 GCA_019751755.1 Burkholderiaceae bacterium | reverse complement strand
ACAGTGTGCGCCGGGAGACCGGCAGAAGTTAAGGAGTGAAAGTCTCCACGATGAAAGATTTAGCGAATCACATTGTCCCCGAGTCATGCGCGGCGTCCCGTGAGGGGCGGCGCGAAGCGTTGACAGGGGCGCCAGCAGGCCAGCCATTGAGCCACGAAATATTTATTAAGCCCCGGGTGCCGACGCCGTACTGTAAGGCGGAAGGCCACACCGTGCGGCGCGCTATCGCAAGCGCTGCACGGACCCGGCGGGGTCTGAGCCCCTGGCATGCTGGTACGACTTCTGCGCGGGAACCGGGAGATCTCCCATCTGGCCACAGGCAGTGGTACCGCCACGTGGTCCGTGTCGGGAAGGCGAGGAGCCAAAGCCGATGATGTACGGAGGGGAGAAGTCGGACTTGTCCATAGTAGCTGAGAAGCTGGCGAACAAACCCGGGCAACCGGGGGCGGAGTCAGTGGAGCAAAGGGACGGGGCCAAAGGGAACGTGGTCAAGTCTCGCACGTGCCGGACGCAGAGCCGGGAAAGCGTGTCCCAGAAACTTGACCGCGTGCGGCAAGCAGCAAGGCAAAGGAAAAAGGAGCGGTTCACGGCGTTGTTCCATCTAATCGACATCGAACTTCTGGAGACGTCGTTCTTTTGGCTGAAACGGAAAGCGGCGGCAGGAGTCGATGGTGTGACGTGGCATGACTACGAGCGGAACTTGGAAAGCAATCTCATGGAACTGCATGGAAAACTGCATCGGCAAGCTTATCAGGCCACGCCGAACCGCCGTCGGTATATTCCGAAGGCGGATGGCAAGATGCGCCCACTAGGCATTACCGCGCTGGAAGATAAGATCGTCCAACGTGCGCTTGTGGAAGTGCTCAATGCGGTTTATGAGAATGACTTTTTGGGTTTCTCCTACGGATTTCGGCCCGGACGTGGGCAGCATGATGCACTTGATGCTCTTGCGACTGCGGCAGTCCGTACAAACGTGAACTGGATACTGGACGCCGACATTAGCCGATTCTTCGATATGGTCAGTCATGAATGGCTAATCAGGTTCGTCGAACATCGGATAGGCGACCAGCGCGTGATTCGCCTGATTCGTAAGTGGCTTACAGTCGGCGTACTGGAGGATGGTGAGGTCCTGGCCGCGACGGAAGGCACCCCGCAAGGGGCCGTCATTTCCCCGCTGCTGGCAAACATCTATCTTCACTACGCTTTTGACCAGTGGGCAAACCAATGGCGCAAGCGGCATGCCGACGGGAACGTGGTCATTGTTCGGTACGCGGATGACACTGTCATCGGTTTCGACAAGGAGCACGACGCAAAGCGATTCATGCGGGCCATGCAAACAAGGCTGGGGCAATTTGCACTCACGGTGCACCCGGAGAAAACACGCCTGATCGAATTTGGTCGCTTCGCGGCTGAAAACCGGGCCAAGCGTGGTCTGGGAAAACCGGAGACGTTCAACTTTCTTGGATTTACGCACATCAGCGGCCGCGCCCGCGACGGCAAGTTTATGCTCCGTCGACAAACTCGACGGGATCGTATGCTTGCAACGCTGAAAGCAATCAAGGACGCGTTACGGCGCAGATGGCACCTTCCAATCCCCGAGCAAGGGAAGTGGCTACGGAGTGTAGTGCAGGGATATTTCAACTACCATGCCGTGCCGACCAACAGCAAGGCCATGAACCGGTTTCGGTACTACGTCATTGACCTCTGGCGGAAGGCGCTGCGGCGTCGCAGCCAACAGGACGATACGACGTGGGCCAAAATCAACCGCTTGGCACATCGCTGGATACCCGCTGCTCGGGTCCTTCACCCTTGGCCGGCAGAACGCTTTGCCGCCAAATACCTTAGGCAAGAGCCCGGTGCGCGAATCGCGCACGCCGGGATCTGCGCGGGGGGTGTCCGGTAACGGGCATTCCTACCGCAACAT
>JAIENA010000117.1 GCA_019751755.1 Burkholderiaceae bacterium | reverse complement strand
CCGGTGCCGCCGGCGCTGGGCTGGCGCGGCGACGTGCTGGTGGCCGGCATGCTGGCCGGCCCCGTCACGCTGATGTACGCGATTTCATGCGCGATCTGGTGCTGGCAATCGCCCGCCGTCCTGCGGCCCGTGCTGCCGCAAGCGGTGGCCGCCACACTGGTGACACTGGTGGCGGGCTGGCTGGTGGCGGCGGCCATGCTGGCGGCGCGCCGCCGCCAGCGCCACCCTGCCCGACTCCGCCCCGCCTCCGCAACCATCGCCGCCATGCCAGCCACCTACACGCCTGCGCCAATGCGGCCCTTGTCCGTGGCGCTGTGGCGCACCTTATTCTGGCTGCCGTTCTGGCGTGGCGAGAACCAGACCGGCATCCAGCAATGCCTGCTGCTGGCGGTCGCGCTGGCCGCCACGGCCACCTGGCTATGCCAGCCGATTACCGCCGTGCCGCCCGCCGCACTGGGCGCCCTGGCCAGCGCGGCGCTGGTGCTGTTGACGGACCGGGGCGACAAAGCCGTGCGCGAACAGGCCGCGCTGCTGGCCGACAAGCTGGCGGCATGGCCGCTGCGCAGCACGCCGTTGATCGTCTGCGCCCGCGGCTTCAGCCTGTTGCCAGTCTTCGCGGTCTTGACCTTGCACGCCCTGCTGGCGGGCCACGCGACAGCGGTGCACGTGTGGCAAGGGGCGGCGCTGGCCGCCTGCGGCGCCATCGTCGCGCTGCCGCTGGCGCCACGCGGACGCGTGGTGCTGGTGGTGTTATCGATGGTGATCCTGACTGCGATAGGAAGTGAATGCTGATGCTGACGATCGAGCACCTGAACTTTGAATATGCGGGCCATGCCCACGCCGGGCGCCCGCTGTTGCGCCAACTCGACCTGCAACTGGACACCGGCATTACCTGGCTGCGCGGTGACAATGGCGCCGGGAAAACCACGCTGATGAAACTGGTGGCGGGCGCGCTGTTGCCGCATGCCGGCAGCATCAGCGTCAACGGCATCGACAGTGCGCGGCAGCCGCTGGCCTACCGCCGTCAACTGCATTACTGCGGCGGCGATACGCCGGCCCTGCCCTGGCTGACGGTACGTGAACTGTTTGACCTGCACCTGGCGCTGTATCCGGGCGCCGATGCGGCGGCGCTGAACGCGCAGCTCGACGCGTTCCACCTGCACGGCGTGCTGGAGCAACCGGTCACCACCCTGTCGCTGGGCCAGCACAAGAAAATGCAGTTGTCACTGGCACTGGCGCTGCCGGTCACCGTGCTGCTGATCGATGAGCCGTTCAACGGCCTCGATACGGCCGCCGTGGCCTACCTGCGCACGCAACTGGCCGATCCGGCCCGCCGCGCGCGCCAGTGCACGGTGCTGACCAGCCACGTGGAACCGGACTTGCCATTGTCACAAACGATACAACTGTGATGGCGGACACTTGCAACTTGACAATAATCGGTCAGAATCGACAGCGTTCCCGTGATTTTCCGGGCTTGCCACGCCATGGAGTCGTTCCCGATGTTCGGTCTGTTCACATCCCCCAAGCTGTCGCCACGCCTGCACCGGTTGAAGGAATCGACGCTGTTCGCGTCGCTGACGCCGGTGGAATTGCACATCGTCGATGATTTGATGCACGAGCGCCGCTATGTGGCCGATGAAATCATTTTCGATGAAGGGGAAGAGGGCCAAGCGCTGTACCTGGTGATGTCGGGCCGCGTGATCATCAGCCGCGCCCACAGCGATGGCGTGGAAATCGTCGCGGAAATTGCACCGGGCTCATTCTTTGGCGACCTGGCCCTGCTCGACAATGCACCGCGCAACGCCCAGGCCCGCGCGCTGGACCACTGCGAGCTGGCGGTGTTTTTCCGCGCCGACTTCATGGGCTTGATGGAAACCGATGCCAGGATCGGCTACAAGATCGCACTGGC
>JAIENA010000131.1 GCA_019751755.1 Burkholderiaceae bacterium | reverse complement strand
ATATCACGACGGAGCAGGGTGGGGCGCCGGTTGTGGTCAGCGATCAATAATTAAAAAAGGGTGCGGATCGCACCCTTGTTCTTTTCCAGTGTCGCGCGCTGCGTGGTGGTGGCGGCCAGGCTAGACCGCGTGATGCCAGTGGAGACCGTAACCGATGACGCGCGGTCCGAAGACGAAGTGCAGGACACGGCGGCGACTGTGTCCTGTCGACTTCGCGGATGCGTGCAAGAGCAGCGGCCGCATGACCAGCGCGCCACCCCGGGCGCACAGGCAGGCAACTTCGCCTTCTACTCGTCGGGCATCGACGGCGGCTTCCGGCGGTACCACGCCCCGCATGTGTGAGCCTGGCACGACTTTCAGCGGCCCGTCCCGCTCACCGCATGGATCCAGGTGGATGCGCACTGCAATCAACTGCTCAAGAAGCGCCACCGGGGCCTGGACAAACAGTTGCCCCTCCTTCTCCGACCATCCCCGCAGCATAGGGGCGGAGACACGCGACGCCACGGGAATGCTGAGATCCTGATGCACCGGGACCAGCCAGTTCCAGTTTGTCGATTTTTCAAAGTACGTGCATTGCACCGCGACATACCCTGCGGGAATCAGCTCGGCCAGTCGGGCATGTTCTCGCAGCCGCTTTGACAGCGTGGCACACCACGGCTCGGCAAGAAAACAACGTGCGCCGCTGTGGACAGCACTGTCCCGGACGGTTTCAGCGAGCGATTCACAATCCGTTGCGGGCACAGCGTCCGCGACAATTTCGTAGCCTCTGGATTGAAACGTAGCGATGCTCATGCGCCTCCAGCCAACTTTCGGAAGCGCACGATGGTGACTGCGGCAGTGGAATCGATCTGCTGGAACGCTTCCACCATCAGCTTGAGCGCGCCATCTTCCCCAAAGCCGCCGGTGCCGGCCCCGATGATGGGAAAGGCCTCGGTGGCGTAGTGATGCTGGTTGACCAGCGCCATGGCCGACACCACCGAGTCCTGTATCGATTGCGCCGACGAGCGCCACCACATGCTGATGCCTGCCACGTGGATGATGGCTTTATAGGGCAGGCGTCCGGCTCCAGTCCGGACCGCCCCGCCAAGGGGAATCGCGCCCATCCTGCCCAGTTCAAAAAACGGCTGCAACCCGGCCCGGCGCTTGATGGCACCGGAGATGCCTTGCGGGATCAATAGCCACCAGGGGATGATGTTCCGGTTCCAGGCGTTGACGATGACGTCGGTCTGTTGGTCCAGCAGGTCGCCGTCGACGATGGTGGGCGTGACCATAGGGGGCTTAGTTGGCTGAGTGCGAAGCGGACGGGGCCGTTGGAACGCTTTGCTGACTGGGATTGCATGTTGCCGCTGAAAGCACTACCGGAGAATGATGGTGCCCGCTTATGGCTGAAAACAGGACTCCGGTGCACACAACCGTTTTCCCAAGGTAAGGGCGCAATTTTTTATACGCATCACTCTTCCCGGTAAACACCAGTTGCACTTGTGTGACGTGCGGGGCCGCCGGCTCTGTATCAGTACCCCCTCCCGTTACACAAAATGGCGTGTGTGGCGTAACAAAAAAATAAGTCGCCGGCGCATCTCCTCGGGCAATACTTTCATAGTTCGGTTGCTCCGGAAAAGTATGCTTGGTGAGTATGCCATGCAGTTCAACCATGCCGGAATAGTCCAGGCATGGTGAAGCGATTGCGGCACTGCTGCAGAGCATAAAAACTGCGGCGAGCCGTCTCATTTCAGACTTTCACAGGTTCCCATCAGAACAACTCATTCTTCACCGCATCCTTCGCCTTCTCCTCCGCCGGCGTCCCCCTTGAAGCACCTTCCAGACTCTGCACGCCCATCCCCGGCGGATTCTCCGCGTAGTAATACTCGCCATCGACCACCATCATGCCTTC
>JAIENA010000234.1 GCA_019751755.1 Burkholderiaceae bacterium | reverse complement strand
TGTGGCGCCGGAAGATAAGGAGGCCGCATAATGGGTAAGCTCGCACGCAATGCGGTGCTGCTGGCTAAGCTGCAGCCGGTGGCCGGTACGGACTCGGCGCCGACCGGGGCGTTGAACGCCATGATGGCAATGAATATCTCGGCGCAGCCGGTGTCAGCGGAATTTGCAAAGCGCAACAACATCAAGCCGTACTTCGGCAACATGGGCAGCGTGCCGGTGGCGATTCACTCCGAAATCACCTTCGACGTTGAGCTGGCCGGCTCTGGCGTGGCCGGCACCGCGCCGAAGTTCGGCCCGCTGTTGCGCAGCTGCGCCTTCGCGGAAACCATTACCGCCAGTACCAGTGTGACCTACGCGCCGATCACGGCGGCGCAGGAATTCTGCACGCTGTACTACTACATGGATGGCGTACTGTGCAAGATGACCGATGCCAAGGGCACCGTGTCGCTGGAACTGAACGCCAAGGGCATCCCGGTGCTGAAATTCAAACTGATTGGCTTGTACAGCACGCCGGCGGATGCATCCATGCCGGCTGGCGTCGATTACAGCGGCTTCAAAGACCCGGTGGCTGTCAATGCCGACAACACGCCCACGGCCACTCTGCACGGCTTCGCTGGCAAGGTCGAGAAGATCGGCATCGATATCGCCAACGAACTGGTGTACCGCAACGTCATCGGCGGCAAGAGCGTCAATATCACCGGCCGCCAGCCGACCGGTTCGTTTGCGCTGGAGCTGGAAGCGGTGTCGGCCAAGGACTGGTGGACCATCGTGGAAAAGGCCACGCTCGGTGCGCTGGCCGTCACGCACGGGAAAACCGCCGGCAACATCGTTGAAGTCGCCGCGCCGAAAGTGCAGCTGCTCGATCCGTCGTTCAGCGAATCCGATGGCCTGACGATCGTCACCTTCAAGCTGGAGCTGCAGCCCAACGTCGGCAACGATGAATTGCTGCTGACCTTCCGCTAACCCGGCGCATCGCGCCATCAACACATGACCCAGGCCCGCCATGCGCGGGCCGCTACTTTTATACAGGACTTTCAACATGGCTTTCAAAATCGCTGTTTCCCCTACCTATATCACCAAGATCGTTGTCGAACTGCCGAACCATAATGGCAAGCACGACAAGAGCGACTTCATGGCGGAATTCAAGCGCGTGTCGTTCGATGACCTCGATGACCTGCGCAAGATGCCTCAGAAGGAAGTGCTGCAGCAGGTACTGGTGGGCTGGAGCGGCCTGGTTGATGAACACAACCAGGGCGTGTCGTTCAACCCGGTCAACGTGGACGTGTTGCTGGCGATCCCGCAGGCGTTCCTGGCGCTGGCGGATGGTTTCTGGAACTCGATCTACAAGGCGAAGGAAAAAAACTAACAGCGGCAGCGCGCTACTGGGCCGGTGAGCGGTCGGCGCCATCGGTCATGGATGACGATGTGATCGCCCAGTTGGTGAAGCTGGGCGCACCGGACCACGTCATCGATGCCGCGCGCAATAAGTCGCAGCCGGTCGATGTTGACTTCCTCGTGTGGGAGGAAAACTGGCAGGCCGTGACGCTGTTCCTGGCGCTCAAGACGCAGTGGCGTATGGCGGTCAGTATGGCGGGCCTGCATTACTTCGGCATTGAGTATGCGTCTGCCTATGCGCTGCTGGATGCGCGGCAGATTGCGCCAGGTGACCGTGAAGCGCTGATGGATGCACTGCGGCTGATGGAAGATGCGGCGCTGCCGCTGCTGAACAAACCGAACGAGTAACAACCCGCCCGCCCTGGTAATACATGGTGGGCATTTTCATTTGTGGGGTGCTATGTCCGCATTAGGATCGCTGGTAGTAAAACTGGCGCTGGAGTATGCCGAGTACACGCGGGGGTTGGA
>JAIENA010000370.1 GCA_019751755.1 Burkholderiaceae bacterium | reverse complement strand
TACGTCATCAACAATGACACGCTGCCGGGTCCGCTGGATGAGTTTACGATTTATTTCGATGAACACCTGTTTGCCAACCTGGCGGACGCGACCGGGCCCGCAGGCTGGGATACGCTCGCGATCGCGCCCGACACCGGCATTCCTGCGGCTGGCTACCTCGACGGCCTGGCGCTGGCGGGCGGCATAGCCGCCGGCGATACGCTGGGAGGTTTTTCGATCACGTTCGACTTCTTCGGCGCTGGCGCGCCGGGGGCGCAGCAGTTTTCCATCGTCGATCCGCTGACGTTCGTAGAAATCGACAGCGGCGTGACCGGCGCCAGCGCAGTGCCGCTGCCCGGTACGGTACCGCTGATGCTGGCCGGCTTGGTCTCGCTGGCTTGCCTGCGCCGCCATCATGGCAAAGGAGGCCTGCTATGAAGCCGTGGATCCGGGGCGCGCTGGGCGCCATAGTTTGGGCCGTGCTGCTGGCAGGCTGCAGCAGCGATTCGGGTTCGCAAAGTGCGGCCGGTTCGGCCGCCAGGCAGGGGGGCGTGGCGCCGAAAGGCGCGGCCGCCGTGCAGTTTGAAGTGACGGCATTGAACAAGATCGCCGAGAAACGCATCGGCCGCACCTTGTTTGAATATACGTACCGGGTTTCCGTGCGCAACAATGGTGTGTCCGGTGCCGCCAACGTGGTGGCCGAACTGGTGTCGGTGCCTGCCGGCGCGGTCATTGTCGATGGCAGAGCGGCCGCCGGCAACATCGGGGCTGGCGCCACAGTTACTCCTTCGGACGTGGTGGTGGTCCGTATCGACCGCATGCAGCCGTTCAATCCGTCGGGCCTGTCGTGGAAAATCGACGCCAGCAGCGTGCAGCAGCTGGCGGCTGTGAAGCCGGCCGAAGTCGTCGTGCTGTCGCTGGCGGACCTTGGCGTGCCGGAGGATGTCGACAAGGTGAGCGTGGCCGGCGCTGTCACTGATGTGCTGCTGAAAGACGGCACGCTGCGTTTCTCCACGCCGGGTGATACCGGCGTGGCGCAGAAGGCCGAATTCACGTTGACCGGCGCGGGCGGCAGCACGCTGCTGTCGCTGCCGATTAGTACCGAGCGCCCGCAGGAGCCGCTGGTGCACGTGGAACCACGCGACGATGGCAGTATGCCGGAAACCCCGGCCAGCTTGCTGGTGGGTGGCCTGGGGCCCAACAACAGCATCCTCGGCAATACGCTGACGTTCAGACTCGAAGGCGCGCAGTCCACTGAGTTGGGCAACGACAGCGATGGCCTGGTGATTGGCACCAACAACACGGCGCGGAGTCTGAAGGAATACTGGACTTACGATCCGGCTACCACGACGTTCACAATCAGCGGCAACAAGCTGCAGCAATTGCTGGCGGTCTTGCCGAGCGGTGCGCTGAACCTGTTGCTGAACTTTGTGTCGGCCGATGGCGAATTTGCTTCGGCCTATGAATTCCTGGCGATCCGCCAGGGCGCCAAAGTAGCCGGCAAGCTTGTTGCCCCGGGTGGTGCGCCGGTGAACACGCTGGCTGGCAAGAAAATCCTGCTGCGCGGCTATAACAGCCACATGCGCCTGGTGGCGCCGGTCGATGCCAACGGCCAGTTTAACTTCGATAATGTGATACCCGACACCTACCAGCTGACTTTGAACGACCTGGAAAACCCGAACGTCGTGTCAGCCAGTGCAATCATCCTGGCCGGCTCGACGTCGGCCAGCGTATCGATCACGTATGCGCTATCCAACGCGCTCAATAAGATTGGCCTAAAAAGTATGTCGACCAGCTTTGTCGCTAGCCAGCTGACGCAGGACGGCAAGGC
>JAIENA010000342.1 GCA_019751755.1 Burkholderiaceae bacterium | reverse complement strand
TACTGCCCTGCAGCGTATCAAGCCGGTCATGCTGATGAGTCCTATATCGGTTGCGCAGTACCTACCACCAGGTGCGTTGACATTTGATTTGCTGGTGATTGACGAGGCATCCCAGGTCCGCCCGGAGGAAGCCTTGGGCGTCGTTGCGCGGGCAGGGCAGATCGTGGTGGTAGGGGACCAGAAGCAATTGCCGCCCTCATCGTTCTTTGACCGTCTGCTCAGCGATGATGCCGATGACGCGGCAGAGGACGAAGATAACGATGAGTTGCTTGGCAGTGCGGCGAAGGTTGGTGCAATGGAAAGCATTCTCAGCTTGTGCGAAGCCCGCGGCCTGAATTCGCGCATGCTGCAGTGGCATTATCGTTCGCGTGATCCGTCGCTGATACACGTTTCCAACCGCGAATTTTATGGCGACAAGTTGATTCTTCCGCCATCACCGCTGCAATGCGATCCCGCTTTCGGCTTGAAATTTACGCGTGTTGATGGTGTCTACGATAAGGGAGGCAAGCGGGATAATCGGCTGGAGGGTGAGGCCATTGTTCGGCGGGTGGCGGAACACGCGCGCAACTCACCGGATACCTCGCTGGGTGTCGTAACGTTTTCGTCGGCGCAGCGTAACCTGATTTCGGAATTGCTGGAATTGCATCGGCGTAGCGATCGCGTGCTGGATGATTTCCTGCGCGATGGTTGTGCCGAAAGCGTGTTTGTGAAGAACATCGAGAACGTTCAAGGGGATGAGCGGGATGTGATCCTTGTGAGCGTTTGCTACGGGCCGGTGGTAGCGGGAGGACGTCTTACCAGCATGAGTTTTGGCCCGGTGAACGGCGAAGGCGGTGAGCGCAGGTTGAATGTCCTGTTTACCCGTGCCCGCTTGCGCTGTGAAGTGTTCGCTTCATTTGATCCTGCTGACATCGACCCCGGCCGAACTTCACGTGACGGTGTGCGCATTTTGAAGCATTACCTGGACTATGCCAGCGGTGTGGCGCTGGCAGGCGTCTATGCCGGCGGCGGGGAAGCTGAATCGCCATTTGAAGAAGACGTGGCGAATGTCATCAGCAGTCTAGGTTATTTACCTGATGCGCAAGTTGGAGCAAGCGGATTTCGTATCGACCTGGGTGTTCGCCATCCCGATCGCCCGGGAACGTATCTGCTTGCAGTGGAATGCGACGGAGCAACTTATCATAGTGCATTGTGGGCGCGCGAGCGCGACCGCTTGCGCCAGGATGTCCTGGAACATTTGGGCTGGCGCTTCCACCGCATCTGGAGTACGGATTGGTTTTACAACCGTGAGGCAGAGATTGAGCGCTTGCGGCGTGCACTTGAGGCGGCCAAAGGAGCGTCAGAGGCTGCAATCGCCATCAAAGGAGCCAATGCCGCGAGTGCTGCTGCAACGTGCAGTGAGTTGACTGTACCGTCGGTTGCAGCAATACCGATATTGCCGGAAATAGCGGTCAAACAAATGCCGCTTTACAAGCGTTGCATTATCGCAATGGGCGCATATGAGCCACATGAAATTCCGACGAATCGATTGGCGGAGCTTGTCATTCGCATTGTGCGTGAGGAGGGACCGATTCATTGCGAAGAGGCCGCGCGCCGTGTGGCGTCGTGCTTTGGCAAAGAGAAGGCTGGTGTCCGGATTGTCAGCGTGACGAAAGCTGCGTTTGAAATGGCGCAAGCCCTGGAAAAGGATGTGATGTCAGATGGCGAGTTCTGGTTCACCAAAGCACAACTGGAGACTACTCCCGTGCGGGACAGGGCTGAGGAAACCGGCGCAACAGTCAAAGCCGCCAATATCTCAATGCTGGA
>JAIENA010000168.1 GCA_019751755.1 Burkholderiaceae bacterium | reverse complement strand
GACGGGTATGGTTATTCACTGGTGGCAAACAGGGACGTGATCGGCACGCCACCAAAGCAAGGAACGCCGTGCGTTCCTTGCTCTGCCTCCCCGGCCTGAAGGCCGAGGTTTCACGCGCAAACCTGATGAACATGACCCGATGGGCAGCCACCGCGCTGGCGCTGGCAGGCTGGCTCGGCGCGGCGCAAGCCGCGCCAATACTGGCGTCCGGCTCGAATTATTCCGTGTATGTCAAAGGCGCAAACAGCGGCAATGAGCAGCACCTGACCAATACCGTTGACGGCGCGACGGAATTCTTCAGCCGCGCCGGCGAAACCCTGCTTGTCAACGAAACGGAAACTGACCTGGGCGGTAGCTTGCACCGCATCTTCGTCAACGTGAACGCCACCGGCGACCTGTTCCCGACTCTTGGTGAAACGGGCGATGCCGGCATCGGCATCGATGGCGATGGCTTTGATTTGCTGGGCAATGTCTTCCTCGAAGACGCCTTCATCCACTATTACATCAACGGCACCGAAGTGTTCACCAGCGCCGATCTGGCCGACACTTACCGCGCGCTGTTCCTGGGCGCCTGGAACGGGCGCTTTGCCGACACTGGCCTGGCATTTTCCGTCGATGGTCTGGGCGGCGCCAATGTCGACAGCTTCGGGCTGGAATTTGTGGTATCGCAGATCCCGAACGGCACCGTACCAGAACCGGGTTCGCTGGCGCTGGCAGGCGCCGCGCTGCTGGCGATGGTGGCGGCCCGCCGCCGCCGCAACGGACGCAACTGACGCAACACAGCCTGGGCGGCGTCAGCGCAACAGCGCCAGCCGCCCTCCTGCGGTGACGCCCGCCGATAAGCCAGGGAAGACCTGCGCCAAGCGGGCGCTATCGAGCCGCAAATGCTGTTCCGCCACCTGCGCCAGCACCGCGCGAAAGTCGGTCGTCACCGGCAGGTCGCGTCCGTCATGCAATGCCCCGCCCGACAAGCCGCGCCAGTCGCCCAGCACTTTGCCACCAGCAACACCGCCCCCCATCAGCCACATCGCATTGCCATGGCCGTGATCGGTGCCCCGGTTGCCGTTTTCACGCGCCGTGCGACCGAACTCCGACAGCACCACCACCACAGTGTCGTCAAATATCGGCCCCAGCCGTTTGGCGAGCTGCGCCAGCCCCAGCCCCAGCGGCGACAAGCGATTGGCCAACTGCCCCGTTCCCGCGCCCTGCCCCGCATGGGTATCCCAGCCGCCCAGCGCAAAAAAGGCCAGCTGGATATGCGGATCGTTGCGCATCAGCGTGGCCAGCCGCGCCGCATCGTCAGGAAAACCACCCGGCAGCGGCGCGCCATTATTGGCCGCCAGCATTTCCTGCTGCAGATTGCGCTGCAGACCCGACATCGCACCGGGCTGCGCGGCGGGCGGCGTAGTTGGCGGCGTAGTTGATAGCGGATCCGGCAGCATCGTCGGCGGCCCTGACGGCGCCCCCTGCATCATGGCAGGCCCCGGCGTCATGATCTGCCCCGGCGTCTCGATCGCCGCCAGGATGTCACGCCGCGCCGCGCGACCCTCCCGGTACGCCTTGCCGAAGCGCGCATGTTCCAGATACAGCTGGTCAAACCCGCCCGCCAGCGCCGGCCGCTCCAGCACGCCCGCCTTGCCGGCCGCCGCCAGGCTGGCCAGGTTCATGGCCGGCGCCGCGCCGGCCAGGATGCGTGGCAGTACCGGTCCGATACTGAGCGTGCGGGTCGGCGTGGCGGTACCTGGCAACGCCGCCGCCAGCCGGTTCATCCAGCCATCCGGCGTATTTTT
>JAIENA010000349.1 GCA_019751755.1 Burkholderiaceae bacterium | reverse complement strand
CGCCGTGCTGGAATGCCTTGCTGTAGACCAGCTCTTCCAGGCGCTTGCTGCCGGGGTACATGCCGCCCGTATTCTGCGGCACCTCCACCAGCGGCACGCCCTCTTCCATCAGCTCGTTGGCCAGCTGCAGCGCGTTCCAACGGTCGAAACCAATCTCGACCAGGTCGTAATCCTTGACCGCTTGAAGCACTGCGGCGCGCACCGGCGTGTAGTCGGTGACGTTACCCGGCGTAGCGGTCAGCCAGCCGGCCCTGCACCATGCCTCATAAGGCGCTGCATCGTCCGCCGACTGCGTGTCCACCTTTTCCTGCGGACACCAATGCCACACCAGCACATACCAGTCGCCGCCATCATCATCCGGAGGGAACACCAGGGAGAAGGCAGTCAAGTCGCGCGTGGAGCCCAGGTCCAGACCACCGTAGCAACGCCGGCCCTTGAGCATATTGGGATCGAACTTCTTGCCCCCCTTGTCCCACACTGAAATGTCAAACCAGCCATCGGCACTGTTGCACCAGATGTTCAGGTCTTTGGTCAGGAAGTTAGCCCTGGCACCAGGAAGCGCAGCCGCCTTGCGCGCCTGAACGCGCAAGTATTCCAGCGACTTGGAACGCCCCAGACCCGGGTTGGCCTTGATCCAGTTGCGTTCCTCGAACGGGTCGTCGTCGGCATCGAGCGTGTAGACGTAACCAAAATAGGCGTCATCAACGCGCTTTTTCTCCAGCACCGAGATCAGGTAGGAGCGCTGCTCCGTGCAAATACCGTCGTGAATAAAGCCGGCCGTCGTGATGGCAGACAGCAGCGGCTGCGCGCGGGCACCCAGCGCCGACTCCATCACATCCCACACGTCGCGGTGCTTCTGCGCGTGCAGTTCGTCGAACAGGATCGCGGACGGATTCAAGCCGTCCAGGTTCTCGGCGTTTGCCGGCAGCGGCTGAAACACCGAGTTGTTGGTCAGTGTGACCTTCTCCTGGTTCTGTCCCTCGTAAATTTTGAACGAGCGCGCCACGCCTGGTGAGCGCCGCGCCCAGCGCCGCATGTTGTCGAAGGCCGGCTTGAACACCGTCATCGCCTGGTTGCGCGTGGTTGCTACTGCGTACACCTCGGCACCGGCCTCGCCATCCATCGAAAACAGGTAGGCGCCTTGCGGCCCTTTCCATGTGGACTTGCCGTTCTTACGGGCCACCTCTTCGTAGCCACGCGAGAAGCGGCGCATTCCGTCCGACTCGCGGCGCCAGCCGTACAGCACGGCGGTCCAGAACTTCTGCCACGGGTCCAACAGGATCGGCTTCCCCGCCAGCGGCCCCTTGATGTGAACGAAGAACCTTTCGATGTAACTGATGATGTGCCAGCCGTGCGCCGACGAAAACTTCAAACCGCGCTTCGGTCCGTGTACCAGATCTTCGTAGTGCCGCTGAACCGCCAGGTACACGTACTTGCCGGTGACGATTTCGCCGCGCAACACCGGCAGGCCATACTGCACATCCCACTCTTGCAGCTCGGGCGGGATTAATTGGGCAAGCTTCTTGCTGGTGAGCTGGTGGCGTGGTCGACGAGATCGGCGAACAGGTCGTCCTGTTTGCCCGGGTCGCCCATGTCCTTTCGGGCGCGGGCCAGCGCCGGCAGAGTCAAGCAAAGTTTCGGCAGCCATTGCATCAGTTCCATCGTGAGGCGTTTCTCGTCATCCGCCCACGGTGTCGGCGTTGCCCA
>JAIENA010000078.1 GCA_019751755.1 Burkholderiaceae bacterium | reverse complement strand
CTAGCAGCCTGTCGGGCTATTGGCTCATAGGAAACGAAACATGCCGGTAGAATAGCCCGCGATGACAAAATGATGCCGACGAGGCCAGGATGAGCAGATTTATTCCCGTAGACCGACAAACCAACTACCTATTTCCCCCATCTGTGGAGGACTGGCTGCCGGAAAACCACCTGGCACGCTTTATCGTGGAAGTGATTGAACGTCTGGATCTGTCGAACCTGACGCGCCAGTATGCGGGGCGGGGCTCGGCCGCGCATCATCCAGCCGTTCTGCTGGGCTTGCTGATTTACGGCTATGCCACCGGCGTGCCTTCGAGCCGCAAGATCGAGCGCGCGACGTATGACTCGGTGGCGTTCCGCTATATCGCAGCCAATACCCACCCTGACCACGATACCTTGGCCGCATTTCGTCGCCGTTGTGGTGACCAGTTCGAGCAGCTGTTTGTGCAGGTGCTGATGCTGGCGCGCGAGATGGGCATGCTCAAAGTGGGTAAGATCGCCGTTGACGGCAGCAAGATCAAGGCCAACGCCAGCCGTCACAGCGCACTGTCATGGGGGCACATCAAGAAGATCGAGGCGCAATTGCGGGAAGAGGTCAAGCAATTGATGGCGCTCGCCGATAGCGAAGACCGCAAGCAAGTGCCGGACGGCATGGATGTGCCACAGGAAATTGCGCGGCGTGAGGAGCGCTTGGCCGCACTGGATAAGGCCAAACGCAAGCTGGAAGAGCGCGCGCAGGAACGCGATGCACAGGCGCAAGCCGAGTACGACGCCAAGATGACTAAACGCCAAGCCAAGCGCGATGCTGGCAAGAAGCCCGGCGGCAAGGATCCGGAGCCGCCGACCAGCGGCCCGCAGGACAAGGATCAGATCAACCTGACCGATGAAGAGTCACGCATCATGAAAGTGGGCGGCGGGTTCGATCAATGCTACAACGCGCAGGCGGCGGTCGACACCGACAGCATGCTGATTGTGGGCAGCTTCGTCACGCAGGCGGGCAACGACAGCCAGCAAATTCAATCTATGCTGGAACTGCTGGCCGGGCGCCAGGAGCAAGTGGGGCAGGTCAGCCAAGTCCTGGCCGACACCGGCTATTTCAGTGCCGCCAATGTCGCAGCATGCGAAGCGGCGGGAATCGTGCCGATGATCGCCATCAAACGTGAGCAGCACCATCTGCCTGTGCTGGATCGCTTCACGGAGCCGCCGCCGTTGTCACCTGAGGCAAATGCTGTCGAGACCATGGCGCATCGACTGAAAACCAAGGCCGGTCGCGCCGACTACGCGCTGCGCAAGCAGACCGTCGAGCCGGTATTTGGCATCATTAAACACGTGATGAAATTCCGCCAGTTTTTGGTACGCGGAAAGCAGAAGGTCGCCCATGAGTGGAACTTGGTGGCACTTGCATGGAATCTGAAGCGGATGAACGCACTGAATATGGCCTGATCGGGTAGGAAAAGCCGGAAATCGAGCACGGAAATGGTCTGTCAGCGGCCTGCTGGAGACCTCAAGATGCTTTGCTCGGGTTCGCCGACAAGAAAGACGAGACAACCAGGCTGGACGCCGCCGTACAGTCGGCATCCAGATTCAAGTCCGACAAACTGCTAG
>JAIENA010000026.1 GCA_019751755.1 Burkholderiaceae bacterium | reverse complement strand
CGTCAACTGAAGCAAATGTGTATACACCAGCATCATTGTAAGTTATTGAATTTGTGCTAATTATATTCCTGCTGTACATACTTTTACCTCGCGAATGCGCGAGGTAAAAATGTAACATCCTTGAAAACCGAGATAAAAGTGCTAACTTGTCTGAAAACCGGCGGAGACCCGCATGGAACCTGGCATTTCGCACTCACGCTTCACCATTCCGATCGATAGCGAGCGCCCGAAAGGCGCGGCGCGCTTTGAGTTTTGGGCACCCAAGCTCAAGCGTCGGGTGACGCTGTTCCACCCGTTCCAAGTCAGGCTTTGGACGCTGCTCGAAAGCAGTCCCCGGGTGCTGAGCTATTGCGAGCGTCCGGCGTACTGGCACCACGACGATAGTCGGCAACTGGCCGACTTTTGGGTCAAGGTCGGGCCGCGCGAAATATGCTGGATCGTCACGGCCGAGCCGCAGCCGGCCAGGGCCGGCGTTCTGAGTGGTGACGGCGATATCGCCGTCCGGTATGTTCACTGCCAAAGTCTGGCCTCGCACGGTATTTGGATCGACAACTGGATGCGCATCTTGCCCTATCTCTGCTCCAATGAGCGCTTTGTCAGCCCAAGGGTGCTGGCAGATGTTGAGCGGGCTACCGTGAGCGCGCCAACGCTCGGGCAAATCGAACGCGACTTTCAGCCGCATGACGCGGTGCTGGTCCGCACCGCTGTATTCATGCTGCTGCACCAAGGGCGAATCAAGTCCGGGGCCTTGCGCGATCAGCCGCTGGGGCCTGCGATTGTATTGAGGAGGAGGGCCACATGACTACCCGCCGCAGCGCCGGCGCGACGGATCGCGCCGACCCCACGTTGTGGCCGACCGTGGCCTGGCCCGAGCTCACCGACGCGCAACAAAAAATCTTCCGGGCCCGTGAAGAAGCCGTGCTGCGGTATTGCCGGCGCGAGACGCTGCGCTCCATCGAGGCCGCCACCGGGGTGCCGTTCAGCGCCGTGCGGCGACTCTATGAACGCTGCCTGCTACCCCATGCCGACGGGCGTTTACAGGGATTGCGCGCATTGATTCCGTACGAACGCGTCAAGTCGTACCGGCGCTCGGCCAAGGTGGCTCGAGCTGGTGGTGCCGGCAAGGCGGGCGCATTTCAGCAATTGCTGGACCGTCATCCCGAGCTGGAAGCCTTGATCGTCACTGAACTGCGGGCGCACCATGTTGTGTTGAAAGAGGGCGCCCAGGGCCTGATTGTTGGCGGACTGAGCGCATTGCACAAACGCTTTCGGCAACGCTGTCTTGAACTTGGACTGACCGAGCGAGACTATCCGTTGGTTCAGGCCGAGCAGGGTATTCGCAGCCTGGCGGTGGCGGTCAAATCCATTGCCGCGCGTTCATTCGAACAGGCGGCACGCGCCGCGCTCGCGCAGAAACGATCCGGCGGCGTAAGGCCGGACGCCGCTGGGCTGCCATTGGTGGCGGCACATCCGTTCGACGCCGTCGAATTCGACGGTCACAGGGTCGATGTGCGCTTGCGCATCGTCTTTGAACGTGTCGCCGGCGTCGAGGAATCGTTCGAAATCGAGCGCGTGTGGCTGCTCACCATCATCGA
>JAIENA010000339.1 GCA_019751755.1 Burkholderiaceae bacterium | reverse complement strand
CCACCCGTCCCCGCTGTCGGCGTACCGGGGCTTCTTCGGCAGCAAACCGTTTTCACGGGCCAATGCCTATTTGGAAGCCCAAGGCAAAACGCCCGTTACCTGGGCGTGATGCCTTACTCTCTGGCCAATGCCTTGCGGAATGCAGGATCATCCAGCAAATTGGCAACCAGCTTGCGGTATAGCGCTTCGTAATTTCCGGCTGCGGCCGGAATCGCCACGGCTCCGACAAACGACGACTCCCACGTCGACTCCACTTTCAACTCGCGGTCGAAGCGCACCGCGTTGCCGCGCATGACAGTAAAGCGGGCGCCAAGCTGGCCTTTGCCCGTGCCCATGCCGGCATCGACCTCGGCGGCCGTAAGCTTGCCGGTGATGACGGTGGCCGATGCAGGATCGAGCAGGCCAGCCGCTTCCAGCTCCACCTTCAAGCTTTCACGCAGGTATTGTGCGAATGAGCCATTGATCGGGGACGACACGCTGTTGGCGCCACGCAGACTAATGCTCTTGTCCAGGGATTCAGGCTTGCCCGCATCCAGGGTGAAACTGCCGACATTGGCCGGCGCCATGGCCGCGCCGCGCAGCCGGGCGGTGGTTTCGATGTTGGCTTTGGGCGGAGTCATCGCCAGCTGCGCGCAGCCCGTCAGTTGCAAGGTGGCGAAGGCCGCAGCGGCAATCGCCGCAAATCGTACAGGGAAGATCATGATCAGTGGTTCAATTGAAGGCAGCGTTGGTGGACAGGTCGTTGAGTACATTGCTGACGACTTCGCGCGTCATGGTGCGTACCGCATCTTCCATATTGGCGGTCTTGCGCGCGTTTGCCGGTGTACCTGAATTACCCATCGCCGTATGGATGGCATGGCGTGCCGTCAACACGACCGGCGCGCTCTGGCCGGCAGGCAGGTAGGAGGCCGTGCAAACATAGCCATCCGACACGGTGGAACCAGCCAGGCCAAACGTCAGGCCGGTCACGAAGCCGCTGGCCATGGCATCTTTTTCACTGGTCAGCGGGACATTATTCAGCGAAATATTCAACATGGCGGCACCCGGTACAGGTTGCTGGCTGACCGTCGAGAACAAGCCGCTGCCCTTCAACTGATCGGCCACTGAATCTTTCAGGAATTCGGTGGCGCGGGAATTCGGGGCGCCTTTGGACTGGAACTCGAAGACCAGATGCACTGGCTTGGGCTGGCTCACCTTTTTCATGGTGGCAACCGGCACTTCGCGCGTGCTGTTGTCGAGATAACTCGAAGCGCAGCCCGTCAGCAGCGTCGACGCAGCCAGCATGCACGCTATTGCGGCGCGGCGCACGAAGTTGTTTTGGAAAGTGGTCATGATGGTTCCCTCTTAATTATTATCAGGCGGCAACTTTAACAAAAACTTATCCCGACAAATTCACACATTGTCACGACCGGGCCAATTCTGGTGCAAGCGCCGGCGCAATCGTGCTGCTGGCCCGCTACGCCGCGTGGGTCACGCCTTGCGCGGTATGATGTTGCCTGACCTCTACCAGCAAGGACCCGCTCATGGATGCATCCCGCTTCAACCTCGACAACTTCAACCTGCGCAGCCAAGGCAAGC
>JAIENA010000238.1 GCA_019751755.1 Burkholderiaceae bacterium | reverse complement strand
GTGCCGTGTACCATGGCCGCGCGCACGTCCTGGGCCAGCATCAGGCCAGGCGTCAATTCGCCTTCCACCCACAGGCCCTTGTCGTCTTCCTTGGCCTTCGTCCACTTCCCGATCGGCATGCGCCACTCGTGGTTGAAGAACATCTTCGGCTTGCTGTTGCGCAGCGTGGCTTCAAAGGCGCCTTTGATGATCGTGTCGCCATACGAATCAACGCCGCCGAACACGCTGGCGTAGCCCGAGAACACGCCGGTGTCGCCGTCGAATTTCAGAGACACCTGATCCAGTTTCAATGTCTTGAGTATGCGTTCCATCTGTTTCCTTACTGAGCGATGTTGCTGCCGTCGCCGCCGCTTGCCAGCTTTACCTTGCCCAGCATTGCGAGCGGCACCAAGTTTGATTGCGCCGTCAGCACGTCCGCTTCCGGCCGGCGCGGCGCCCCCTCCAACTGGCGGACTTCGGAGCGGGACTGCCAGCCGTTTTGAACTGCCTTTGCATAAATTTCCGCGCGGTCTTTTGGCGACGCACGCAGCAGCGCATCGAGCGAGAACTCGATTACCATGGTGACCCGCTGCCGTGGCGTCAACACGCAGCGCCTGAGCGCTTGGGCGATGTTGACCATAAGCGGTGCGATGCTGAACGTGTACCAACCTTCGCGGATCTCCGCGATGCCGCTGCCCCAGGCGGTGACGTTTGCGTGATGAACCAGCACCGGCGGCGTGTCCATCCAGCGGCAGATTTCCTCGACGCCGTAGCGCCGGGTTTCCAGCAGTTGCTGCTCTGCCGGCGTCATGGTCAACTGCGCATACTTCATATCCGCTTCCAGTAGATGCAGCCGACTGGTCGATCCCTCCGCCATTTCTGAAAAACTACGCTTTAGGTTTTGGCGCTGCTCCTTATTCAGAACCTTGTCGATCATCAGGATGCCGGCCGGTTTGCCGCCGGCGCCGAACAGTTTGCTGGAATCGCTCTGCGCCTTCGCCGCCTCGTCCAATGTCGCCCGCATAAATTCCAGCTTCGACAGGCCGATAGTCCCGTTGCCCAGGTTTTTAATGTGCAGGACGCTTTCCTCAGCCAGGATCGCAACGTCGTTCCCGATCCGGTACTCGTACACCACCGAACCATCCTTCAGGATTTTTTGCTGCACCTGGTCGGCCGGCATTGGCCACAGCGCCAGGGCCTCGCCGGTACTATCGCGATCGACGCGGGCATAACCGTTGCCACGCAGGTCGTAGTTCAGCATCATCGCCCGCCAGAATTCGAACGGGGTCATGCGGCTATTTGGCGAGTCGTGCAGCAGCGCATAGAGGCGACTGGTACGCGCCAGCTCCTTTTCGCCGCTCGAATTCTGCAAGTAGACGAAGCACGGCAAACTGGCCACCGTCGATGCGCGCCGGTCCAGACAGGCCCATACCGTGCTGATCTGCAATGCGCCGTCCACACCGACATTGGCCGTGTCCGGGATCAGAGCGGCGCTCGGCAGCCCATCCTGCTCGCCGTGCGTCTCCGCGATGGCGCCGCCGCGTCCAAAGAACGCGCGCAGCGATTTCAAAACTTTCATGTGCTGATT
>JAIENA010000488.1 GCA_019751755.1 Burkholderiaceae bacterium | reverse complement strand
AAGGTCAGGTCGAGGTTGTGCGAGGTTTCCCGGCCCAGGTCCTGGTTGCCAATTTCGTAGGTATTCGTGGCCAGGTGTACGCCGTCGGCATACAGTTCCTCGGCGCTCGGCAGGCGGTGGCTGCGCGACAGCGCAGTGCGCAGCGCGTACTGCGGATGGAAGCGCCACACGGCGCCAGCCGAGATCGAGGTGCCATCGGCGCGGGTGTTGCGCAGGTCCGGGCTATCGATCTTGACATCCTGCCACTCATGGCGCACCGCGCCTTCGAAGCGCCAGTCGCCGCGGCGATATTCCTCGGTCAGGAAGGCCGCATATTTGCGGGTCAGGCTGGGCGCCACATAGGCCTCCTCGCCGACCGCCGAGAAATCACGCCGAGTACTCTGCAGGCCAACCACACCGCGCAACGGGCCGAGCGCGGCATGCTCGACTTCCAGACGGGCGTCATGACCCTTGTTGCGGAACGTGGTCAGGATGGCGCCCTCCTCCCGTTCGTCGTGGCGATAATTGGTGAACGCGGCGCGCAAGCGGATCTTGCGGGCCCCGGCAAACGGATCACGGTATTCACCGCGCACATCCCAGCGTTCGCTGTCGAGCTTCACAGCCGGAATCACGTCCCCCTCATGCTCATGGTCATGCTCATGCGCCGCCGCGTCATGGCCGTGCCCGCCGCAATGCAGGTGGCTGCCGTGCGGATGGCAACTCTCGAACTCATGCGCATGGCCGGGAATGCCATAGTCGGCACGCTCCCTGGTGTAGGCCGCGCCCAGGTAGCCGCTGGCACCGATCCAGGACAGGCCGACACTGCCACTGCTGGAGTCGCGCCAGCTGCCTGCCACGCGCCCGCCCTCGCGCCAGCCCGCACCGACCCGGTAGTCGCCGGCGTCGCGCCGCACCCCTTCCGCATGCAGCGCCAGATTGCCGGCGCCGGTGCTCACTTCAAACGCACCGGCCTGCTCCCGCGCCGCGCTATTGCCGCGCAACTCGACGCTGCCTTCCACCGGTTTGGCCGGCATGCTGGTCGGAATCTTGCGATCAAGGATATTGACGACTCCGCCCACGGCACCGCCGCCAAAGGCCAGCGCCGACGGACCGCGCAGCACTTCGATGCGCTCGGCCAGCAACGGCTCGAAGCCGACCGCATGGTCCGGGCTGATGGTCGAGGCATCCTGCACTTCAGCGCCGTCAGACAGGATCTTGATGCGCGGACCGTCCATCCCGCGAATGATCGGGCGGCTGGCGCCGGCGCCGAAATGGCTGGAGCTGATGCCGCGCTGCGTACCCAAGGTTTCGCCCAAGGTGGATTCACGCAGGCGCATCAATTGATTGCCCCCGAGGGACGTGACCGGCGAGATCATGTCGTCGCTCAAGAGGCCAAGGGCACTGGCGGAAATCACCACCGCCGGCATGCCGTCCGGGTCGCCCGACAAACGTCCATTGGTGGCCTCGGCAGCGGCGCCCAAGGGCGCCGCGAGCGTCAGCAGCACGGCTGCGGTGAGTGGCTTGCGCTGGAATGTTGTACTCATCATTTCCTCGTCGTTAAACGTCTAT
>JAIENA010000333.1 GCA_019751755.1 Burkholderiaceae bacterium | reverse complement strand
AAGACGTCCCAGGAACTGAATCAGCAGGCTGCATAAAACTGGGCCGTTGGAAGACGGAAAACCGTGGGAACCTCAAGGTGCCGACCTGTTCGAAGTAATGCTTGACCGTCTGGCCCCGTTCATTCGTGACAGTGGTGGCGGGTGGTGAAGTTTGATAAGTGAAATTGTCGACGGCTTCGCTATTTTCAAATCTGCTCTGCGTTACACGCTTGCTGGCGTCATAGGCATACCGTGTATGACGTACACCATCGACCGTGATACCCGTCAACAATCCCGTGTCATATGGCGATTCATAGTGATAGGTTCGCACGCCGCCGCCATTAGTGCCGCTCGGGGGCGTCACTGTGCTCAAGTGGCCACTGGTGTTATACCCGTAGGTCCAGGTTTTGCTGTTGGAATCGACAATACTGGTGACCCTGCCGCCCGGCCAGGACTGGCTCCAGGTAAAGCTCAGGGTCTTGTTGTTACGCCCCTCGACAGTAGCGAGTTGATAATACGGCGCCACATAGTTGTAGGTGAAGGTGTATAGGCCGACACCATTTTCATCAATCGCATTCAGATTGTTGGTGGTGGCATTGTATTTATAAACACGCTGGCCAATAACCAGATGGTATTCATTGACATCCACTTTCCGCAGATAGCCGGCGCTGCTGATGCCGCCGTTCGTGCCCACAGGGTAATAGTCGGAGCCATCGCCGTATGCATAAGCATAATGCGTGCCATTCGGGTGCAAGATGGTTATTTTGTCTGGGAGGCAGCCCAAATATGTATAGTCGGTGCGCTGCTTGCACACGGTCGTTGCCAATTTTGGGTAGTCAAAGGTTGATCCCCACTTGCCGCCGAAAAATCGATCCCGCGCCTGCGTTGAAAATGCACGGTAAGTACGCTGCATCGACAACTGTGCCAGCGAGGAGTCATACGCATCCGCCTGTTCCTTGAATTTCTCACCAGTTGCGATGATGACCGGATTGCAGGATTTTGGGTTTTTATCGTTGCCGTCACGGGTGGTGTTGGTTTGGTTGGTCAACACCCTTGGTTCTGAATTTTTCAAAATGTAGGACAGATCAGAAAGCCGGGACTGCTTCACAAACTCATTCCATTCCTTTTCCTCATCGGATATTTTTTGCCCTTTAACTATTACTTTCTGTTCTTTTGGTTCATCTTCCGCGAACGCGTCATAGGGGAATGCAATGCTTCCAAGCAAACCAGAAACTGTAAAAATTGAAATCCATTTCCGGTCAAGATACTTCTTTTCCATTGTTCTTATCCTTAATTGACTTCAACGAACTCAGCTTTGGTGCTTGGTGGCTTCCCCGGCACGTAAAAAAGTTCTTCTATATACAGTCCTTGCTGTCCATTGCGCTCTTCAGATTTGATGATGCATGTACGTTCCGCTTTCTCATGCGCGAAAACAGTGGTGTCCTTGTCGACAAAAACAGAGGCATGCTTGGCGGTTTCAAGAACCAACTGCAACACTGGGTTAATGAACAGTAATATCCGGATTATTTAATTGTGCCATGTGAGCA
>JAIENA010000448.1 GCA_019751755.1 Burkholderiaceae bacterium | reverse complement strand
AGCTCTGGCGCAATTCGGCGTCGGTCACGGGAGTCTCCTGGAAAGGATGGCATTCTACCCGAGGTCCCCGCAGACCATGGCCGTTGCGCCTAAGCGACGTTGGATGTTGTTAAGTTGCACGGGGTATGAAATTTCCAAAACACAAGTATAATTGAAATAAAGAAATAATTCACCGATAGGCCTTGTACTTCAATCAACGGGGATGCCATTGAAAAAAATTGCTCAAGCTGTCTTATTTGCTGCTCTTGCCTGCTCCTGCGCGGCACAAGCGATGGTGGTGCGCGGCTATGGCACCGGCGCACTGAGGGGCGGCGACCTGACCGACCCGGAAAACAATGGCAACGCGTCGGCGTACGTCAATTACAACGCGACGTTCCGTTCCAGTCTGGAACCGTACTTCTATGCGGAAGGCGCCTTCAATGTGTTCGACAACGTGGTCGGCAGCGGCGATGCGAAATGGTGCTGTGACGGCGGCAACGTCTGGGTCGAGGCCGATTTCGGCGCCAAGCGCTATGTGCTGACGGCGTTTACGATCGCCTCGGGCAATGACGTGCAGGGGCGTGATCCAGACATCTGGAAAATCCTGGGCTCGAATGACGGCATCAACTATACGCCGATCTTCACCTATAACCAGCAGGGTGTTTCGCCGTTCGGGAATAGGCGCCTGCAGGTGAACGAATATCTTGCCGGGGTCGATTACACATCGCCCGCCGCGTACAGCATTTTCCGCTACATGTCGACGCACACTATCGCCAACGGTCCCCATCAGATTAACGAGCTGGAATTTTTCGGCAAGGAGGCCAAGGTGCCGGAGCCGGCAACGTTTGGCTTGCTGGCGCTGGGCCTGGCGGGCCTGGTGGCGACGCGCCGCCGCCAAGCCAGGTAAGCTGCGGCTTGCTTTTTCTATTGGCGTAGCGCCGCTGGGGTTGGCCTTGCCGATGCCGGTGGCGGCCGATTCGGCCTGCACCAACAGCGCGCCATGCCGTCTCCCATGGCTAACACGCTTACCGCCGTTGCGGCACGCAAGGCTGCCATCAAAATGCTGCGGACACCGCCTGGGAAGCGCCTGGTCTGGCGACCGAGTCGCCTGGAGAAAAGAGCAACGCCGCTGCGCCGCTGCCGTAAAGCTCCCGTTAGTGCGGGCCTGCGGCCCATGCCATCGACCTGTTGTCCCTGAGTGCCGTCAGCCGTGCGGCGGTTGTCATCCAGTGTCGCGCCGGGCGCACCCGTTGCCGGCGCCTGTGCGGCGACGCGGCACCTGCCGCCATGGACACAGGCCGCTTCCCAGCCATGGTGCTGGAAATGGCTGCCGCTAAAACCGGCGGCGCCCGCCATCGTAGCGGACAGCGTCAGGGCGCCGCCGGGGTTTGCTCATCCGCGGTTAGTGCGCCACTTGCACATGATGGAACTGCAGCGCCGCCAGGTTTGCATAAATCCCGCCCAGCGCCACCAGTGATGCATGGTTGCCGGTTTCGACGATCTTGCCGTCTTCCATCACGATGAT
>JAIENA010000416.1 GCA_019751755.1 Burkholderiaceae bacterium | reverse complement strand
GACGCCAAGCGTGCCGCGCAAATCCTGCAACAGGCCAGCACCAAAGCCCCGCAGGCGCTTGAGATCCGCTACCACCTGGCGATGGCGCTGTTCAAGTCGGGTGACAAAACCGGCGCGCGCAAGGAAGTGGAGCAGGTGTTGGCCAGCGGCAAAAACTTTGCCAAGGCCGACGATGCGCGCGCTTTATTAAAACAATTGCAGTAACGGTGGCGCACGGCTGACACTTGCATTGCTGGCAGGGTACGGGAGCGGTACTGTTCAGTCCGCTCTCGATCCGCCCCCCCCACCGCCCCTCCCCAGGAGAATTTCCATGGAACACAATTCCGAGGCCCCAGAGAACGACTTGACGGTCAAGCCGCCGGCGCCCCGTTCCCACGTTGTCTGCATGGAGCCGGACAGTCCCGCTGGCGAAGTGGTCATGCAACAAGGTCATTTCGCGATCCGTGTGGCCGACACGGAAGCCGGCCGCAGCTCGGCCGGCATGTTGATTAACAAGATGTATGCGTGGCGCGGCTATGGCGACAAGCACAAAGTCGAAGAAAACCCCAACCGCGTCACCTTGTCCGCCACCGACAAGGGCATGGTGATCGGCACGGTCACGCTGGGCATCGATTCCGAAGCGGGCATCCTCGCGGATGAAATTTTCCACGACGAAATCGAAAAAGTGCGGGCGCGCGGCGGCAAGGTCTGCGAAGTCACCAAGCTGGCCTTCGACCCGGGCGTGCGCTCCAAGATGGCGCTGGCCTCGCTGTTCCATGTGTTGATCATCTACGCGCACTACCGCTTCCATTGCACCGACCTGTTTATCGAAGTCAATCCACGCCACCGCCGCTACTACGAAGCCATGCTGGGCTTTACCACCGTCGGTGCAGTGCGCCAGAATCCGCGCGTCGATGCGCCGGCCTACCTGCTGCGGGTCGGCATGGACTACGTCAACCAGCAAATCGACCTGCTGGGTGGCACCAGCACCCATCCGGGCAATGAACGCTCGCTATACCCGTATTTCCTGTCGCGCCGCGAAGAAATCGGCTTGGCCAACCGCCTGTTGAAATTGGAGTCAGATTAGCGCGATGTCCGGCGCCGGACCCGCATGCCGCCCCGGTGCCGTACGACCATGGCATGCAAGCTCTGCTATAGTCCCCCGTGATGACGCCTAACCACAGCATCCATATCGTCCAAACCGAAGCCCAACGCGATGCCGCCAGCCTGCTGCTGGGGCAACGTTATGCGTGGCGTGGCTATGCCGGCGAGCATGTCCTGGAACAACACGCGCATCGCGTGTCGCTGTGCGCCATGCACCACGGCATGACCGTCGGCACGGCCACGATCGGCTTCGATTCGGCCGCCGGCTTGCTGGCCGATGCCGATTTCAAGGACGTCATCGACGGCTACCGCATGCAAGGCGGGCGCGCGTGTGAAATCACCAAACTGGCCATGGCGCCCTCGGCCGATACCCGCAAGAC
>JAIENA010000357.1 GCA_019751755.1 Burkholderiaceae bacterium | reverse complement strand
TGTTGCGGCGACGCAGCGCTGCGGCACCCAGCATGCCCAGGCCGAACAGGGCCAGCGAGCCTGGCTCAGGAATGGTGCTGCCGATCATGGCGCCGGTGCCGTTACTCGAATATTTCGCGCCATTGGTCGGGAAGAATGCGGTCGCGGTGTACTCCAGCGTATTTGGCTGGAAGTGAGGGGCAGCAACACCACCGACGACTTCCAGCGTGGCGCTGACTTGACCATTTTTAACGTTACCGCTGACGAAGCCCAGGCTGGTGAACTTCAGGTTCAGCCAATTGGTGCCCGAGACGGCATCATTGACTTCCGCTTGATTGCTCACCGGCGTAGTAAAGTTAGGCGTCGTGCTGTTGACATACAGGCGTGCCCAAGCATTGGTCACATCAAACGTGCCGTTTTTATTCAGGCCAATACCGCCAAAGGCGTAGGTCAGCTCGCAACCGGTGCAGAAAACTTGACCGTCATTCTTGTTGTTTTCATTGACGCGGAAAACTTCGCCAGCACCCTTCAGGTAGTAACCGCTGGCGGCAGAGCTGCCATTCAGGCTTGCAAACACGGTGCTGATGGCGACCGCATCGTTATACGACGGCGCAACGCCAGCAGCCTCTGAGCTCGTGCCGAACCACTGGGTGAAGTCAAACTTGGTGGTGAAGTCAGTCTCGCCGCTGTCCGAGTAATCCGGATCCCAGGTGACGCCACCAACGGTGAGTGGTGCTGCTTGTGCTGCGGAGAAGGCCAGTGCCAGCGCAGAACCGATCAGTACTTTCTTGAGCAGTTTCATAATAAATTCCTTGGTTAGATTTGTAACGCTTGCCATCTGGCTAGCACGTCCACTATTAAGCAAATCACGTGCCAGATACGATTGAAAATACTAAGTTATTGAATTAATTAGAGTTTTCAAAACATGTGGGCGATGAGAGATGACAACAAGCAAACAGCTGTAAAAAATTCCGACACCTCAGTTCATGCATGCAAGGCTGTACCTGCACAGTGTTAGCGGGCTTTGTTGAGCAGATGGCTGGCCAAGCTGGCGGCGTCGGCCGGCGCCAGGAAATGCGGGTACAGAGAACGGGCCGCGCTGGTGGGCGACGCGGTGCCGCCCAGCGTGGCGATTTGTTGCGCAATATGATCCATGCTGCTCCACATCAGATACCCGGGCGCGTTGACGCGCTGGTTGTGGCGCGGTTCGCCCAGGCACTGGAAACCCAGCATGGCTTCGTAATAGCGGCGGTGGCGGGGATTGACTTCGATAAACATGTCGGTACAGCGGTGCTGGATGTGGGCGTACATAAACACTGCATGAAACAGCGCCGCCAGGGTCTTGCGGGTATCGGCCGAGGGCGCCATGGCCAGTTTGGTGATTTCACACGCGCGCCCGCCTTGCATGCGGTAGCC
>JAIENA010000166.1 GCA_019751755.1 Burkholderiaceae bacterium | reverse complement strand
TGTTGCGGCGACGCAGCGCTGCGGCACCCAGCATGCCCAGGCCGAACAGGGCCAGCGAGCCTGGCTCAGGAATGGTGTTGCCGGTCATCGAGCCGTTACCATCACTCGAATATTTTGCGCCATCAAGGAAGCGTGCACTAGCCGAGTATGTGAGTGTACCTGGCTGGAAATTAAAGGCGGCAGTCCCGCCGACAACTGCCAGCTCGGCACTGACCAAACCATTTTTAACGTTACCACTGATAAAACCCAAGCTAGTGAACTTCAGGTCGAGCCACTTGGATCCGGAGATAGCATCATCGACTTCGGCTTGGTTGCTCACTGGCGCGGCAAAGTTAGGCGTCGTGCTGTTGACATACAGGCGAGCCCAAGCGTCGGTCACATCAAACGTGCCATTTTTATTCAGGCCAATACCGCCAAAGGCGTAGGTCAGCTCGCAACCCGTGCAGAAAACGTCGCCGTTATTCTTGTTGTTTTCATTGACGCGATAAACCTCGCCAGCACCCTTGAGGTAGTAACCGCTGGCGGCGGAACTGCCATTCAGGCTTCCAAACACGGTGCTGATAGAAATCGCATCGGTATACTTCGGCGCAACGCCAACAGCCTCTTTGGTCGTGCCGAACCACTGGGTGAAGTCAAACTTGGTGGTGAAGTCCGTCTCGCCACTGTCCGAGTAATCCGGATCCCAGGTGATGCCACCAACGGTGATTGGTGCGGCTTGTGCTGCGGAGAAGGCCAGTGCCAGCGCAGAACCGATCAGTACTTTCTTGAGCAGTTTCATAATAAATTCCTTGGTTAGATTTGTAACGCTTGCCATCTGGCTAGCACGTCCACTATTAAGCAAATCACGTGCCAGATACGATTGAAAATACTAAGTTATTGAATTAATTGGAGTTTTCAAAACATGTGGGCGATGAGAGATGACAACAAGCAAACAGCTGTAAAAAATTCCGACACTTCAGTTCACGCATGCAAGGCAGTACCTGCGGGGCGTTACCGGGGTTTGTTGAGCAGATGGCTGGCCAGGCTGGCGGCGTCGGCCGGCGCCAGGAAGTGCGGGTACAGGGAACGGGCCGCGCTGGTGGGCGACGCGGTGCCGCCCAGCGTGGCGATTTGCTGCGCAATATGATCCATGCTGCTCCACATCAGATACCCGGGCGCGTTGACGCGCTGGTTGTGGCGCGGCTCGCCCAGACACTGGAAACCCAGCATGGTTTCATAGTAGCGGCGGTGGCGTGGATTAACTTCGATAAACATATCGGTACAGCGGTGCTGGATGTGGGCGTACATAAACACTGCATGAAACAGCGCCGCCAGAGTCTTGCGGGTATCGGCCGAGGGCGCCATGGCCAGTTTGGTGATTTCACACGCGCGCCCGCCTTGCATGCGGTAGCC
>JAIENA010000271.1 GCA_019751755.1 Burkholderiaceae bacterium | reverse complement strand
GGCGCCAACCAAGCGCCATTCAGCCCTGGTCGACTTCTTTCAGCGCCAGCAGCGCCATCGCATATGCGCCTTCATATGACTTGGCCGATGCGATAAACCTGCCGTTATGGCAAAAGCCCGCATCCGGCACCCCGGTCACGGCCGCCAGTTCCGCGTCGCGCAACCCGGCCCACGCCTCCGGCAAGTCAGCCCGCGCATCGAAACTCTCGGCGTTCAGCGAGACTGTGTGCAGCATGTAACGCTGCTCGGCAATGCTGTGGCTGAGGACGAACAGCACTTTCGGCATTTCCTTGCGAACCAACTGGCTCCAGGGCAGCGCGCCATTTTCCAGGAACAGCAAGCGGCCGTCCGCCAGCACCTGCGCCTGGCGCACCTGCTCCACCGCCAGCATCGCCCCCACCCGGTATTTCACGGCATTGACCATGCTGTCGGCCAACACCGCCATCGCACGGCGGAATTGCGCCATCCGGTAGGCTTCCAGCGCCTCGCCATAGCCCAGTCGTTGCTCGTCGAGCCAGTTGGTGTTGTAGCCCGAGATGACGGCGGACAGGCCATAACTGCCGGGCGCGCTCTTCGCGGCGCCCACGTCCGACAAGTCCAGGTATTGCACGATATCGGTATCGATGGCGTAGGCTATTTCTCGCGCCTTGTCGGCCGGCAACTGGTAGCCCGCATGCTCGGCGGCCAGGATGCCGACACAGCGCGCACCATATTCGCGCCACACCAGTCCCGCGCTGGCATAGGGCACGCCGCTTTGCCGCGCCCCGTCAAACCCCTTTTGGTGGTGATCGAAGCGGCCGCTGGCCGGATCCCAGATGCCGCCGACATCGACGGCAAAGTCCGCCGCGACGATCGTGGCCGGATCGCGCGTGCGGATGATGTCGCAGCCGGGAAAGACAATATTCAATACGGCGGCCGCCCACGCGTCGTCCGCGTGGAATTTACCGCTATGCGTCACGATGACCATGGCATTCCTATCCTGATAAGACAGGCTCGATGATACCGGGATTGACGGGTTGGACGCACGAAGATTCAATCCGGCAACGCCGCCGCCCTCATCTCAGCCCTACATTAATAACTATTTATTATTATTTTGCTGCAGCGCAAATACTGACGCCAATTTATTTCCATATATTATTAAATTAAACAAAAACCCGCGCACGACTGACGCAAAACAAAATAAATCTCATTTCCCAAGGTAGTATTCGGCACTGTGCTAATGGCGCATCGCAGCAATTGAGCGCGTTATCACATATTGCGGCTGAGGAAACAATTTATGAACATCAGATTTTTTACCTGAGCAGCACATTTTTTAATCAAAATTTCTCTGAGGTATTTTATGTATATATATTCCAAATCTGTTACCCCTGCGGTTCGCACCCATTTGGACGC
>JAIENA010000203.1 GCA_019751755.1 Burkholderiaceae bacterium | reverse complement strand
TCCGCCGTCTGGCCCTGCGGCGCATCTCGCCGACGCCGGAAGCGTACCGCGACATTTACTATGAAATCGCCGGCATCGCGCCGCCGCTGCAGGCGCCGACGGTGGCGCCGGAACCGCGTCCCGACCCCGGGCCGGAATTGATGCTGTACCAGTTTGCCAACCGCTTATCCGACCAACCCGGCGACCTGGCGGAATTTGGCCGCCGCCTGAACCGCGCCGTCAAGGGCCGCGACTGGGATGGCTATGCGCGCACGCTGACGCAACTGGCCGAGCGCCCGGCCCCCAAAAAAGGCATCGACCTGGCGGAATTGCCGGACGGGGAACAAACCCGGCAATTGCGCGAGATGCTGGCGCGAACACTGACGTTTGCCGTGGCGTCGCTGCTGAACAACAATCCGGAGCTGGTGACGGAAGCCGAGGCGCTGGGCGCCGCCACCAAGGAAGCCCATTCGGACGCTGCGCTGGCCGAGATCGGCATCCGCCTGAAACAATTGTGCTACCAGATTGAATTGCGCAGCGGCGATCACGGCGAACAGCAGGAACTGCTGCTGCGCCTGTTCCGCCTGCTGCTGGAAAACGTCAGCGGCCTGCTCGATGACGATTCGTGGCTGCGCGGCCAGATCGACATGGTGCAGGAATTGATTGCCGGCCCGCTCGATGCCCGCAAGCTGGAAGACGCCACGCGCAGCCTCAAGGACGTGATTTACAAGCAGAGCCAATTGAAGCATGGCTTGTCGGACGTGAAACTCACCGTCAAGAACATGATGATGACGTTCATCGACCGTCTCGGCCAAGTGGCGACATCGACCGGCGACTTCCATGAAAAGATCGGCGGCTATTCCGAGAAAATCCGCAACGCCGACAAGATCAGCGAACTCAACGAGATCCTCGATCAGGTACTGAAAGAAACCCGCCTGGTCCAGACCGAGGCGCTGAAAGCGCGCGACAACATGGTGATGGCGCGCCAGGAAGTGCAGGATGCGGAAGCGCGCATCCATGCGCTGGAAGCGAAGTTGCAGCATATGAGCGAACTGGTGCGGGAAGACCAGTTGACGGGCAGCCTGAACCGCCGTGGCCTCGATGACGTGTTCGAGCGGGAAATGGCGCGCGCCGACCGGCGCGGCACGCCACTGTGCATTGCCGTGCTGGACCTGGACGATTTCAAGCGCCTCAACGATACCTACGGTCACATTGCCGGCGACGGCGCGCTGAAGCACCTGGTCAAGATCGTCAAGGACACCATCCGCTCGATGGACGTGGTGGCGCGCTTTGGCGGCGAGGAATTCCTGATCTTGCTGCCGGAAACCTCGATCGAGGCGGCCTCGCAAACCATGACCCGCTTGCAGCGGGAACTGACGCGCCACTTCTTTATGCACGACAATGAA
>JAIENA010000251.1 GCA_019751755.1 Burkholderiaceae bacterium | reverse complement strand
GGTGATCGGGAAGGCGGACAAGTTGCTCATGGGTTCAATATTCCAGGTTGCAGGATCAAGGATTATCGTGCAATCCGCACTTGTGTGCAGGACGCTCAATTGCTGCGTGTTCGATAACGATTTGCCAACCGATGATTAATGCCGCCAGCGGGCAGGCGAAGCAAGAGCGGAACGGTGGCCTGCACGCCCGGACATGTGCACTGCCAGGGGATACGGCTTTCCGAAGTTTATCTCGGATTGTCGGGAGTCATTCCGGGACGCTTTTTCGCGCCGTTCTTGCCGCCTTTTCGCTGACGCCTGCTGCGCTTCTTGCTGGAAGGGGAAGAGTCCGGTGCAGGACGTGTTTGTGTGCTGGGTTCATCGCGCGCCGTGGCCGGATCGGTGGCGGCAGCTTCGTCTTCGGGGAAGTCGCGCAGCAATTGGTAAAAAGGAAGGACCTCGTGTTGCATCGGTGCCTTTTCAGTATAGCGTTGCTGGTGAGGCCCAATTGGGACAGCCGGTTTTGCCTCCGGTTCGCTTGATTCCGCCTGCTGATGCGGTTCGAACAGCCGCGCCGTCACTGCCAGCCGCATGGTGCGGCATTCGTCTGCGCGCACCCAGTCCTTAAAACCCGGAAAACGTAGCCAGACCGCCTTCCACGCGTTGCGGTTGCCACTGCCCTGCAGGTTGGCGAACGCTGATGGCGATAGGCTGAATTTGCCATATTTGATTTCGGAACCTTCCACCACGGCGTAGTAAGGCTGGCGCCCGAAGCTGGCGCGCAACACCGTGCCTTCGGGCAGGAATATTTGTTTCCATTGGTAGCCATTGGCCGCGTCCACCCCCGGTGTTTGCGATTGCGCCTGCGCTTGTGGCGGCTGCATGGCAGCGGCAAGCGCATCGCAAATCGCTCCTTCGATCTCAATCCCACTCCAGAAAAGGCCGGTGTGCTTGCTGAATGCCATGAGCAGATCCGTGGGCATGTGAATATTGCGGTGAATGTAGGACATGGTGGTCTCCCTCCCAAAAGTCGATTTCGCTATCGATTGCTACCCAAGACGAAGGCGCGCGGTTTCGCTATAACGGTTACTAAAGCTTGGACAGGTGTCGCAGGAGTAAGTTCCCGCCAGGATGAAAGATCGGGAGGGAATCAGAAAGCGGCCGGTATTAGCGGATCGCGCGATTTAGTAAGATCGAAAAAACTGGGAAGGTACCTGCCCGCAGCCAATCGACGGCGATCTACTCGGTGCTGCATCGAGCGGATCAAGGCGCGGACTTGCTTCAGCAGTTTGGGGTGCTCTGGCCGGCATGATGTTTTTGCTCTTGGCTTGGGATGTTTTATGTTCATGCGCAACAGGGAGTTGCGCTTTGGGCCTT
>JAIENA010000017.1 GCA_019751755.1 Burkholderiaceae bacterium | reverse complement strand
GATGGTGTCCCCAGAAGTGGTGTATGAGATGTGATTCCCGAGGGGCTGGGTCCCCGATCAGTTAATCACGGCGGAGAGCCGTGCAGGTTGATTGTCGCTTAACGACAATAATCCTTCAAGCTGCATGTAACGACGTTGCAAAGACCACTCGTCATTTTGCTCAAGCATCATGGCACCGACGAGTCGGATAATCGCTTTGTCGTTGGGGAAGATGCCGATGACGTTGGTGCGGCGCTTTACCTCGGCGTTCAGGCGCTCCAAGGGGTTGGTGCTGTGAATCTGGGTTCGATGGGCCTTGGGGAAGCCCATGAAGGTCAGCACTTCGTGCTCGGCATCGTCCATCATGGTGGCCAACTTCGGAAACTTGCCTCGCAACTGGTCAGCCACGGTACGCCACTGCGCGCTGGCCGCCTCTGCGCTCTCCTGGACAAAAATAGTATTGATCATGGCCAGCACAGCTTGGCGCTGGCCCTTGCCGACATGAGCCAGCGCGTTGCGGATGAAGTGTACGCGGCAGCGTTGCCAGCTGGTTTTGAAGACCTTGCTGGCGGCAGCCTTGAGCCCCTCGTGGGCATCGGAAATGACCAGCTTCACGCCGCGCAGACCGCGCCGGCTCAACCCGCGCAGGAATTCGGTCCAGAAAGGCTCGGCCTCCGAAGGCCCTGTCGCCACACCGAGGATCTCGCGCACGCCGTCGGTGTTGACGGCCACGGCGATTATCACCGCCACCGATACCACCCGTCCGGCCTGGCGCGACTTGACGTAAGTGGCGTCGATCCACAGGTAGGGCCAATCTCCCTCGATGGGACGGTTGAGGAAGGTGTGCACCCGCTCATCGATCTCTTCGCACAGGCGCGAAACTTGGCTTTTCGAGACACCGCTCATGCCCATGGCCTTGACCAGTTCATCGACTGATCGGGTGGAGATGCCCTGGATGTAGGCTTCCTGGATAACAGCGGTAAGTGCCTTCTCCGCAGTGCGCCGTGGCTCCAGGAAGCCAGGGAAATAGCTGCCGCTGCGTAGCTTGGGGATCTTCAGATCCACCTTGCCAGCCCGGGTTTCGTAAGCGCGCTCCCGATAACCGTTACGGCTGTTGATGCGCTCGTCGCTGCGCTCGCCGTACGCGGCCTGGCAGAGCGCTTCCACGTCCATTTCCATTAGCCTTTGCAAGGCATGCTGCAGCGTCTGGCGGATAAAATCCGCGTCCGCCCCCTTTTCGGCAAGCTCGGATAATGCGATAGTGGCGTTGGTCATTGTGCTTTCCTATGGTTGAGTTGAGTCTTCGCAAACCCAAATTTACCTCAAGAATCACAATGGCCGCCCCTTCAGGCTGCCTTCCTAAACGCCG
>JAIENA010000170.1 GCA_019751755.1 Burkholderiaceae bacterium | reverse complement strand
GTATTCGCGCAGTGGTCGCGCGTCGTCGAATCCGCGCTGCGTCCCCCGCAGTTGGCGTGCATACTAAATTAACAGTATGTCAACTTGATGTCAGTCCGACCATGTTGCATAGGCCGAACGGCCTAGGGCAGCACCGGCATGCTGTGGCGGAAGGGAATGACGGTCGGCATCTCCGCGCCCGCCGCGTCGCGTACGTGGGCCGATGTGACCTGAATGGTTGCCGCCTCGCTGGCGCGATTGGCGCGGAAGGTGATGGCGGCCAGCAGGCCGGCTGCTTCCTGGCCAGCCGGCTGGCCGGCCTGCTGGCCGGCTGCCCCGGCGGCGCTGCGGGCCCCCTGCAGCGCAATCACGCCCGCCACATCGGTGTGGCTGCTGAACAGCGGCTGCGCGCCCAAGGCATCCCCGGCGTCGATCCGGATGACTTCCAGCGCGTCGCTGTCGAAGGCGATGGTCAGCGGCACGCTGGCGGCCGGACGTTCGGTGCGCAGGAATATTTGTACCGTGAAATTGCTACCAACCCGCGTGCGCGGACGGATTTTCCAGTCCAACTGCGCGCCCCGCACATTCGTTGGCACCGGGCCGGCCAGCGGGACGGCGCGGGCGGTGACGGCGGAAGACGGCGCGGCGGCACGCCCGTGGCGCGCGCTGGCGTCCGGCGGCAGGTCAATCAGCAGCGACGCCGTGCCGGTCACGATGGCAACCGACCGCTGTTGCGACGGGTCGTATGGATCGTCCTGCGCCGGTCCTGGCAGCGCCCCCGGCGCCACCCGCATAACGCCAGGAGCGGCCGGCTGCAATACCAGGCCGGTGGCGCGCAGCACGTGATGCAGCGTGCTTTCCGGTTCGCCACCTTGGGCGCTGAGCGACATGCGGCGTTCCAGCGCCACCCGCCGGTCGGCCTCCAGCGCCCAGCCACAATCGCGCGCCAGCCGTTCCAGCACGCTGCGCAGCGGCGCGTCGGCCAACTCCAGCGACCAGCCATCACGCTGTTCGCCCGCAGGCGTCCCTCCGGCCATCGCCACCCATCCGGGCGGCGCGGCGCCCTCCCCGCCCGCCGCCGTCCTATGCCAGCAGCAGGCCAGCGCCAGCGCAGCCAGCCCGGCCCGGACCCACCGGCTCATGGCGGCGTGCCGGTCAGCGACAGCGCCGCCGCCCGCGCCACCGCCTGCACCCGGTTTTGTACGGCCAGCTTGCGGTAAATGTTATAGACATGGTTTTTCACGGTGCGCGCGCTGATGCCCAGCACCACGCCGATGTCCGCATTGATTTTCCCTTGCTGCAGCCAGTGCAGGATTTCCCGTTCGCGCCCCGTCAGCGGTTCCGTCA
>JAIENA010000443.1 GCA_019751755.1 Burkholderiaceae bacterium | reverse complement strand
TGCCGTGGTCTAATTTGCCCGGACACCTCAATAGGTGGAAAATCCACCACTTGAGGAGAGTTACATGGCAAGACAACGAAAAACATTCGACCCCAGCCTGAAGCTGGAAGTCGTTCGCATGATCAAAGAACAAGGCCTGAGCGTCCAGCACGTCAGCCAGAGCATGAACATTGGCCCGACCGCGATTCGACGCTGGGTAGCCGAGTATGGCGATGAGCAGAAAGTCCCGCCAGGCATCGGTAAACCACTCACCGCCGAGCAGCAACGCATCCGCCAACTGGAGCAAGAAAACCGCCAACTTCGCCAGGACGTCGATATCTTAAAAAAGGCCTCGGCCTTCTTTGCCCGCGAAGTGAAGTGATCTATCAGTTCGTTCATCAGTTGCAAAAGGAGGCCATCCCAGTCAAGCATAGTTGTCGCGTCCTATCGGTTAGCCGCTCCGCGTATTACGAAGCACGTCGTCGTTTTGCCAACCCGGTTTTGTGCAAGGCCAGCGTCCATTTGAAAGCCGCGTTTGCAGCCAGCCAGCAAAGCTACGGCAGTCGTCGTCTGGTCACCGTGATGGCCAACCAAGGCTTCCAGATTGGCCGCTACAAAGTTCGTCGGTTGATGCGCCAAGCGGGTTTAAAGCCCGTCTGGAAGCGTAAATTCGTTCATACGACGGACAGCAAGCACGACCTGCCGGTGGCCGCCAATGTACTCAATCGCCAGTTCAACCCGCCCGCGCCCAACATGGCTTACGTTTCTGACATCACGTACATCCGAACTGGCGCCGGCTGGCTCTATCTGGCTGTTGTGCTGGATCTGTTCGCACGCAAAGTGGTTGGCTGGGCCATGGCACCAAGCATGCCAGCCGAACTGGTCTGCGAGGCGCTTAATATGGCAATCCAGCAGCGCCAACCTGGGCCGGGCTTAATCGTCCATTCCGATCGCGGCAGTCAATACGCCAGTGAGCTGTACCAGAAAATGCTGGACAAACATGGCTTCGTTTGCAGCATGAGCCGCAAAGGCAATTGCTGGGATAACGCCGTTGCCGAGCGCTTTTTCCTGAACCTCAAAATGGAACGCGTCTGGCAGCGCCAGTACGCCAACCATGCGGAGGCCAGGGCCGACATCACAGACTACATCGTAGGCTTCTACAACAGCCGACGATTGAATTCAGCACTGGGCAATCTGCCGCCCGCCGCTTACGAGCGGAAAATGGCAGTAC
>JAIENA010000347.1 GCA_019751755.1 Burkholderiaceae bacterium | reverse complement strand
AAGAGCCCGGTGCGCGAATCGCGCACGCCGGGATCTGCGCGGGGGGTGTCCGGTAACGGGCATTCCTACCGCAACATAATTTACATCCCCGCCGTTGGGTCTCACATAAGTTGAGATTGAAAATGCATTTTCGAAAACTTGTATGAGGGGCGCACTCAGAGGATACGGATGATAGCTTTTCTTGTCCGTGCAACCACGCGCGCTTCGCTCGGATCAACTGAAGGGCGTTGTGGCGCCGCCCAGCGCCCGCCCTGGACGCCAGTACGCGCCGACAGGCCTCCAGCGCCAGAGCCTGATGTGAGAATTTGCTGATAAATCTCATCTTATGCGAGAAATTTTCTGTTAAGTCATTGATTTCGGGCGATTCCAATCTGACCTTCTGTGCCACTCATTGCGGGGCGGCGTGGTTGCACTGAAACAGACAGCGCCCTGTGCCACCATGCGAGCATCAGACTTAACCACATCGGTGACACTCAAATGGCAAAAAAGGTATTCCAACTCACAGGCGGCGCCTACCCGTTATTTTCCTGGCGCCTGCCGCAGGAAATCGCGGCTTACAAGCAGGCTAAGCTGCAAGCGCAGCAGTGGATTCACGTAATAAACGGATTTTCCCAGAAGGGCATCAAGCAATCCGAGATCGAGGATTCCGGTGTTGCTGAATGGTTGCAGGACCAGGGCAAGCGCCAGGTGACCCGTGAGGAGCTCGCCGAGTTTGCCTCGTATAGCCTCCCATCCATCAAGGAGGCCCGGCTGACCGGGAGCGACGTCAAGTACCGGTCATATTCCTTCGCCGGAGCGGGTGAGGATTACAACGAAAGCCTGTTCTACTTCCCGACAGTCGACGAGGATCTTGCCGACCGAATCGCCGATCTGGATGACCGTATTGCAGCGCTCAACTTCGATTTCGATAAACTCGGGGAGGATCCCGATGCCGTGTTCCGCCTCGATAAACGCCGTTCAGCTCTGATCGCGCAGCAGAATGAAGTGGCCTCAGGCAATACGCTGCGCACGCACTTCTCGTCGGATCTGCAGAGCATGTGCCCTGACGCGCGCGCCGACTTCGCACACATGCGTTGGTCAGTAAAAGTGGTGGACGGTAACCGCACGCTGTTTGTTCACGAGTTCCAGAGCGACTGGGCGCAAAAGGGACGCGCACGAGAGTGGAAGGGCGACTATAAACGCGCACCGCT
>JAIENA010000335.1 GCA_019751755.1 Burkholderiaceae bacterium | reverse complement strand
GTCGTCATCCTGTCGACCCATATCGTGGAAGACGTGACGGATTTATGCCCGCGCATGGCGATGATCGCGGCGGGACGGGTGCTGGTGGCGGGTGAACCGCAAACCGCCATCGACACCCTGAAGGACTGCGTGTGGCGCCGCAGCGTCAGCGACGCCACGCTGGCCGACTACCAGCAGCGCTACACGGTGCTGTCCACCCGCCTGGTGGGCGGCAAGCCGCAGATCAAGGTGTATTCCGCCACGCAGCCGGGCGACGGCTTTGCGCGCGTCGAAGCGAACCTGGAAGACGTGTACTTCCTCCAATTGCGCGCGGCGGCGTAAGGAGCACGGCATGTGGACTGAATTCTTCCGCTTCGACCTGCGCTACCAGCTGCGCCAACCCTTGCTGTGGATCGTCGCGCTGGCGCTGATGCTGATTGCCGGACTGTCGGCCGGCAGCGACGCGGCCCGCATCGGCGGCGCCATCGGCAACGCCTACCTGAATGCGCCGGTGGTGATCGCCCGCCAGCTCGGCATCCTCAGCGTGGCGGCCATGTTCCTGGTCACGGTGTTTATTGCCGGCGCGGTGCTGCGCGACAGCGACGCCGGCATCGCCGACCTGCTGTTCGCCACGCCGATGTGCAAGATCGATTACCTGGTGGGGCGTTTTTTGGCCGGCCTGTGCGCGTGCCTGCTGGTGTTCGCGCTGGTCACCTGCGCCATGATGGCCGGAGCCGGCCTGTCCGGGGCCGATGCCAGCCGCATCGGGCCGTTCGACCTGGCGCCGTATGCCTGGAGCTTCCTGGTGCTGGTGCTGCCCAATCTGCTGTTCGTGGCGGCGCTGCTGCTGTTGCTGGCGGCGGTCACGCGCTCGATGCTGATGGTGTATGTCGGCGTGCTGGCCTTTATGGTGCTGTGGTCCGCCGCCGGCTTCCTGGCGCAGCGCCAGGACAGCGCGCTGATTGCCGCCCTGCTCGACCCGTTTGCGCTGCGCGCCCTGGCGCTGGCCACGCGCTATTTCACCAGCGCCGACACCAACACCCGCCTGCCCGAACTGACCGGCGCCCTGCTGGCCAACCGCGCGCTGTGGACCATCGTTGCGCTGGGCATGCTGGCGGCGACCGTGGCGCTGTTCAAGCCGCAGCGCGCCGGCACCGCATCGCAAAGCGCATTGGCCAGGCATG
>JAIENA010000257.1 GCA_019751755.1 Burkholderiaceae bacterium | reverse complement strand
AATTTTGATGCGGGGGTGGCGCGCGTGGTGGGCACGCCGGGCGTGCAGGCGGTGTTGGCTGGCGCGGCGGCGGGTAGTGATGAAGGCAGTCAGGCGGCGTCGCCGCAAGCGCTGGTGGCGCGCACCACGGCGGCCAATTTCATTGCGCGGCACGGCTTGCAGGAAGAAGTGTTTGGCCCGGCCTGCCTGTTGGTGCGGGTGGCGTCGTTTGACGAGGTGGTGGCGGTGCTGAACGCGGTCGGCGGCAGCCTGACGGTCACGCTATGGGGCGCGGAGCAGCCGTCCGAGGACGTTGCGCGCATCGTGCGCACGGCGCAGCGGATGGCGGGGCGGGTCTTGTTCAGTGGTGTGCCGACCGGTGTCGCGGTGGCGGCCAGCCAGGTGCACGGTGGGCCGTGGCCGTCGTCGACGCAGCCGGCGGCCACCTCGGTCGGCTATGCGGCGCTGGAGCGCTTCCTGCGGCCGGTGGCGCTGCAGGATGCACCGCAGTGGTTGCTGGCGTTGGCCGGGCGGCCGGTGTAATGATAGGGTGGCTTCCGCTGCGCGGAAACCGCCCTGCCGGGTTTGCGCAGTTGATTACAGCAGCGTTTCGCCCAGTTTGACCAGATGCTGCGCATACGCATCGACATCCAGTTCCTTGCGCGCCACGCCGCTGTTGAACGCGGCTTGCGCGATCTTCGGCGTCACGCCCGACAGCAAACGCGGGTCGAGCAAGCCCGGCACCACATAATCCTTGCCGAAGCGCTCGTCCGAACGGGTCATGCCGGCCAGCGCGTGGACGCAGGCGATCTTCATTTCCTGGTTGATGGTGGTGGCGCCGGAGTCCAGCGCGGCACGGAACAGGTAAGGGAAGCACAGCGCATTGTTGATCTGGTTCGGGTAATCCGAGCGGCCGGTGGCAATGATGGCGTCGGGCGCCGCTTCGCGCACCAGTTCCGGACGCAGTTCAGGATCCGGGTTGGCCAGCGTGAACACGATCGGCTGTGGCGCCATTTTCTTGACGTCGTCCTGCGACAGCAGGCCGGGGCCCGACAGGCCCAGGAACATGTCGGCGCCTTCGATCACTTCGCTCATTTTGGTCGCGATGGTGTCGCGCGCCCAGGCTTTTTTCTCGCCATCGAG
>JAIENA010000264.1 GCA_019751755.1 Burkholderiaceae bacterium | reverse complement strand
GCTGGAGCGGGTGAAGGGAATCGAACCCTCGTATGAAGCTTGGGAAGCTGCCGTTCTACCATTGAACTACACCCGCATGCCGTGCATTTTACTTGGGAACGCGCGGCATTGGCAAATCCATCATCCGCCTGCCGCGCCCGTCCGGATTTATTCCGGCGCCTGCACCGTATAGCCTTTGGCCTGCAATTGCGCCAGCATGCCTTTCGGGTTCATCAGCTCCCCCATCGACAGCACCGCGAACGTGGTGTTGTTGGCGGCCAGCGCCTTGTCCACCGCGGTCAGCCACATCGTGCGCTGGCGCTGTTCGGCGTCTTTCAGCGCCACCTGGTCGCGCATGCCGCCGGCGCCGAACACGGCGTCGTTGCAGGCTTTTTCACGTCCGTTGAAATCGACTTTGCGGATCACGTCCATATCGCCGATCGCCCACGCCGCCGCCCGCTCGCGCATGGCGCCAATCTCGATTTCCACGCGGTCGAGTGTTTTGGCAAAGCATGCGGCATCGTCCATCGGCGCCTTTTTGAAGTTGCGCACCGTCTTGACCGGGTCTTCCATATCGAGCGCCAGATGGGTCGACGTGACTTTGACTTTGTGCTGCTTGACCAACTGCTCGATGGTCTTGTTGACGTCCCGGCTGTTCGTCAGACCGGCCTGGGACAAGCCTTTCTCCATCAGTGCCTGGGCGGCAAAGAACGGGCGCTGGCGCTCGATGCCGTCATCGTCGCCGATGTATTTTGCTTTCAGCGCCAGCCAGCGCGTATAGGTCTCCGCCGGCAGCACGTCCTTGAGATGCGCGCCATCCGGATTGTTTTGTAACCCGGGCAGGAATGGCAGCACCGTCAAGCCGCGCAAAAAGCCCACTTCGATCGACACGCCCGGCATGCCGATGTATTCCTGTGCTTGCGACAGGATCGATTCGACTTGCTTCGAACGCCATTCCATTTTTTTCGGCAACGGGCCATACATGCCGAAGATCCACAGCACATGGTCACCGCTGGTAACTTTCCATAAGCCCGGACCGGGACGCTGCCCCGCGACCTGGATCGATTGCAAGGCCTCCACCGCCGCTTCGGACGGTGC
>JAIENA010000512.1 GCA_019751755.1 Burkholderiaceae bacterium | reverse complement strand
AACAGTAATATCCGGATTATTTAATTGTGCCATGTGAGCAGTATAAATAGCGAGGGGAGATTCAAAGCCAAATCGTGCGCGCGGACGCTGGTTGAGTTCCAGCGCGATTGCATCGAGCTGTTCCTGTGAGTAGACCGACAGGTCCGATCCCTTGGGCATATATTGCCGTAGCAAACCGTTAGTATTCTCGTTGGAACCACGCTGCCATGGACTGTGCGGATCAGCGAAATAGATCTGCATGCCAGTACGTTCGGTAAGAATTTTGTGACCATGCATTTCGCGTCCCTGATCGTATGTCATGGACTTGCGGAGGGCAGCAGGCTCACGGTTGAGTACGGCGGCGAAGCTGTCGACGACGGCCTTGGTGGTGGCATTGTCCATCTTGGCCAGCACCACAAAACCGGTCGTGCGTTCGACCAGCGTGCCGACCGATGAGCGATTGCCGGCGCCTTTAATCAAGTCGCCCTCCCAGTGGCCGGGGATGAGGCGGTCCTCGACCTCCGGCGGCCGGATATGGATGCTTTGCATGTCCTGGATCTGGTTGCGGCGATCGGCGCCCTGGCTGCGGGGCTTGCGAACCTGGTTGTGATGGCGCAGGCAGGCAATCAGTTCGCGTTTCAGTTCGCCACGCGGATGCAGGTAAATAGCGTTGTAGATGGTCTCATGCGAGACGGTCATTTCGGAGTCATTTGGCCACATAGCCTTGAGCTTGCCAGCAATTTGCTGTGGCGACCAGCGTAGTTTGAGGAAATGATGAACGACAATGAACATCCTGCTGTGAACATGTAATTTCGGGAACTTACGCCGCTTCACGCGCAAAGCCAGCGCCTGATTCTGGGCATGGTTGGCATCGTAGACGCCAGCAGCATCTGCCCGCTTGAGCTCGCGGCTAATCGTGCTGGCAGAACGGCAAAGGCGTTTAGCAATGGAGCGGACGCTGCACTGGTCATCACGCATAAGCATGACGACTGCGCGGTCTTGTGGTGTCAAATGGACATAGTTTCTTGGCATTGCAGCACCTTACAGCAAATGGGTGTTGCACTTGGTTTTTGAGAACGCC